>JAFSUH010000078.1 GCA_017445365.1 Kiritimatiellia bacterium | reverse complement strand
TGAAGTCCCCCTCGTCAAACAAGGGCCTGGTGTTCATGGAGGGATGCGAGGCAACTTCAGACCCCTTGAAACTGGACATCTACTACGGCGACCAGAAAGTCGTTTCGGGCGAACTGCCGATGGAACTTTCCTCCGTCGAGGGCATGTACCGCTGGCTAAATTCGCGTGGACTGGCAGGGGAAAATGTCAAATTCCCGTCAGCGCTTGGCATACCCACCAATCGACCCGACAACGAGACTTCCAATCGACATCTCGTGTTTGTTCATGGAGTCAATGTCACGCAAGATGGCGCACGGGGCTGGGCTGCCGAGATGTTCAAACGAATGTGGCAGTCGGGGATGACGGCGAAGTTCACTGCCGTGACGTGGCGAAGCGACATTGGATCAGATGCGAACTACCAGGAGAATGTCTCCAATGCATTTTTCACGGCTAGTGCCATCGCGCAGCAGATAAAAGAGTTGCCGGGGACAAAAGTCCTCATGGCGCACTCGCTCGGCAACATGGTCTGCTCAGCGATGATTCAGGACTACGAACTTGTTCCGGATTGCTATCTCATGTGCAACTCGGCGGTGCCGGCCGAGGCGTACGATACCGATATTTCCCTGCGCGTACCGCAACTTGTCCATCCAGAGTGGGAGGAGTACCCTACGAACTCCTGGGCGTCGTGTTGGCATTGGCTGTTCAGGAACGAGCCGAACGACGACCGGAAGCATCTCGGCTGGCCCGGGCGTTTTTCCAATGTCGCGCAATATGCCGTCAACTTCTATTCGACTGGCGACGAGATCCTGGAACTTGCGACCAACAACAATGTTCACACCTGGACAGGCATCTCGGATACCTTTGGGCATTATAGCTGGCACAAGCAGGAACTCTTCAAGGGTAGAGGCGGCCTTGGCGGAACGGACTGGTCCGGTTGGAACATCGAGGAAAACATGTTTGGCGTGAACAAGATTTCCGTGGCAGAGGCCCAGACCATGTCTGACGCGGACTTCAGGACAAACACCGTTTTCTACTGTTACCCATCAAGCATGAACCAACCCGCAATCCCGCTCCTTGTCAGGGGGGCGCATCTTGCCCAGGGAATCCCTGCCCTCACGCCAGCAGCAGGGCGAGTGGCATTTGGAGGAGACCAGATGGGGCCAAAATCTTTCGATTGTCATGTCCAGATTGAACGTCCAAATGGTTGGCCCACACGCTCTGACTACCAAGGGCAATGGTGTCATTCCGATTTGAAGAATGTTGCGTACTTCTACGTGTTCAAATTTTACGAAAAAGCAGTCGAGCAAGGAAACCTGAAATGACAATGAATGCAAAATCGCTGTTGGCATTGTTGCTGTTGGTTCTGCCGTGCGTTGTGTCCGCGCGAAAACTTGCCCCCGAAGTGGAACGCGCCATGGCGCATGGCGCAGAGGCAGAGATTTGCCTGAAAGTCCGCGACGACAAGGGGGCACCGGTGCCGAACGCGAGTGTGTGCGCTGGATTTGACATGTTGCCCAAACCGCATTCGGTTTATGGAAAGACCGACACGAATGGCGTATGTGTCGTCAAAGGGAAAACAAACGGGAACAAGGTCGTTTTTCTTGTAGGCAAAGTCGGGTATTATGGTTCTCGCATGGAAATCTCGTATGTCCCGATGGGCAAAGAACATGAGGTAAAGGACGGCAAGTGGCAACCATACGGTGCCATGGAAAACATTGAATTGCGGAAAATACGCAATCCCGCACACTTGTCGGTAGCATTTGAGCGCGTATTCAGCAATACAAAGGCGATTAACGCTTGGATAGGGTTCGATATGGAGAAACGCGATTTCGTTCAACCGCACGGGAAAGGGGAAAATGTGGACTTTGAAGTATTCTTCGACTGGGATGGGAAATGGTTTCCCGATTACACGGGAATGGGAAAGCGAATCAGATTTACAGACAAATTCTCCGGTTATTATCAATGCGCGGTGAACGCCGTTAGCGAATTCAAAGGGCCGTATTCGGCATTGCCAGATGGACTGTATCAGCAAGAGGCAGATTTCTTTGAGCGCGTGATATTTGATCCTGATTCCTACGGGAGACGATATGAACGCAAGTCTTTTGACAAGAGCAAGTGTTGGGTCGTTCGCTCTCGATGCAAAGTGGATGCCGAAGGCAATCTTTTGTCCGCGCATTATTCGGTCATATACAATATCGAATTTGGCTGCGACAAAGACGGTATCGCATGCATTTGCGTCACGGGTGCGTTCAACCCGATCCCCAACGACACGAATCTCGAGGATGCCAGGATGGCCGGGAGGTCGCGCGATTTCATCCGCCAGTGTGAACCACCGCCGCCAAGAAAGAAGAAGCGGGAGTCGTTATGGCCGTTTTAGGCAACGGAGTCCGTCCCGAATGCCGGTTGGATCGGGGCCGACATTTTCTTTGACAGGGGATGAGGCGGCCATGTTGCCACCCCATGCTGATTCCCATTCGACATTTTGTCGTTTTTCCGGAAAAACAACGGAGGCTGTCCCCTTGGCCGACTCGCCAAAATCGCAAAAGATCCTTGATTTTTCGCCGAAATCTTCTTTTTCGCCCTCTTCCCGTCCGTCCGGCTTTCTTCCCGGTCGCGTGGAACGGGATTCTATCTTTTCAATGTCCGCCGGAGGCGGCTTTCCATGGGTTTCAATGTTTCATTTTGCCCTGTTGCGCGGTCGAATTTGAATCTGCGGCTTCCGTCCCCATGACAACCCCCGTCGAAACGCCCTGAAATCTTTTGATTTCCGGCACCCCCGTCTCCGAAAGCCCCATCCTGTCCATCCTGTAAATCCTGTCCGAAACTCTCTGCGGCTCTTGCGTCTCTGCGGGAAACTCTTCTTGTCGGGGCCGATGCGAGATTACGGGAAAGCGGACCGTTTAGAGCCGTTTTCAATGCCCGCGAAAGCGGGTTCAATGGCCTTCAATGTCCCATCCTTTGCGTCCCTGGCGGACTTCGCGCGAGGCTTTTTTGCGTTTTCGCCGTTGTGCCGGGACTTGGGACCCCATACAATTGGGTTGCAAATGGCATCCGCGAAAAAAGTCTCCATCCGCTTCTTCGGCGACCGCGAGGTGCGCGCCGTCTGGGACGACGCGCGCGCCCGCTGGCTCTTTTCCGCGCTCGATGCCGTGGGCGCCGTCAACGGCGAAAGCGACCATGCCAAAAACCGCAACTACTGGAAATGGCTCAAGGCCAAGCTCCGCCGGGAAAACCCCGAACTGGTTAGTGCCGCTATCCAGTTGAAGCTCCGCGCGCCCGACGGCAAGCAACGCCTCACCGACGCTTTCGACGCGGAAGGCATCGCCGCCCTTGCCCGCGCCATCCCCAACAACCGCGCCGCCGCCTTCCTCGACTGGTTCGTGTACGGCCCCGAAACCCTCGACGAAAAGAGCCGCGAAAAGGCACGCGCCCTCTTCGGGAGCGGCCTCCTCGATTCCATCGAAGTCGGCACGGCCAAGGGGTTGCGGCAGATCCACGCCTATCTCTTCGGCGGCCTCTACCCCTTCGCGGGGCAGATCCGCACGGTCAACCTCGCCAAGGGGGATTTCGCCTTCGCCCAGGCCCGCTTCCTCGACGGAACCCTCCGCCGGGTCGAGGCCATGCCCGAGGGCAACTTCGACGAAATCCTCGCCAAATACGTCGAGATGAACGTCGTCCATCCCTTCCTGGAAGGCAACGGCCGCGCCACGCGCATCTGGCTCGATCTCATGCTCAAGCGCTCCCTCGGCCGATGCATCGACTGGTCGCTCGTGCCGAAATTCCCCTACCTCGCGGCAATGGTGCAGTCCGTCACGGACCCGGCGCTCCTCCGCTCTCTGCTCCTCCCGGCCCTCACCGACAAAACCGCCGACCGCGAAACGTTCATGAAGGGAATCGACTGTTCCTACTATTACGAGCAGGCGGACGACATCGGCGGGGCGGGGGAGAACGATGGCGCCCGAAGCGACGGGCCGGGGCTTTGACACACCTCCGAGAACTTTGCGGACCTTGCGAACTTGGCGCGAGGCTTTTCCGGCGTGGTCTGGCAAAAGCCGCCGGGGCAGGTCATTCCGGCGGGTCGAGGGTCCAGGCGCTTCCGGTCCAGCGGCCGCGGCGGGACAGCAGGCGGCCTTCTTCGATTTCGTGGAGCCAGAAGGACTCGACGCCCGCCTTGGAGAGGGACCCCGAACAGAAAACGGGCACTTCGGCCGAACCGAAGGAAACCGTCCGGCGGGAAACCTTGTGGACGTGGCCGTGGAGGAAGACCAAGTTGGGACGGTTTGCGAGAATCTCCGCCAAGGGCTTCGCGTCCGGAAACCCGTGGTAGGGGTCGTCGTCGTCTGGCGGGTAATGGGTCAGGAGGAACACCCGTTCCAATCCGGCGAGGCGCGGGTCGTCGAGGAGGGTTGCCAGTGCGTCGCGGGTTTCCGGCGCGAGGTACCCGGAGGAATGCCAGAAAAAGAAGTGGGGACGGGCGGTTTCGAAGGCGACGACGGCGGAATCTTCCGCAAGGAACCGGACGACGGGCGCCCCGGGGAGGACGTGCGAGCCCGCCGCCTCCATGCGGCGGCGGAAATCCCCGACGGAACGGTACGTGTAGAAGTCGTGGTTGCCGGGAACGGCGACCGTGCCGCACCTCGCCTCCCGGAAAACGGCCGTGAGGCGCGGCGCGGCGGCGCGGAATTCGGCGTCGAGGCCCATCCCCACGGAGTCGCCCGCGTAGAAAATCCAGTCCGCGCCTTCCCGGCGCAGGAAATCCCGCAACGCGTCGAGCTTCTCCCCGGCGGCGGCGTAGTGGCGGCCGCGCAGGAGGAAGTAGTTGGCGATGGCCGGGATGCGGCGGGGCCGCCACGCTTCGGGCGAGCGCAGCGCGCCCGGCGGAAGCGGCAGGTGGACGTCGCCGAACTGGAGGATTTTCAATCCCATCGTCCCGGCTCCGACGGGAAGGCGGCCGGATCGAGGGTGCCGCCGTGGCCGGGGTCGTGGTAGAGGCCGTCGGCGCCCACCATCGAAAAACGCTTGACGGCGAAGGCAGGGGCGTCTCCGGAGACGTCCCCGGCGGCGAACGCGAGCTCGTTGGGGACGGATTTGCTCCAGACCTTGCGGGGAACGCTTGCCAGGTCGAGGCGGATGCGGACGGTGCCGTCGCCGTCCGGGGCGTGCTCTCCCATCGCGAAGCCGTTGAGCGCGACGGAAACCGGGGCGGCGGGCCCGTCGAAGGCGAGGTCGGCTTCGACCACGGGGTTGCGGCGGCCGACGTCGCTCCGGAACCTCTTGACCGCGGTCGGCGCGGGGGGCCGGGGCTTCAGGCGGAAAAGCGTGAAGCGCTTGTCGCGCGAAACGGGCACCGCCACCGGCGCGAGCCACTTTTCCCAATCGACGCGGAGGGTCATGCCCCCGTCGGGGCCGCCTTCCGGCGTTTCGGCCGGGTCGAAGGGCCGGAATCCCTCCATCAGGAACATTTTCCTCGGCCGGTCGGCCAGCACGAGGACTTCGGGGTAGATGCTCGCGAGGTCGGCGTGCCACGAATCCCGGTCGTTTTTCCGGAAGGCGTCGGTGATGCCCTGCGCGAACGGGGGGAAATATCCGCCCCAGACGTACACGTAGGGGAAATCGTCCTTGAGGAGGGAGAACATGCGCATGCCTTCCAGGTTGCGCGTCGTGACGGGGACCGCGGCGAGCGTGCAGGGCGGGCGTTTTTCAAGGAGGCGCTTGACGACCATGCCGTTGCGCATGGGCTCGATTTTCCGGTACGTCCCCACCCATTCGGGCGGCGGGAGCGATTCAAACGCGCACAGGGCCACGAAGAGCGCCGCGAGCCCCAGGCGGACGGCGCGGCGGCGGCGGCGCGCCACCGCGTCGAGGCAGCAGGCCGCCGTGCAGACGAGGAACAGGAGCACGAGGACGCCGAAACGCGAGACGACGCGGAAGTTGGCCAGGAACGGCAGCCACTGGCGGTAGCAGGCGATGTAGAACTTGTTGCCGATTCCGGCGAGCGCGTGCGCCCGCCGCGGGCCGACGAGGATGCGCGGGCCGAACGAAAACACCCATGCGAGCGCCGCCACGACCGTGAAGCCGCGCAGGAACGTCGTCCGCGGGCTTTCGTTGCGGCCCGGGACGAAGAGCAGCGGCAGGAGCGACCAGAGGAACATCTTCCAGACGACGTAGTCCCGTTGCGCGAGGTCCTTCGTCCACAGGGTGCGGTCCACGAGCGGAATCGCGAGAACCGCCATGAAGACGAGCCAGAGAACGGGCGCCGCCGCGTGGAGGAGCGGCGGGACGAAACGGAGGAGGCGCCGCCACGCGGGGGGCGGGGAACCGGCCGCGGGCGGGGGAGGGGAGGCCCAGTCGCGCCGGAACCAGAGGACCGCGCCCGCCGCGGCGAGGACGAGGACCGCGAGGGTGGGGTAGAGGCTGAACTCGTCGGCGAACGCTTCGAGGCTCCACGGGCGGAAGCGGCCCCACGGGAGGAAATAGGAGAAGGGCTGCGCGTTGTGCTTGAGCACTTCCTGCATGTCGCGGACGACCGTGCCTTCGCCCTGCTGGGTGAGGTACGGCAGGAGCATCGCGGGAACCAGCGCCGCGCCCGCGAGGCCGGCCGCGATGCCGCCGGTCCAGAGGCGGCGGTCGGCCAGGAGGCGCGGGCGCGCCGCGAGGAAGGCGAGCGCGAGGACGGGGAGGCTCATCAGGACGAACACCGCTTCGTAGAGCTCCGAGACCGCGAGGAGCCACCACGACGCCGTGATGCCCACCGCGTCGAGGAGCGAGCCGCGGCGGAAGAAGCGCAGGAGGAAGAGATAGACCAGCGGAATGGCGAAAACCATCTCCATCTGGAATTCCACGCAGTAGGTCATCCGGTGCGGCAGGATGCAGAAGACGAGCGCGCCCGCCAGCGCCGCGGCCTTCCCGCAGGCAAGCTCGCGCAGGAGCAGGTACATGCACGGCGCCGAAAGCGCCCAGAAAACCAGGAGCGAAAGGTGGTAAATCGTTTCCGAAGGCAACCGCGTCAGGGCGAAGAGCAGCGCCGCGAAGAGGGCGGGGGGCCACTGGAGCGCTTCGAAGTAGAGCGCGCCGGACTGCGGGTAGAGCATGTTGGTGTTGCCGGTGCCGCCCGACGAGCAGAAGATGTCGCCCGCGAGGATGCGCCGCGCCATGAATTCGAGCTTCCACGCGTGGAACGGCGGGTCCCAGTGCAAAAGGAATTCGCCCTTCCAGTGCAGGCACCACGGCCAGGTCATGGCGAGAATCAGCGCTGCCGCGCCCGCGAAGGCGAGAAGGGGCGCCCAGGAGGCGCGCCGGAGGCGTTGCCAACGCCCCGCGCCGACCGCTTCCCCCGGGATTTCCGCCGCGCGCGCCGTCATGTCAGGGGAGGAGGGAACGGATGGGGTAGAGGTTGTCGCTCGTGAAAATCGAAAGCCACGGCATGTCCAGGACCAGCCCGATGACCAGCGAGAGGAAGAAAACCGCCGCAAGCACCATCAGCCGCTTCTCGCGGAACAGTTTTTCCGGCTTCTGGGCGGAGGAGTCGTCATGCCAGGCGATGGCGGTGTACTTGCCGAAAAGGCCGATCAGGAAGGGAACGGAGAAGACGAGTTCGACGCGGTACTTGACCAGAAAGATGCCGATCAGGAAGGTTGCCGCGAGCGCGTAGCAGAAGGAGGAGGCGACGAGCATGTTCTCGGAGTAGTGGCGGAAGGACTTGCGGTACAGCCCCGCGCGCTCCGGGTCGCCGATCATGCGGTATTCGGCGAAGCGCTTCATGCCCATGAGGTAGGCGCCGCACATCCAGTACCCGAGAATCAGGCTGCACGGCGGGATGGTCGAATGCGCGACCGTGAACCAGCCCATGAGCAGGCGGATCATGTTGTTGACCGACTCGGAGAGCACGTCGAGATACGGCACGTCCTTGGTGCGGAAGGGTTCGACGTTGTAGAGGATGCCCATCACGAACAGCCACGCGCCCATCGCCCCGAAGAGCGGATTGACCGCGAAGGAGCAGGCGAGGCCCGCGACCGCGAGGATGGCGTACTCCGCGTACACCCACCCCGCGCGCAGTTCCGCCACGACCACGGGGCGGTTCTTCTTCTTGGGGTGGAAGCGGTCGAACTTCGCGTCGAGCCACTCGTTGATGACGTAGTTCGCCGAGGCCACGAGGCTCGTCGCGACGAACGCGAGAACGACCTTCGCCGCGAGCGCCGGCCAGGTCCACGCCTCGTCCTTCACCAGCACGAGCGCCGCGAGGACGCCGGGCAGGATGAAGAGGTTCTTGATCCAGTGGTCGGGCCGCGCGATGCGGAGGTAGTCGCGCACGCGCGCGTTCCGTTTTTCGGCGGCGGGGTTGGTCGTGGGGGTGGGGGCGAGGGCATCCATGGGCGAAACCGTGTCTTTCCGTTCCCGGCAACGGGAACGCGGAAGTCTTTCTCCCGCTTTTCCCCTCCGTCAAGCCATTTCCCGGGGAAGGGGAACCGGCGCCCCGCGCGGTGCGGCCCGGTCAGTGCTGGAAGGAGCCGTCGAAGTTCGGTTCCATCTTGCTCCAGTGCGGGACGTAGCCGATTTCGATTTCTTCCGCGCCGCCGGGGCGGACTTCGATGAACCGCAGGCAATCGTCCACCGCGACCGGCCCGATGGAGGCGCCGGGCGTGCGGCAGACGAGCCCCTTGCGCCAGTTGTACCGCAGCACGAGCCGTTCCGCGGCGGGGTCGGCGGGGCGCACGACGATGCGGTTTCCGCCGACCTCGAGCTCCCCTTCGCCCTCCAGGAAGCGCGTCGGCGCCTTGGTCCACGGCTCGTCGATGCGGAACACCGTCACGCACCGCTCCGGCAACCGGAAGCGCGCGACGGGGACGAACGGGGCGCCGAAGTCCTTCTCGAAGACGTTGGCCGCGCGCAGGTCCAGCGCGCACCAGTGCGTGATGCCGTTGAGGCGCGAGTAGGCGAGGTATCCCTCGGGCGAGCGGCGGTAGGCGCGCGGCGGGCAGTCGTATTCGACCATGCCGCGCGGGAAGGCGTAGTAGTCGCCGCCGAAGAACTCGCGCCCGGAAAGAACCGGCAGGTACGCCGCCCGCCCCCCTTCGAACCGCTCGTGGATCCACCCCGCAAGCGCGATGCGGCCGCCCTCGGGGACGTTCTTCCGCACCCAGTCCGTGAATCGGGCGACGAACGGCCCGGCGGTCCCCATCCCGAACCCCGCGGAGGAAGCGGCGTGCGCCCCGGCCACGCGCAATCCCGCGAGGAGCGCGGCCAGGAGCAACCCGCGCGAGGCGGCGCCGCCGAGGCGCGCCGCCGCCGT
>JAFSUH010000077.1 GCA_017445365.1 Kiritimatiellia bacterium | reverse complement strand
GTCGAAGGGGGCGAAGAGCTTGTCGCCGGAATGCTTGACGCGGAGGGTCCCGCGCAGTTCGTTTCCGCGCGCATCGGCCGGGGCGGGGGCCCATTTGCCGCCGCCGGCGGCGCGGACCTTGCCTTCGGCTTCGAGCGCGCGGAGGGCGCGGCGGAGCGGGCCGCGGCCGCCGAAGCCGAGGCGGAGGGCCTTGGCAAGGTCGCGCTCGGCGAGCGGGCGGCAGTCCGGGGCGGAAAGCAGGGCGAGAAGGCGGGAAGGGAGGGAATCGGAATCTTGTTTCATGCGCGGGGCAGTTTGGAACAAGCGCGGCGAAAAGCCAAGTGCCGCGCGGGGCGGAGGGGCTTACGTCCCGCGCAGGAAGCGGAGGATTTCCGCGGCGGCGGCGAGTCCGGCGGCGGCGGTGGCGGCGTGGAGGCTGCCCAGGGGCTGGCGGTTCCGCCCGCGCGGCATGGCGTTTTCTTCCGGCTCCGCGGTCGCGGGGGCGGCGGGTTCGTCGCTCTGGACGGCCCAAAGCGGGGCATTTTCCGGCACCCCGCGGCGGCGGAGGCGCTTGCGGATCAACTGCGCGAAGGGGCAGCCGCGCGTTTCGAAAAGCGGCCGGACGCGGAAGGCGCCCGGGTCGCTCCGCCGCGCCGCGCCGACGCAGGAGACCGTGTGCATCGCGGGAACCTCCGCGGCACGGGAGAGGAGTTCCACCTTCGGACTCAGGGAGTCGATGGCGTCCAGCAAAGCGTCGTACGGCCCGGCGGCCAGCAGTTCCGGGACCGTCTTTTCGTCCAGGAAAAGTTCCTTGCAATCGACGCGGCAGGCCGGGGCGATGTCGGAGAGACGTTCCCGGGCAACTTCCAGTTTGGGGCGGCCCGCGGTCGAATGCGCGGCGAAGGGATGGCGGTTCAGGTTCGAGAGGGAAATCCTGTCGAAATCGACGAGGGTGAGGCGGCCGACGCCGCTCCGCGCGAGGGATTCGGCGGCCATCGCGCCCACCGCGCCGACCCCGGCGATGCAGACGTGCGCGGAAGCGAACCGCGCGAGGGTCGCTTCCCCGAAAAGGAGGGCGACCCGCTCGAAGGCGGGTTCCACGGGGGAAGGGCTGGCATCGCGGGCATTCACTTTCGGAAAGGAAAGCTACACCTCCCCGCCCCCCAAGTCGCTCCCAAACTCGCGAAGGAAACGGGACATTGAAAACGTCAAGACGCAAGTCATCTCCCGCGCCGGCATCATGGGCAACGCCGTCGCCCTGACGGAGGTTTCCGCCTCCGTCGTTTCGACCTTCCGCGGCCCCCCCCCTTCGGGGAATTCTCCGCCCGCACGGGTCCGTTCCTCCCGCGCCACCGATTCGGTTCCGGGGCGTTCGACACGCAGGGGCAGCCCTGCAAGCAACGTGCCTCCGCGCCTGGAAAAGCGTTTCACCGGAGGGGAGGGGACGCGGAGGTTTTGGGGCTTGCGCCGCTTGTCCCGAAGCGCAATCATTCTTGAAGATATGTGCGCGGCACTTGCCAGAATCGCCATCGGCTCCGATCACGGCGGCTTTCCCATGAAATCCGCCCTCGCCGAGTGGCTCCGCTCCCTCGGCCACAACGTCCAGGACCTCGGGTGCCGCTCCACCGCCGCGGTCGATTACCCCCTCTTCGCCGCCCGCGTCGCCCGCGCCGTCGCCTCCGGCCGCGCCGACTTCGGCATCATGATCGACGGCGCCGGCATCGGCTCGGCCATGGCCGCCAACAAGATTCCCACCGTCCGCGCCGCCGCGTGCTACTCCGTCAAGCTCGCCACCAACGCCCGCGTCCACAACGACGCGCGCGTCCTCACCCTCGGCGCCTCCGTCACCCCCCTCGCCGAAGCGCGGGAAATCGTGACGGCCTTCCTCACCCAATCCTGCACCGAACCGCGGCACCTCCGCCGCGTGCAAATGATTTCTTCCCTCGAAACGACCCGCGCGGACTCCCCCTTCGTCCGCGCCCTCCAGGAGACCGAAATGAACCTTTCCGAAGCCGACATCGACCGCATCGCCTCGCGCGTCAGGCAAATCGTCTCGTCCGCCCCCGGCTCTTCCTGCCGCGGCGGCGCGGGCAACGGGCGCATCTCCCCGTCCGCCCTCGCGCAGATGATCGACCACACCCTCCTCAAGCCCGAAGCGACGAAGGACGACATCCTGAAACTCTGCGCGGAAGCCCGCCAGCACCGTTTCTGGAGCTGCTGCGTCAACGCCGCGTGGGCGCGCACCGCTTCGGACGCCCTCCGCGGAAGCGGCGTCAAGACCTGCTGCGTGGTCGGCTTCCCGCTCGGCGCGATGCCGCCGGAGCTCAAGGCCATGGAAGCGCGCCGCGCCATCCGCGACGGGGCCCGCGAAATCGACACGGTCATCAACGTCGGCCTCGCCAAGGCGGGCGACTGGGAAGGCGTGTACCGCGACATCCGCGTGGTGAGCGAGTCGTGCATGGACGGCGGGGCGCTGCTCAAGGTGATTCTGGAGACCTGCCTCCTCACCGCCGACGAAATCGAGAAGGCCTGCGCCTGCGCCGTCCGCGCCCGTGCGAAATTCGTCAAGACCTCGACCGGCTTCAACAAGGGCGGCGCGACCGCGGAAGACGTCGCGCTCATGAGCCGTTGCGTCAAGCCGTACCGCCTCGGCGTCAAGGCGTCGGGGGGCGTGCGCTCCTACGCGGACGCGATCAAGATGATTGAAGCGGGCGCGACGCGCATCGGCTGCTCCTCGTCGGTCAAGGTCCTGGAGGAGGCCGCGGCGGCGCGGTAGAGCCCGATGAAGACGGTCCTTCGCACCTACAGCATCCTCGACTCGCTCCAGCCGCAGTTCGCGTCCTTCCTCGCGACGGTGGAGCAGGGGTACCTCCCGGTCGAAGGGCAGGCGTCGATCCTGATCGAAATCGCCCCCGCCATCGAAATCAACCGCATCACCGACGTCGCGCTCAAGGCCGCGCGCGTGACGCCGGGGTTGCAGATCGTCGAGCGGCTGTACGGCCTCCTCGAACTGCACGGCGACTCCATCGGCGAGGTCCGCCGCGCGGGCGAGGCGGTGCTCGACGCCTTGGGCTTGAGCGAAGACGAGCGCATCCGCCCGACCATCCGCACCTCGCAGATCATCCACGCGCTCGACGACCACCACACGATGCTCGTCAACCGCTCTCGCCACGGCAACATGATCACCCGCGGCCAGTCGCTGTACATCCTCGAAGTCTCCCCCGCGGGGTACTCCTCCTTCGCCGCGAACGAAGCGGAGAAGGCCTCCAACGCCAACATCCTTGAAGTCGTCTCCTTCGGCGCCTACGGCCGCGTCTGGCTCGGCGGCGAGGAGCGCGACATCGTCGTCGCCGCCCGCGCCGCCGAAGAGGCGATCGCCGGCATCACCGGCATCCCCGAACCGGAGGACGCGCGCCGCGACTGAACCCGACCCCTTTAGAACCAACCCGAACCCAACCCCCAACCCCAAGAGGCAAACAAAATGGCAGATGCACTCGGCATGATCGAAACCCGTTCCTTCCCCGCGACCGTCGAGGCCGCCGATGCGATGGTCAAGGCCGCCAAGGTCGAACTGGTCACCTACGAAAAGACCGGCGGCGGCTTCACGTCCGTGATCGTCCGCGGCGACGTCGCCGCCGTCAAGGCGGCCTGCGACGCCGGCCAGATCGCCGCGTCCCGCGTCGGCGAAGTGACCACCGTCCACGTCATCGCCCGTCCGCACGCGAACGTCGACGCCGTCCTTCCGCTCGGCCGCGCGCCCGCGAAGAAGTAGCCCCCTTCCGCGTCCGGGGGCTTTTAAGCGGTTTTCTTCATTTTCCCGCTCCTTTCCCCTCCGGACGCCTTCCCCCCGTCCCCGCCGGTTTTCCCCCATCCCCGGCGCGGGGCGGAGGGGCCTTCCCCTTTCCACACCGTCCGTTCCCAATCCCGGAGGCGCAAGATGAATCTAGGCCGTGTCGTCGGCACCGTCGTATCCACCCGCAAGGAGCCCGTCCTCGAGGGCATCCGCTTCCTGCTCGTCCGCCTGCTGGACGAGCAGGGAAAGGAAACCGGCGCCTTCGTCGTCTCCGCGGACGGCGTGGGCGCGGGCCCGGGCGAAATCGTCCTGACGGCCGCGGGTTCCTCCGCGCGCCAGACGGCGATGACGAAGGACCGTCCGGTGGACAACGTCATCCTCGCCATCGTCGACGAGTGGGAAATCGGCGGCGAAACGCAGTACGTCAAGTAAAATCGCAAAAGGCGTCTTCCCCCATGAAGCTCACCGAAAACGACATCGACGCGATTGCGTTGCGCATCGCCCGC
>JAFSUH010000076.1 GCA_017445365.1 Kiritimatiellia bacterium | reverse complement strand
ATCCTCAACATCATGCCGCGCGCGGAGACGTACGAATTCAACGTCCTCGCCCCGATGGGCCAGAGCATCCTCCAGATCATCCCGGTGTGGATCCGCCTGCGCAACCACGCGTACGAAAGCTCCGACCGCGACCACCTGGGGCGCCACTACCTCCCCTTCGACTGGGCGTACGCGATCGCCGCGCTCGACGCGCTCGTCATCACCGGCGCGCCGGTCGAGGAGCTGGACTTCTCGAAGGTGGAATACTGGGACGAAATCTGCGGAATCATCGACGTGGCGAAGGAATCCGTCGCGTCGATTCTCGGCATCTGCTGGGGCGGCCTCGCCCTCGCGCAGTACCTCGGAATCGGGAAAACCAACTACCCGCGCAAGCTTTTCGGGGTGTACCCCGTCCGCCGCCTCGTCGAAAACCACCCGCTCGTGGGGGGGCTCGACGACATCTTCCACTGCCCGATGTCCCGCCACGCGGGCATCTCCGACGAGGCCGCCGAAGCCGCCGCGCGCGAAGGGAAAATCCGCCTCCTCGCCCACGGCGAGCGCGGCGGGTACGTCATCTTCGAAACGCCCGACCACGGCATGGTGATGCACCTCGGCCACCAGGAATACAACTCCGGCCGCCTGCTCGCCGAAGCGGCGCGCGACCGCGCGGCGGGGCGCACCGACGTGGGGCCGCTCGAAGGCCTCGACGAGGCGGCCCCGGTCAACGACTGGCGGGCGAACCGCAACGTCTTTTTCAACGCCTGGATCAAGTATGTCTATCTCGCCACGCCCTACGACAAAGTCGTCGGCGGGCCCGCGCGCATGGAGGGAATGTGAAGATGAAAATCGCGGTCATCGGAGACGGCGGCTGGGGCACGGCCCTGGCCTTGGTCCTTTCGCGCAACGGCCACGACGTCGAGGTCTGGAGCCCCGATGCGGCCTACGCGGAGGAAATGAACCGTTCGCGGCGCAACCCGAAGTTCCTGCCGTGCGTCCACCTCCCGCAGGCGTTGCACTTTTCCGCGGACCCGGAAGCCGTCCTCGCGGGCGCCGCGGCCGCGTTCATCGTAAGCCCCTCCGCGTTCGTGAAGTCCGTCCTCGCCCGCTTCGCCCCTTTCGTGCCCGACGGCCTCCCCGCCGCGAGCGCCACCAAGGGCTTCGACCCCGACCCGCCCCACGCGCGCATCACCGAACTCGTTGCCGCCGCGTGGCCGAAGGCGCGCATCGCGGCGCTTTCGGGCCCGAGCATCGCCCCGGAGACCGCCCGCGGCGTCCCGACCGCCGTCACCATCGCCTCCGCCGACGCGGAGACCGCCCGCTTCTTCCAGGCGCTCGTCACCTCCGACACCTTCCGCGCGTACACGACCGACGACGTTGTCGGCCTCGAACTCGGCGGCGCCCTGAAAAACGTCATCGCGCTCGCCGGCGGCATCGCCGACGGCTTGGGGTACGGCGCCAACGCCAAAGCCGCCCTCATCACCCGCGGGATGGCCGAAATGACGCGCCTCGGCGTCGCCCTCGGCGCGCGGCGGGAGACGTTCTACGGCCTCGCCGGCATCGGCGACCTCATCGTCACCTGCTCGTCGCAGTCGAGCCGCAACCGCACCGTCGGCGAGCGGCTGGGGAAGGGCGAGAAGATCGACGAAATCCTCGGGGGCATGGTGCAGGTCGCCGAAGGCGTCTGCACCGCGCGGCCCGCGATGGAACTGGCGCGCGCGACGGGCGTCGAGCCTCCCATCATGAACGCGGTAAGCGCCATCCTCGCCGGGGAGATGACCGCGAAGGAAGCCGTCCTCTCGCTCATGCGCCGCGAGGCGAAGGACGAACGCGAGTGCCTTTGAGGGTCTGCCATTTCGTCTACGACCTGATCTTCGGCGGGACCGAGGGGCAGTGCGCGCGCAGCGCCATGGCCTTGCAGCGGAGCGCCCCGGCCGGGGAAGCGCACCGCGTCGCCGTCTTTTTCCGCCGCGGCGGGCATTTGGAAGAGACGGAAAGGGTCTGCGGCCCCGTCCGGGAAGTCCCCATCCGGCATTTCGCGGGGAAGGAGACCTTCGCCGCCGTCCGGGATTTCGCCGCGTGGCTTCGGGAAGAAAATATCGGCATCTTGCACACGTGGGACGCGGACGCGGCCATCTTCGGACAGTTCGCCGCGAAAATGGCGGGATGCCGCCTCGTGACCAGCCGCCGCGATTTGGGCGAGATATACCCGTTTTACAAGCGCCTTCTCCTTGCCCGCGCAGACCGCAAGGCCGAAAAGGTCGTCGTCAACGCGGAAAGCATCGCCGAACGCTTCCGCAAGACCGGAAAGACCGTCTTGATCGGCAACCTCTTCGATTTCGATTCCTTCCGCGCCGAAGCGGAAAAGCCGTTTCCGCGGGAGAAGGACCTGCCCGGCGGGAAACGCACCGTCGTGGTCGCGCGGCTGGACCGCGAGAAAAACGTCGGGCTTCTCGTGGAAGCGCTCGCCTTGCTGGATGAGGATACGAGCCTGGTCGTCGCGGGCGACGGCGTGGAGCGGCCCGCGCTCGAAAAACGCGCGGCGGAGCTGGGGCTCGGGACCCGCGTCGCGTTCTTGGGCGAAGTGAAGGAAATTCCGGCGTTGCTTGCGCGGTGCAACGCCGCGGCGCTGGTGCCCAAGGCGAACGAGGGGCAGAGCAACGCGGTGATGGAGTACCTCGCAAGCGGACTTCCCGTCCTTGCGACGGATTGCGGCGGAAACCGCGAATTGCTGGAAGCGGCCGCCCCCGCCGGGGGGGAGATGATTCCCCCCGCCGCCACGCCGGAAGAAGCCGTCGCCGCATGGAAGAAGGTGCTTGCCTCCCCCAAGCGCTCCCCCGCTCCTCTCCGCGGCCATTCCCCGCAAGAAACGGCCTCCGCCTTCCGTGCGCTCTACGCGTCCCTGGCCTGAGGACCTTCCATCGCTGCCGCAACGGAAGCGAAAAAACTCGCGCGAAGTTCGCAAGGTTTTCGAAGGGTCGGAACATGGAAAGGCATTGAACCCCGCTTCGCGGATATTGAAAAATGTGAGCCACAAAGAACACATCTATGTGGTACGTCAAGCGGTTTCTGAAAAGATTTCGGTTGTTGGCGGTGGTTCCGGCAAGTGGCCGTAGAGGGTGGCAATGACGGAACTGGCGTATTCCGAAGAGGAGGCGTATCCGGCTTTGT
>JAFSUH010000075.1 GCA_017445365.1 Kiritimatiellia bacterium | reverse complement strand
GCCGCGCTCGACGCGGGCGGCGGAGACGAAGCGCGCGCGTTTTTGGGCGGCATCGCGATGCCCCTGCTCGCGAGCCGGGCGCCGATGCCGGAAAAACTCGTCTACACGATCGCCCCGGGCGATTCGCTCTCGAAAATCGCCGCGAAGTTCAACACGCCCGTCACGCTCATCCGCAAGGCCAACGGGCTCGCGGGCGAAGGCATCCGCACCGGGTACGACCTGACGCTCCTCGACGGCAACAACCACGTGTTCTCGCTGACCGTCTCGCGCAAGGAAAACTTCATGGACCTGATGCTCGACGGGAAGTTCTTCAAGCGCTACCGCGTGGGGACGGGCGTCAACAACTCGACGCCCCTGGGGACCTTCAAGATCGTGGACAAGCTGGAGCATCCGCCGTGGTGGCGGGGCGACGGGACGGTGGTGCCGTACACGGGCGAACCGGGCGAGAATCTGCTCGGGACCCACTGGCTCGCGTGGGACCGGCCGGGCTTCGGCATCCACGGGACGTGGGAGCCGGAAACGGTGGGAAGCCAGTCGTCGGCCGGGTGCGTGCGCCTGAAGAACGAGGACGTGGAAGAGCTCTTCACCATCCTCCCCCGCGGCACCCTCGTCACCGTCGGCGACTAGCACGCGCCCGTCCCCGGCAGGGCAGGGCGGACGGAGAGGGGCAAGAATCTCCTGCTCCTTCGAGACAGGGTTGCACCTCCCCGAAGCGGAGCGCGGCGTCCGTCCCGCTTTTCGCCGGGAAGCATGGGAATTCATGTTGCAAGTCAAGGGGGGGGGGCACCGAACCGGATGGAACCCTTCAAACAAAGAAAATCCCCGAAAACATTGGGGTTCGCGTGTTTTCGGGATTTTGAGGAGGGTCGGGGCGGCGGGATTCGAACCCGCGACATTCAGCTCCCAAAGCTGACGCTCTACCAGGCTGAGCCACGCCCCGTCCGAAAAACTTGTTCTTTCCTTCTAGCACACCGCCCGCACTTGGAAAAGATTGCTTTTTTCCGGCGCCCCGCTATAAGGGGCGCACTTTTCCAAACCCATCCCATCCAAAGGATACCCACCATGCCCAAGAACTTCACCGGCAACATGCTCATCGCCCAGAGCGGCGGACCGACCGTCGTCATCAACCAGTCGCTCGTCGGCGCCGTCCTCGAAGCCAAAAAGCACCCCTGCATCAAGCGCATCTACGGCGCGCTCCACGGCATCGAGGGCATCTTGAACGACAACCTCGTCGATCTCGGCCGCGAAACCGAAGCCAACCTCGAACGCATCGCCCGCACCCCCTCCTCCGCCCTCGGATCCGTCCGCCACAAGCCCACGCCCGAAGACTGCGAAGCCATCTTCGACATGCTGCGCAAGCGCGATGTCCGCTTCTTCTTCTACATCGGCGGCAACGACTCCGCCGAAACCACCCACATCATCAACGAGGCCGCCAAGGCCGAAAACTACGAGTTGCACTGCTTCCACCTGCCGAAGACGGTGGACAACGACCTGCTCGAAAACGACCACACCCCCGGCTTCGGTTCGGCCGCGAAATTCGTCGCGCAGGCCTTCCGCGGCGACGACCTCGACAACCGCGCGCTCATGGGCGTCAAGATCGACGTGGTGATGGGCCGGAACGCCGGCTTCCTCACCGCCGCGAGCGCGTTGGCGCGCGTCCGTCCCGACGACGGGCCGCACTTGATCTACCTCCCCGAACGCGCCTTCGACCCGGAGCGCTTCGCCAAGGACGTGCAGGCCGTCGTCAAGAAGCTCGGCCGTTGCGTCGTCGCGGTTTCCGAAGGCATCGTCAATGCCAACGGCATTCCCATCGCCGCCGCGTACACCAAGGAAGTGGACAGCCACGGCAACGCCCAGCTGAGCGGCACCGGCGCCCTCGGCGACTTCCTCTCCGGCTTCGTCAAGCGCACGACCAAGATTTCCCGCGTGCGCGCCGACACCTTCGGCTACCTCCAGCGCTCCTTCCCGGGCGTGGTGAGCGAAACCGACGCCGCCGAAGCGCGCGAAAGCGGCCGCGTCGCGGTGCAGCTGGCGGTTTCCGGCGACGTGGACGGCTCGGTGGCCATCCGCCGCCTGCCGGGCAAGAAATACGCCGTCCGCTACGACCGCGTCCTTCTCCGCCAGGTCGCGAAGAACACGCGCCACATGCCCGACGAGTTCATCGCGAAGAACGGCCACGACGTGACCAAGGCGTTCCTCGATTACGCCCGTCCGCTCGTCGGCGAACTCCCGCCCGTCGGCTTCGTCTCCGACAAGTACCGCGTGCCGAAGGCCGGGGAAGCCGCGAAGAAGGCCCCCAAGGCGAAGAAACCCGCCGCGAAGAAGGCCGCCCCCGCCAAGGTCCCCGCGAAAGCGGCTCCGGCGAAGAAGCCCGCGAAGGCGGCGAAGAAGGCGTAACGCCTCCCCCACCCCGCACCCCGGTCGGCAAGTTCCCTTGCCGACCGCTTTTTTTCGCGCAAACGCCCGGGAAAACGCTTGACTTGCCAAAGAAATTCCGTCATACCCGCGGGCCCGTGGTTGCCGCGGGAACGGTTCCCCCGGAACCACTGACCAAACCGAAAGGAATCCCCGAACCATGAGCAACCGCAACCGGTCCCAGGCGCTCGCCGCCGTTTCCGAAATCCGCCCCGCCGCGCCCGCCGCGCCTTCTCCCATCCACTTCGACGAGTTCGGCGCCGACGTGTTCGCCGGCGAGACCCTCCGCGAGTATTTGACGCCCGCCGTCTCGAAGTCGCTGGAAGCCACCGTCAAGAAGGGCGCGCCCCTCGACCCGGCCATCGCCAACGACGTCGCCGCCGCCATGAAGAGCTGGGCCCTCGCCCGCGGCGCGACCCACTACACCCACTGGTTCCTGCCCCTGACCGGCGCCACCGCCGAAAAGCACGACGCCTTCCTCGAAACCGACGGCGACCACGCCATCACCGCCTTCTCCGGCAAGAACCTCGTCGTGGGCGAGCCGGACGCCTCCTCCTTCCCCTCCGGCGGCATCCGCTCCACCTTCGAAGCGCGCGGGTACACCGCGTGGGACCCGACCTCGCCCGCGTTCATCAAGCGGCACGGAAACGGCGCGACGCTCTGCATCCCGACGGCCTTCTGCGCGTACACCGGCGAAGCGCTCGACAAGAAGACGCCGCTCCTCCGCTCCCTCCAGGCGCTCTCCGCGGCCACCAAGCGGCTCGTGCGCTGCTTCGGCCTCTCCGGCGACGAGCGCGTCACCGTCACCCTCGGGCCGGAACAGGAGTACTTCCTCGTCGACAAGCACTTCTACCTCCTCCGCCCGGACCTCCTCCAGACCGGCCGCACCGTCTTCGGCGCGCCGCCCGCGAAGCACCAGCAACTGGAAGACCACTACTTCGGCACCATCCGCGCCCGCGTCCTCAACTTCATGACCGAAGTCGAGCACGAGCTCTGGCGCCTCGGCATTCCCGCGAAGACCCGCCACAACGAAGTCGCCCCCGCGCAGTTCGAAATCGCGCCGATTTTCGAGGAGCTGAACCTCGCCTGCGACCACAACATGCTGGTGATGGAAGTCCTCCGCCAGGCCGCGGAACGCAACGGCCTCGTCTGCCTCCTGCACGAGAAGCCCTTCGCGGGCGTCAACGGCTCGGGCAAGCACAACAACTGGTCGGTGTGCTACGGAAAGACCAACCTCCTGAACCCCGGCAGCGAACCGCGTGAAAACGCGATTTTCCTGACGGTGCTGACCGCCATCGTCCGCGCGATCGATTCGCACGCCGACCTGCTCCGCGCGGCCGTCGCGGGCGCGGGCAACGACCACCGCCTCGGCGCGAACGAAGCGCCGCCTGCGGTCATTTCGATCTACGTCGGCGACCAGCTCGCGGACATCATCTCGCAGATCGTCAAGGGCGTCGCCGGTCCCTCCCGCAAGGCCGGGACGATGCGCATCGGCGTGGACACCCTCCCGCCGCTCCCGCGCGACGCGACCGACCGCAACCGCACCTCGCCGTTCGCCTTCACCGGCAACAAGTTCGAATTCCGCGCGCCGGGTTCGAGCCAGAACTGCGCGGGGCCGAACGTGGTGCTCAACACCATCGTCGCGGAAAGCTTCGACTACCTCGCCGGCGAGCTCGAAAAGGCCGCGGCGGCGAAGAAGGACTTCCACGAAACGCTGCAAGCGCTCCTGCAGAAGGTCATCAAGAAGCACCAACGCATCCTCTTCAACGGCGACGGGTACGCGTCCGGCTGGCTCGCGGAAGCGGCGAAGCGGGGGCTGCCCAACGCGCCGACCACGATGGACGCGCTCAAGGCCTACGCGAAGAAGGAGAACATCGCGCTTTTCGAGCGCTACGGCGTGTTCTCCAGCCGCGAGATGGCCTCGCGCTACGACGTGGCGAGCGACGAATACCACACGCGCGTCCGCATCGAAGGGGAAATCGCCCTGGAGATCGCCCGCACGATGGTCGCCCCCGCCGCGCGGAAGGAGTTCCTGGCGAGCAAGGCGGCGGGCAGCGCCCCCGGCGCGAAGGCCGTGCAGGCGTACGCCGCGCAGGTCGGCAAGCTCCTCGGCGCTCTCGACCGCAACGCGAACGCGCTCGAAAAGGCCCTGCTCGGCAAGCACGAGGGCATCATCAAGGCGATGAAGGATCTGCGCGAAGTCGTCGACGGGCTGGAGAAGATCCTCCCCGACGCGGCCTGGCCGCTTCCGAAGTACCGCGAAATGCTCTTCGTCTACTAGCCCGCGGCCAACGCCCCGACAGGCGGCGGAGTCCACTCCGCCGCCTGTTTTGTTTTTTTGGGGGATGCGGCTTCCAGCCGCGTGTCCGTGGGAAAAAGTCTCGCGCCAAGTCCGCGAAGGACGCAAAGGATGGGACATTGAAAACCATTGAAAGTCCCCTGCGGGGCCATTGAAAAATGTGAGCCACAAAGGGCGCAAAGAGTCACAAAGAAAACGGTTGAAAATCGCTTGATTCCAGTAATTTCGCGCTTCGCCGATGTAGCGACGGCGTCCCCGCCGTCGTGCATGAAATAGTTTCCACGGAGGCACCGGGACACGGAGAGTTTTCGGACACAGGATTTACAAGATGGACAGGATTTTTGGGGATGCGGCTTCCAGCCGCGTGTCTGTGGGAGAGCACTTGTCGCGACCGCAGGGGAACAACTTCGCGAAGGCCGCAAGACCGCGAAGGATGGAACATTGAAAGCCATTGAAACCCGCTTCGCGGGCATTGAAAAGCGTGAGCCGCAAAGAAAATTTCCCGCAGAGAAAAGAGACGCAGAGCAATTTTCGGACAGGATTTACAGGATTGACAGGATGGGTTTTCGGAGGCGTTACATCGGAAATCAACTGATTTCAGACGTTTTTGCGGATTTGTCACAGGAACGGACCCCGTAAATTCCCAAACCGTGATAAGCGTGAAAAGAGGGCCCAGACGGAACCCTCTTTTTGTTATCCTCAATGTAGTAGATTGTTTGCCAACTGGCTACGGTAGAAATCAAGCACCTCATGCTCAACTTTGATACTGGCAGGGGTAATACGGCTCTTCAAGTGAAGCCCTTTCAGACTCGCGCAACGGGATAGCGCAACATAAGCTTGGCCACTAGCAAAGCATCCCTCAATATCACACATGACATTGTCATAAGTCTGCCCCTGAGACTTGTGTATGGTAATGGCGTAGGCCGGGACAATCGGATACTGCATTACACGGTAGACTGTTTCATATGTGATTCTCCCACCAGAGTATGCAATCTCCTGCTCATCAAAATTCAAAGGTTGCACTTCATAGTTTTTGCCTTTGCCAAAAGATACGACTATCTTGTCTTTTGAAAGCTCTTTTATGATTCCGACGGTTCCGTTTACCCATCGCCCTTCCGGATCGTTCGCCACCATCATTACATTTGCGCCCAGTCGCAAACGCAATTCTTCGTTAATGGGAAATACGTTTCTTATACTTTCATTCTTGTTTGAATTCTTGTCCAGAATGGTCTCTGCCTCAAAGACGAATTCTTTTGACTCCAACTGGTCCATATGGTTTCTGTTTACCCGTTCCGCTTCTTCCTTTTTCGGGAACAGGGCAATATATCGACCGTCCATACTCCCGTTGGGTGTATAACGGGTGTTGAGTCGTTCAATATCCGTGTCTGTTGCCGTTCCCTCACGAATTCGGTTCAGAATGCCAAAAAATTCTTGGTCCCCTTTCTGCCGGTGGTTTTCGGTCAATTCGATAAATTTGAAGTTGCCCGATTTATAAGCATCCGAGTGGAAGAAGAAGACGCCCCCATACCTATCAAGCAGGTATTCATATTCCTTGCCCTTTGTGACTGGCGGAAGCTGGAATAAATCCCCGAAGACTAACATTTGTTTTCCGCCGAAGGGTTGAGCCGACCCGTTGATGGCTTTCAAAATCCGGTCGATTTTGTCAAAAGTGTCCGCCCGGACCATAGAAATCTCATCAATGATGATCGTTTTTACCCGCTTCAAGACATTCCGTTTTTCACTTTTAAGCCGAATCGTCTTGTCGGTAATATCCTCGACGTCAAGCTTAACGAGGTTATCGTATCCGAAAGTAGAATGGAGGGTTGCTCCCTTGACATTCAGCGCTGCAATGCCTGTAGGAGCAAGAACGATATTTGCTTTACCTGGGTGGCTGATTGACTCAGGTTCATCCATTTAGATGGAATCGGTGGCATGAAAGCCACCATCGGACATCCTTATCCGCACACCTTCGAAGAGTTTCTGGATTGGTTCCGGACCGAGGAAGACTGCGCTTCGTATTTG
>JAFSUH010000074.1 GCA_017445365.1 Kiritimatiellia bacterium | reverse complement strand
GGCGCTGCGCGCCGTCCCCGTTTTCGTCCGGGGCCTTGCCGTCCTTTTCGGCGGCGGCGTCGCCGCCCCGTTCGCCTCCGGCGCGCGGGGGCCGCGGGCCGCGGCGTTCTTCGCGGCAGAAGGCGCGGCGGAAGGTGTTCGGGTTCATCACCTGCAAGCCGGACTTGGCCGCCTGCACTTCCAGTTCCGGGCCGCCGCCGACGAGCACGCCGCTGTTCGCCTGCCGGACGAGTTCCATCATCTTTTCCTGGACCTTCGCGCCGGTGCGGGCGAAGAAGACCTGGACGTTGCCGAACTCGCCGCCGTCGTCCACTTCGCGCAGGGGCCGCTCGCTTTCGAGGACGGTCCGGATGGCGAAGCCTTCGGCCTTGGCGGTGTCGTCGAGGATCTTGAGGATGTGCAGCTGGTCGCGCGGCGTCAGCCGCCCGCCGCGGCGGTCGGAGAGGATGCGCGCGCCGTCGACGACGTACACGCGTTTCCTGGCGGCGGACGCGGTGCTTCCGCCGGAGAAGATGTTCTTGAGGGATTGGAAAAGACCCATGGGGACCTTGCTTTCTGTTGGTTGCCCGGCCTGCCCCGGCGACGCGCTGCCGCGGTTCCCCAGCCTCCCGACGGGCTCCGGGAATCCTTTCCGCCGGGGGAGGGAAGACCGCTTGCAAACGTTTTGCGGCAACCCGCCGGGGAGGGGATTTTCCCGGCCGCCCGGACGCGCGAGCGTCCCGGGGAACCGTCCGCCGCAGCCGTCCTGCGATTCCGTGGGCGAATGTTGCGGGCAAACCGGAATTTTACGCGCCGTGCCCAAAAATCAAGGAAAAAACGCCGGGGGCGCGCGGTCGGCGCCGCCGCGGCGCCAAGGTTTGGCAAACGGGGAAGGAAGCGGTATTTTCCCCGGGCATGAGCGAAAAATCCATCACCGTCGAGGGCGCGCGCGAACACAACCTGAAGAACGTCTCCGTCCGCATCCCCCACGCGTCCCTTTGCGTCGTCACCGGCCTCTCCGGCTCCGGCAAGTCCTCCCTCGCCTTCGACACGCTGTACGCCGAAGGCCAGCGCAAGTACGTCGAATCCCTTTCCAGCTACGCGCGCCAGTTCCTCTCCCAGCTGCAGAAGCCCGACGTCGACCGCATCGACGGCCTCTCCCCCGCCATCGCCATCGAACAGCGCTCCGCTTCCGCCAACCCGCGCTCCATCGTCGCGACCACCACCGAAATCCACGACTACCTCCGGCTCCTCTTCTCTTCCGCCGGCCACCAGCACTGCCACCTCTGCGGGCGGCCCATCGCCTCCCAATCCGCCGAGCAGATCGTCTCCCTCGTCCTCCGGCGCGCCGGGGCGGGCGGCGCCGTCGTCCTCCTCGCCCCCCTCGTGGAAGGCCGCAAGGGCCTGCACGCGGACGTGTTCGAGCAGATCCGCTCCTTGGGCTTCGTCCGCGCCCGCGTGGACGGCGAACTTTGCGAGCTCGATTCCCTCCCCGCCCTCGACAAGAAGCGCAAGCACGTCATCGAAGCGGTGGTGGACCGGCTCGTCGTCCCGGCCGAAGCGCTCGACCCGGCCAACCAGCCGGCGCGGAGCCGCCTCACCGAATCGGTCGAACTCGCCCTCAAAATCGGCGATGGGCTTCTCAAGGTCCTCTTCGGACGCGTCGGGCAGAAGCCTTCCGCGTGGGAAGAGCGGCTTTTCTCCGAGAAGAACGCCTGCCCGGACTGCGGCGTTTCCTTCGAGCCGCTCAAGGCGCGGCACTTTTCCTTCAACAGCCCCTACGGCGCCTGCCCGGTTTGCAACGGCTTGGGCGTCATGCAGGTCTTCGATCCGGCGCTGGTCGTCCCCGACCCGGCGAAAAGCATCGAGCAGGGCGCCATCCGCGCGTGGCGCGGCTGCGGGCACCGCGAAGCGATCTACCGGAAGATGCTGCTCCGCGGCGTCGCGGCGCACGCCGGTTTTTCCCTTGACACTCCGTGGAAGGACCTCCGCCCCTCCGACCGCGAGCTCGTCCTCCTCGGCTCGGGGGAGGAGCCGGTGACGTTCCGGTTCTGGCGCGGCGGGCGGCGGCAGAGCTACGAAAAGCCCTTCGAGGGGGTGCTCCCGAACCTCGCGCGGCGGATGAAGGAGACCGAAAGCGAGTACATGCGCTCGTACCTGATGGGCTTCCAGCGCGACCTGCCCTGCACCGCCTGCCGCGGCCGCCGCCTCCGCCCCGAAAGCCTCGCCTGCACGGTGGGCGGAAAGAACATCATGGAAATGATGGCCCTTTCCGCGGAAGGATTGCACGCGTTCTTCGCCTCTCTCGCCCTCGTCGGCGAAGAAGAGGAAATCACCCGGGAAATCCGCCGGGAAATTTCGAAGCGGCTCAAGTTCCTGGTGGACGTGGGGTTGGGATACCTCACGCTCGACCGCGCCAGCGCCTCGCTTTCCGGCGGCGAAGCGCAACGCATCCGCCTCGCCACGCAGGTGGGAAGCGGCCTGACCGGCGTGCTGTACGTCCTCGACGAGCCTTCCATCGGCCTGCACCAGCGCGACAACCGCAAGCTCCTCGCCGCCTTGAAGGGCCTGCGCGACCAGGGCAACACGGTCGTCGTCGTCGAGCACGACGAAGAGACCATCCGCGCGGCGGACTGGCTGATCGACCTCGGCCCCGGCGCGGGGACCGGCGGCGGGCACCTGCTCTTCGAGGGGCCGCCCGCGGAGCTCGTCGCGCGCGGCGGGACGCCGACGGCGGAGTACCTGCGCGGCGACAAGGAGATTGCCGTGCCCGCGGCGCGCCGCACGCCCGGCAAGGAGTGGCTTTCCCTCGAAGGCGTCACCGCGAACAACCTGAAGGACGTCAGCGTGCGGTTTCCCGTCGGGCTTTTCACCTGCGTGACGGGCGTGAGCGGTTCGGGGAAAAGCACGCTTGTCGACGACGTCCTCCGCCGCGCGCTCTTCCGCAAGTTCTACGGCTCGAAGGAGCAGCCCGGCGCCCACCGGCGCATCGCGGGGTTGGAGGCGGTGGACAAGGTCATCGTCATCGACCAGTCGCCCATCGGCCGGACGCCCAGGAGCAATCCGGCGACGTACACGGGCGCCTTCGACGAAATCCGCGCGCTGTTCGCCCGCGCGCCGCTGTCGCGCATCCGCGGCTACGCGCCGGGGCGGTTCAGCTTCAACGTCAAGGGCGGGCGGTGCGAAAGCTGCGGCGGCGACGGGACCAAGGAAATCGAGATGAATTTTTTGCCCGACGTGCACGTGACGTGCGAGCAGTGCCGCGGACGGCGGTACAACCGCGAAACGCTGGAAGTGAAGTGGAAGGGCAAAAGCATCGCCGACGTGCTGGAAATGACCATCGAGGAGGCGTGCGAATTTTTCAAGGACCAGCCGCGGATCGCCCGGAAGCTTTCGACCTTGCGCGACGTGGGGCTCGGGTACCTCGCCCTCGGGCAGGCCGCGACCACCTTGAGCGGCGGCGAGGCGCAGCGGATGAAGCTTTCGGCGGAATTGGCGAAAAAAGACACCGGGAAAACCGTGTATTTGCTCGACGAACCGACGACGGGGCTCCACTTCGCCGACGTGGCGCGCCTGTTGGAAGTGCTGGTGCGCCTGCGCGACAAAGGCAACACGCTCATCGTCATCGAACACAATCTCGATGTCATCAAAACCGCGGACTGGATTGTCGATCTCGGGCCCGAAGGCGGCGAAGGGGGAGGGGAGGTGGTCGCCGAAGGCACGCCCGAAGAAGTCGCGGCCGTGGAGCGGTCGTACACGGGCCAGTTCCTGCGCCCCTTGCTCGCCAAGGCGGCGAAACCGGCGGAAAATCCGCCCACAAAGGCCGAAAAACCCGTTTCGGCGCCCGAAAATGCCCCGGAAACGCCCCCGAAACGCCAAAAAACGGCTAAAAAATCCGTCCAAACGGCGAAAAAGACGCAAAAATCATCAAAAACGGCCAAAAAATCGCCGAAAAAGGCCTCGAAAGCGGCAAAATCGGCGAAAAAACCGTCCAAAGCCTGATTTTTCCGCCAAAATCCCGCACGGAGCGCGGTGCCGCGGAAAAGGGGGCATTGAAAAACATGGAAACGGGGTTGGACCGCGCTTGTCACAATCGCAATGGGAAATCCTCGCGCGAATTGCGCAAAGATGGAACATTGAAGGCCATTGAAAGCCCCCTGCGGGGGCATTGAAAAGGCTTGGCCACAAAGGAAGAGAAGTACCGAGTTGAGAAGTACCGAGTTGAAAAGGGTCAATAACCCTTCAACCTTTCAACCCTTCAACCGGCGTAGCTGCCACAAAGAACGCAGAGGACGCAAAGAATGTTGGAGGGGATTGTCCGGGAGGGAACCGCTTGTCGGGGCCGTTGATGTAGCGACGGCGTCCCCGCCGTCGTGAAGCAAGAGTTTCCCGCGGAGACGCAAGAGACGCAGAGAATTGCGGACAGGATTTACGAGATTGTCAGGAGTGGAAGAAGGGAGGAGAGGGAAGGGAAAGCGAAAAACGGAACCTTTCCCGCTTGACGGGAGGGGCGGGGATTGGTTTGATTCAAATCGATTCGTTTTTCCATTCCCGCACCAAGGAAGGTTCTTCCCATGAAAAAACACCTGAAAGGAAAGATTGCCGCTGGCATGGCGCTGGCGGTCGTGGGACTGGCGGGGACGGCAAGCGCCTTTCCGACGTGGATGGGGGTGTACGGGGCGTACCAAACGCACGACGGGGCGAATCCGGGGACGTACACGTGACCGAGCCTGACGCCAGACGGGAAAAG
>JAFSUH010000073.1 GCA_017445365.1 Kiritimatiellia bacterium | reverse complement strand
GCTTTCCCCTCCCCATCGTCCACCTCCGCCTTCGTCCCCTCCCGGTGCGGCTCAGCACCACTCGTCGCTCCCAACGCCTTGCATCCCCTTTGTCCGACTCATTGCTCCCAAGGTAGGAGCATTTACTTTGGCAAGTGACAAACGGGGCACCGGCATCCGATAAAAGATTGCCCAAGCGCAAGCGGCGGCCTATGATGCCCCGCACGTCTTACAGGAGTCACCATGGCCAAACTCATCGGAATGTCCGGAGAATTTCAGAACCGCGAGTACCCCCTCGAAAACGCGGAGGTCACCATCGGGCGGAAGAGCGACAACGTCATCCTGCTCGACAATCCGGTCGTTTCCTCCCACCACTGCGTGCTGACGTGCGAAGACGGCGCGTTCACCATCCGCGACCTCGGCAGCACCAACGGCACGCGCGTCAATTCCCGCGACGTGCGCGACGAGGGCGTGGAGCTGCACGCCAAGGACCTGATCCAGATCGGCGGGCTGGAATTCCTCTTCGAGGCGCCGGAACTCGGCGCGGTCCCCTCGGCGGACTACGCCGCCGCCGACGCGGAAGTGACCGCCGAAAAGCTCGTGGCCCCGGAGAACTTCACGAACATCTCGCCGTTCGGCGCGCGGCCGAAGGAGCGGCTGGGGACGTGGTGGATCGTGCTGATCGTGGCGGGATGCACGGCGCTGGCGGCGCTCGCGTGGTTCTTCGTGCGCGTGTTCGCGATGTCGTAGCCCCGCGGCCGCGTTCCGAAATGTCAAGCAAAAACGGTTTTGCCAAGGTTTGGCAAAATCGGACGGAATTTGCCAATGTTTGGCAAATCCGTTTGCCGCACCGGTTTTCGGTTTTGCCAAGGTTCGGCAAAATCGCTTCAAATTTGCCAAACCTTGGCAAAATTCCCCGCCGCGCGCTTTTTGCAATTTGCCAATGTTTGGCAAAATCACGCGCAATTTGCCAATGTTTGGCAAATTCCCGAACGCACGCGGGATTCACGCTGGTGGAGATGCTGGTGGCGTGCGCGCTTCTGGCGTTCACCGGACTTGCCGTCGCGTCGGCGCTTTTCGCGGTGACGCGCGCCAACGAGCTGGCCGCCGCGCGCGCGGCGCGTCCGCTGGAAGTGCTGCCGCTCCTCGCGGCCGACGCGGAGGCGGCGTTCGCCCCGTCGGGGCTGGAAGAAGGGGAAGTGGCGATGACGCTGACGCACGGCGACGGCGACCCGCTCTCGCCGAGTTTCGCCTGGCACCTCTTCGCGACGGACGCCGCGGGCGGGGGCGGCATGCCCGACGGGTACGGCGCGGCGGAGGTCGCCTGGTCGCTGGGCCGGGAACGCGCGGGCGAACCGCCGGAACTCGTGCGCGTCTCCACCGAAGGGAACGCGGCGCCGGTGACGAACCGCCTCTTGTCGGGCGACTGGCGCTTGGAGGCGGTCGCGGTGGGGGAGGACGGAAGCGAATGGACGGAGTGGCCGCCGCCGGGGCAGGACGGGGAAGACCCGCCCGCCCTGCCGCAGGCCATCCGCTTCGCGCTCTCCGGCGAAGGCTTTTCGGAAACGCGGCTCGCGACGGTCTTCGCCGCCTCCGCCGTCGCGGCGGAACCGGCGGAATAGGAAGGCGGCGGGAGCCGTCATTTTTCGTTCGCGGCGGGGCGGACGAAAGGGCATGATTCCCTTTCCCATGTCCGCAACGTTCAAGATCTTGATCGGGTACCCCCCGACCCCGTCCCAAAAGGGCATCGCCCTCCTCTCCCAGAACCGCCAGTTCCAGTGGTTCAGCAACCCCACGCGCATCTACCCGGTCATCCTCGCCGGCGCCGCCACCCTCGCCCGCTACCTCGGCCACGAGGTCCGCTGGCTCGACGCCATCGCCGAAGGCGTCTCCCCCGCCCGCTTCTTCCGCGAACTCGAGTCCTTCGCCCCCGACCTTTTCGTTTTCGAGACCAAAACCCCCGTCATCCGCCAGCACTGGGCGCTCGTGGACGAAATCAAGGAGCGCTTCCCCGCCGTCCGCGTCGCGATGCTCGGCGACCACGTGACGGCCCTCCCCGAAGAAACCTTCCGCGCCTGCAAGGCCGATTACGTCCTCCGCGGCGGCCACTACGACGCCGCCCTCGAAAACCTCCTCCGCTTCCTCGAAGCGGGCGAGGCGGGCGTTCCGCCCGACGGCGTCTGGAAGCGCGGCAGCGTCTGCGGCGTCCTCGGAAACGACGTCCTCCCGCGCAAGCCGCTCGACGAACTCCCCTGGCCGGACCGGGAACTGACGAAGTGGAAGCTCTACCAGAAGGAGTACAACCTCGCCGGCAAACCGTTCCAGTACATCATGTCCGGGCGCGACTGCTGGCACGGCAAATGCACCTTCTGCGCGTGGACGACGCTTTTCCCGCACTTCTCCGTCCGCTCGCCGGAGAACGTCCTCGACGAAGTGCAGATGCTGGTCGACTGCTACGGCATCAAGGAGATTTTCGACGATTCCGGGACCCTTTCCGTCGGCCCGTGGCTCGAACGGCTCTGCGACGGCCTCGTCTCGCGGGGGCTCGCGAAGAAAACCTTCTACTCGTGCAACATGCGCTTCGGCGCCCTCGGGCCCGACCAGTTCAAAATGATGAAGCAGGCGGGCTTCCGCCTCCTCAAGTTCGGCCTCGAATCCGCCAACCAGGCGACCCTCGACCGCATCTGCAAGAAGACGCGCGTGGAGGACATCGAGCGCGACTGCCGCGCGGCGAAGGCGGCGGGGCTTTCGGTGCACCTGACGATGATCGTGGGCTACCCCTGGGAAACCGAGGAGGACGCCCTGCGCACGCTCGCCCTCGCGGAGCGGCTCATGAAGCACGGCTGGGCCGACCTTTTGCAGGCGACGACGGTGGTGCCGTATCCGGGGACGCCCCTCTACGCGCAAGCGCTCGCCAACGACGGCTTCCTCTTCCCGCCGACCGATTACGAGCGCTTCGACATGTCCGAGCCGGTCCTGAAAAGCCCGATTCCGCCGGAGCGCATCCGCGAAATCTGCGCGAAAATCTACGACATCTTCCTCTCCCCGGCGTACGTCTTCCAGCGGCTCAAGGCCGTCCGCCGCCCGAAGGACCTCGCGTTCCTCGCGCGCGGCGCGGGCGCCGTCTTCGGCCACCTGCGCGATTTCGGCAAGGCCCGCAAGCGCATCGCCGCGGAAGAAGGAGAAGCCAAATGAAACGGACCCCGGCAAACGCGGGCTTCACGCTCGTCGAAATCCTGGTCGTGATCGCCATCCTTTCGCTTTTGGCGGGCGTCGTGATGGTCAACGTCCTTCCAAGCCTCGGATTGGGCAACCAGGCCGCGGCGAAAACGCAAATCGCGAATTTCGCGAGCGCCTTGAACACCTACCGCATCGCCCACGGGCGCTTCCCGACGGAGGAGCAGGGGCTGGACGCTTTGGTCCGCGCGCCGACGCTCTCTCCGGTGCCGAAGAACTACCCCGCGGGCGGGTACCTCTCCGCGGGCGAAGTGCCGCTCGACCCGTGGGGGAGGGCCTACATCTACCTCGTGCCCGGCCGGCAGAACGAGCCGTTCGAGGTGTTGAGCTACGGCGCCGACGGCATGGAAGGCGGCAGCGGCGAAGACGCCGACCTCTCCTCGTCGCGCCCGTAAAATCCCTCATCCCCCGCCGTCGGCCGCGTCGTCGGCTTGCTGGAAGGCGAGCCCGAAGCGGAGCGCGCGGCGGCGGAGGGCGGCATCGCCGGGACGGGCCAGCGAAGCGGCGTAGGCGAAAAGTTCCGCCGTCTTCCCCCGCGCGTAGGCCGCCGGGTCGTCCCCGCCCGCCAGATGCCGCAGTTCCGCCCGCGTCATCGCTTGGAGGACCTGGGCGAGCCGCGCGTCCACGGGGAGGCGCGAGACCGCTTCCGCGAGCAGCCAGTCGCCCGCGAGGAGCGCCGTCGCCGTCCCTTCCGCCGCCCAGAGCGCGGGGGCCCCGCGGCGGAAACGGTCGCCGTCCACGATGTCGTCGTGGAGGAGGGAGGCGGCGTGCAGGAGTTCGAGGCCGAGGGCGGTGCGGGCGCGGCCGGTTCCCGGCGCGCATTCGCCGAAGTAGAGCCGCGCGCGGAGCAGCTTGCCCCCCACAAGGAAGGCGGCGAAGGCGTCCCGGGCGCGTTCGGGGAGGAACGCGGCTTGCGCCACCGCCGCCAGCCCCTTCGCGAGCCGCGCGCGCGTCCACCCCGCCGGGGCGAAGCGCAGGCCGTGGGCGGACGGGTTCACGGAGAAAGCGCTTCCGCCGCCGCCCGCCAGCCGTCGTCCGCGTCGGTGTTCCAGACGGTCAGCCGCGAAAGGGAGACGAAGCCTTCGCGCAGGGCCTGCAAGTCGCCGTCGGGGGCGGTTTCGTCGTCCACGATGTCGCCGACCACCCAGAAGTACGGATCGCCCCACGGGTCGGCGCGCTGTTCGTAGCGCTCGACGAAGCGGCTGCGCGAGAGGGTGCAGGCGCGGAAGCCCTTGATGTCCGCCACCGGGAGGTTGGGGATGTTGACGTTCCAGAAGGTGCCCGGCCGGAGGGGGAGGCGCCCCGCCGCGAAGGCGGAGAGCACCTTGCCCGCGATCGCTTCGGCGGTGTCCCAGCGCGGGTCGGTGAAGGTGTCGAGAGAAAAGGCGATGGCGCCGACGCGGTCGAGCGCGGCTTCGGCGGCGGCGGAGCAGGTGCCCGAATACGGGACGGCCGCCCCGGCGTTGGGCCCGAGGTTGACGCCGGTCAGGACCGCGTCGGGGATGGGACCCAGAACGCCGGAAAGCGCGAGCTTGACGCAGTCGGCGGGGAGGCCGTCGAGCGCGGTGCCGAAGGGCTTGTCCGCGTCCGGCCACGGGCGGGCGCGGAGGGGCCGGGAAAGGGTGATGGCGTGGCCGGTGGCGCTGCGCTGGCCGTCGGGCGCGATGACGCGGAGGCCGCCGAAGGGGGCGGCGGCGCGGGCGAGCGCGCGGAGGCCGTCGGACTGGATGCCGTCGTCGTTGGAGAGGAGGAACTGCATGGGCGGCGATTCTGCCAGCCCGCGCGGGAAAGGCGAGAAATTCCTTTCCCGCGCGCCGCAGGACGTTTTGCCGATGTTTGGCAAAATCGCGCCCATTTTGCCAATATTTGGCAAAATGCGTCCCGGGCGCGGCGGGTGGCCGCGGATGGATGCCGGCTTGGGGGCGGAAGCGGCGGCTCGTGACGCGAAGCGGAACGGCCAAGCAACGTGCCTTCGGCACTTGCGGGGGGAGGAGAATGGTTTTAGGCTTCCGCGGTTTCCCATGCTTCCCTTTTCCTGCTTCCTCGCCCTCCGGTATTTGCGGCCAAAGCGGACCTTCCTCTCCGTCGTGACCGCGCTCTCCGTCCTCGGCGTTCTCCTCGGCGTCGCGGTTCTCGTCATCGTCCTCTCCGTCATGGAGGGCTTCGACGCGATGTGGAGCGAAAAAATCCTCTCCTTCAACGCCCACGTCACCGTCACCCCCTTCGACCGCGGCGAGGCGGAGACGTACGGAGAGCAGGTCTGCGACAGCCTCCTCGCCGTGGACGGGGTGAGCGGCGCGGCCCCCTTCCTCCAGTCGCTCCTCTTCGTCCAGGTGCGCGGCGGCGGCATCGAAACGCCGATTCTGCGCGGCGTCGATCCCGAACGCGAGACCACGGTCTCCCGCCTCGCGGAAAGCATCGTGGAGGGCGCGTACGACCTGACGGATTCGGGCGTCCTGGTCGGCGTCGATCTCGCCCGGCGGCTCCGCGTCCGCGTCGGCGACACGCTCGCGGCCTTCTCCCCGGCGAGCTTCGCGGGCGGGGAGGAAATGCGCCTCCCCAAGGAGTGGCGGGTCGCGGGCATCTTCGACACGGGCATGTGGGAGTTCGATTCCGCGTACGTCATCGCGTCCATCTGGGAAGCGCGCGACTTCTGCGCGGGCGCGGGCATCGAGGCGTTCCAGGTGCAGACGCGCGACCCGTACCGCGCGGGCGAAACGGCCGACCGCATCCGCGCCGTCCTCCCCGACGGCTGGACGGCGCACACCTGGCAGGAGCTCAACCGCCAGCTCTTCGCGGCCCTGCGCGTCGAAAAGAACATGATGTTCTTCCTTTTGATTTTCATCACCATCGTCGCGGCCTTCGGCATCACCAACACCCTCATCACCGTCACCATCCAGAAGACGCGCGAAATCGGCGTGCTCCGGTCGCTGGGGTACTCGTCGGGGGCCATCATGCGCGTCTTCTTCTGGCAGGGATGGTTCGAGGGGGTCGCGGGCATCGCGGCGGGCTTCGGCTTCGGGTTCCTCGCCCTTGCGTACCGCAACGACCTGCTCCATTTCCTGAACGACCGCTGCGGAATGGCGTTGCTGCCCAAGGAGCTGTACCACCTCGCGGAAATCCCCGCGAAGACGCTGCCGGGCGACTTGGTCGCCGTCGCGGTGTCGGTCATGGTCATCTGCACGCTCGCGGCGGTCGTGCCCGCGTGGCAGGCGGCGAAACTCGATCCGGTGAGGGCCCTGCGCGATGAATGAGAACGAAGTGTTGCGCGCGGAAGGCATCCGCAAGAGTTTCCGCCTCGGCAAGTCGAAGAGCGCCGTCGAGGTGTTGAAGGGCGTCGATTTCGCGCTTTGCCAAGGAGAAACGGTGGCCATCACCGGGGCGAGCGGCGCGGGGAAAAGCACGCTGCTCTACGCGCTCGCGGGGCTGGAGAAGCCCGACGCGGGCGAGGTGCGGTACGCCGGCCGCTCCCTCTACCGGATGGGGGCGAACGCGCGCGCCGCGCTCCGGGTGAAGGAAATCGGCTTCGTCTTCCAGGCGTACCACCTTTTGCCCGAGCTGACGGTGCTCGAAAACGCGATGCTGCCCGCGCTGGCCCTGCCCGGGGCCTGGAAGCGCGGGAAGGAACTGCGCGAGCGGGCGTCGGCATTGCTCGCGCGCGTGGGATTGGCGGCGCGGGAAAAACACCGCCCCGGGGAACTTTCCGGCGGCGAACAGCAACGCGCGGCCATCGCGCGGGCGCTCGTCAATGCCCCGCGGCTCATCTTCGCCGACGAGCCGACGGGAAACCTCGATTCCGCAAGCGGCGAAGAAGTGCTGCGCCTCCTCTTCGGCGAAGTGGCGGCGGCGGGACTGACGCTTCTCATGGTGACGCACAACGACGCGGTGGCGGCGCGGTGCGACCGGCACGTGAAGATGATGGACGGGAGGATCGTCCCGTGAACAACCGCGCCCTCCGCATCCTGTTTTTCCTCCTGCTTGCGGTGATGATTGCCGGGAAGTTCCTGGGCATCGGCATCGTGGACGCCATCTCCGCGCGGTTGGACCGGATTGCCCCGCCGGGCGCGGCGGAAGCCGTGCAACCGGCGCCGGACGCGCCGGTTGCGGTGGAGGAGGGCGGGCGGTACGACGACGCGGCGCACGTCGCGGCCTACCTCGTCCGCTTCGGCCGCCTGCCGGGCAACTACCTCACCAAGGCCGAAGCCCGCGCGCGCGGTTGGGAGGGCGGGCCGGTCGGCTCCGTCGCGCCGGGGTGCTCCATCGGCGGCGACCATTTCGGCAATTTCGAGGGGAAGCTGCCGCAGGCGAAGGGGCGGAAGTACCGCGAATGCGATTTGGAGGCGACGGGAAAGCGGCGGGGTCCCGTCCGGTTGATCTGGTCGAACGACGGACTCTTTTTCGTCACCCGCGACCACTACGAAACGTTCGAGGAATGGAAAGCCCCATGAAGGAAATCGCGCTTTTGCCCGCCGAAACGCCCGAAGCCGTCCACGAAGCCTTCGCGAAGGAACTGGGCTTCCCCGCGCACTGCGGGAAGAACCTGGACGCCCTGCACGATTGCCTGGGCGAAATCGCCGAACCGACGCGCGTCACCTTGTACGACCTGGGCGGCTGGCGGAGCCGCTTGGGAGTGGAGTTCTGCCGTTCGCTCGCGCGGGTGCTCGCCGCCGTCTCGCGGGAAAACCCCGCCTTCCGCGCCGCCTGGTCCCTCCTCCCCGCGCCGTAGGTGCCGGAGACACGTTGCCGGACGCCGGCACGACGCGTTTCCCTTCTTTTCTCTTTCCATCCGCGCGGAAAAGGATATTTTACGCGCGCTTTTCAACTGGAAGGAAAACTTTCCCATGAGTTCCGAATCCGCCACCCCCAAACCGTATCCCGAAATCAACACGCTCGAATGCAAGGCGTGCGGCCGTTGCATCCTCGCCTGCCCCAAAAAGGTCCTCGAAAAGGGCACGCAACTCAACGAGCGCGGCTACGTCTTCACCGTGTACAAGGGCGAAGGCTGCATCGGTTGCGCCAGTTGCTTCTACGCCTGCCCCGAGCCCAACGCCCTCTCCGTCCACATTCCCCAGAAATAAGGAGTCCCCCATGGCTACCCAACTGGTCAAAGGCAACGTCGCCGTCATCATCGGCGCCCTCTACGCGGGTTGCGACGCGTATTTCGGCTATCCCATCACCCCCGCCAGCGAAGTCCTCCACGAGGCCGCCAAGCAGTTCCCCAAGGCCGGCCGCGCGTTCGTCCAGGCCGAAAGCGAAGAGGCTTCCATCAACATGCTCTACGGCGCCGCCGCCGCGGGCCGCCGCGCGATGACCGCCTCCTCGGGCCCCGGCATCAGCCTGATGAGCGAAGGCATCAGCTACATCGCCGGCGCCGAACTGCCCGCCGTCATCGTCGACGACGTGCGCGCCGGCCCCGGCCTCGGCAACATCGGTCCGGAACAGGGCGACTACAACCAGGTCGTCAAGGGCGGCGGCCACGGCAATTACCGCTCTCTCGTCCTCGCCCCCAACTCCGTCCAGGAAATGTGCGACTTCACCCGCCTCGCCTTCGAGCTTTCGCAGAAGTGGCGCATGTGCGCGTTCGTCCTCTCCGACGGCGTTTTGGGGCAGATGATCGAGCCGCTCCGCTTCCCGGACGAAGCCGTCGCCCCCTCGCCCGACACCTCCTGGTGCGTGGACGGGACCCCCGCGACGCGGCCCAACTGCGTGACCTCGATCTTCCTCGATTTCAACACCTTGGAGGAGTTCAACAAGCACCTCCAGGAGAAATACGCGAAGGTCGCCGCCGCCGAACAGCGCAGCGAGGAGCACCTGACCGAAGACGCGGAAATCCTGATCGTCTCCTACGGCATCTCGTCCCGCATCGCGTTGGGCGCCATGGAAGCCGCCCGTGCCGAAGGCATCAAGGCCGGCGTCTTCCGCCCCCAGACCCTCTGGCCCTTCCCGAAAGATGCGTTGAATGCCCTCCTCGCCCGCGGCAACGTGAAGAAAATCCTCTCCGTCGAGCTTTCCAACGGCCAGATGATGGACGACATCCGCCTCGCGACCGACTGCCGCGTGCCGGTCTCTCTCGTCAACCGCATGGGCGGCAACGTCGTCACCCACGACCAGATCCTCTCCGCCATCCGCGACGCCGCCAACTGAAAGGAAGAAGGAGTTTCCCATGGAAAAGATCATCCAGGCCCAAGGGCTCTACAAGACCTTCCCGCGCAAGGGCGGCGCCGCGCCGACCGCCACGCACTACTGCCCCGGTTGCGACCACGGCGTCCTCCACAAGCTCATCGGCGAAGCGATGGCCGAACTGGGCTTGCAGGACCGCGCCGTCGTGATTTCGCCGGTCGGCTGCTCCGTCTTCGCGTACTACTACTTCGACGCGGGCAACGTTCAGGTCGCCCACGGGCGCGCCGCGGCGGTGGCGACCGGCATCAGCCGGGTGCGCGACGACGCGGTGATCGTGAGCTACCAGGGCGACGGCGACTTGGCCTCCATCGGCTTGAACGAGACGATGCAGGCCGCGAACCGCGGCGAGAAGATCGCCGTCTTCTTCGTCAACAACACCGTGTACGGGATGACCGGCGGACAGATGGCCCCGACCACGCTCGTCGGCGAAAAGACCGAAACCACGCCGCTCGGCCGCGACCCGCGGTACGCGGGCTACCCCCTCCACATGGCCGAGCTCGTCAACCAGTTGCGCGCCCCCGTGTACGTCGCGCGCGTCTCCTTCGCCGATGTCGGCCGCATCCGCAAGGCCCGGCAGGCCGTCCGCAAGGCGCTCGAAATCCAGCGCGACGGGAAGGGGTACGCGTTCGTCGAGTGCCTGATGGCCTGCCCCACCAACCTCAAGCTCGACGCCGCGGGCGCCAGCCGCTTCATCATCGACCAGATGGAGAAGGAATTCCCGCCGGGCGTCCTGCGCGACCGGAGCGCCGAAGCCGAGGCGTTCGCCCGCCCCGGCGCGGATTACGCGCGCGAAACCATCGAAAACATCTACCACCTCGCCGAAGACCACGCGCCGGACGCCGAACACGACCCCGCCGCGCCGACGCACGCCGTGAAAATCGCCGGGTTCGGCGGGCAGGGCGTGCTTTCGATGGGCATCCTCCTCGCGCGCGCCGGATGCGCCGCCGGGAAGAACGTCTCGTGGTACCCGTCGTACGGCCCCGAGCAGCGCGGCGGCACCGCCAACTGCGGCGTCGTGATCAGCGGCGTCAAGGTGGGAAGCCCCGTGATCGCCCGGCCGACCGTGCTCGTCGCGATGAACCGCCCGAGTTTGGAGAAATTCCTGGGCGATGTCGTGGACGGCTGGCTGGTGCTGTACGACGCGGCCATGGGCGAAATGCCCGGCCGCGAGGGCGTCAAGATGCTCGCGGTCCCCGCGCACGAAATCGCGGAAGGCGCCGGGAGCGCCCGGGCGACCAACACGGCGATGCTGGGCGTCATGGCGGGCCTCGCGGGCTTCGGCATCGATGAAAAGTTCTACTTGGACGCGATTGCCAGGAACTTCGCCGCCAAGCCGAAACTGGTCCCGGTCAACGAAGCCGTCTTCGCCGCGGGCAAGGCTTGGGCCCAAGCGCACGCGTAAAACCGCTTCCCCGCCCCGCAAAGCCGTTTTGCCGCTCCGGCAGAACGGCTTTTTTGTCGCGGACATTGAAAAGGGGGGAAATGGCCCGTTTGTCCGTAATCCCGCACCAATTTCCGCAATCTCGCACAAATCCCGGAACGACAAGGATTCCCGCGGAGACACGTTTTCGGAGGTGCGGCAAAGCCCCGCGAAGCTTGCTTCGCGGGGACCCCACGCTTGCCGCGCACTCGAATGGAAAAGAAAAAAAGTTTCCCGCAGAGGCGCGGAGAGGCGGAGAGTTTTGAAACATTGAAAGCCATTGAAAGCCCCCTGCGGGGGACATTGAAAAGGGTTGGAAGCCGTAAAGGGCGCAAAAAAGCTCACGCAGAGACACACTTTCGGAGGTGCGGCATCTTGCCGCGCACTCGAATGGAAAAGAAAAAATTTCCCGCAGGGAGTTTTCGACAGGATTTACAGGATGGACAGGATTTTTGGGGGATGCGGCTTCCAGCCGCGTGTCCATGGGGGAGGGCCGCGCCTCGTCGCGGCCGAAAACTCGCGCGAAGTTCGCAAGGTACGCGAAGGGTTGAACATTGAAAACCATTGAAAGTCCCCCTTCGGGGGAACATGGCAAAAGGGTTGGAATG
>JAFSUH010000072.1 GCA_017445365.1 Kiritimatiellia bacterium | reverse complement strand
TGGGGACCGGTCGCGCGCATGCCGCGCGGGGAAGGGGACGCGGCGGGAAGCGGTCAGTGGACGCGCGAGGGGTGCGGCGTGATCGGGCCGGTGCCGCCCGCGGGCGGCGCGGCGGAAATCCGGTTGCGCGCGGGCTGGTTCGCGCCGGAAGAGGGCTGGGAATCGCAGACGCTTTTCGTGCGCGCGCCGTGGGGGGAAGAGGCGGCGGTCGAAGTGGGGGAGGGGACGCACGACCTGTCCGTCGTGATCCCGCGCGGGGACGGGGCAACGGCCCGACGGACCGGGGCCTACGCGTTCCGCACGGCGCGTCCCTGGGACCCGGCGGCCCACGGCATCAAGAACTTCCCCGCAGACCTGGGCGTTCTCCTTTCTTCCGCCGAAATCGCGGCGGTTCCCTGATTTTGCCAATGTCCGGCAAAATCGGGCCGTTTTTGCCAAACATCGGCAAAACGCCTACGGCGCGCCGCGGAAACGCTCGACGAAATGCCGCTCGCGCGCTTCCGGCGGCGGGGGCGTCGCCCAGTCCGGCCCGTAGCGTTTCGCGAGGTACCCGCGCACGTCGTGGAAGGTCGGGCACTTTTCGCCGCAAAACACCGTTTCGCCCGCCGGAAAAACCATCGGAACGGGCAGGATTTCCCCCGCGTAGCGCTTCGAGCCCTGCGCCGCGGTGACGAACCCGTCCGTGCGGCAGGGCGCGGAGGCGATGCGGTGGGAGAGCGCGTACCAGCGCTCCTCGTCGAAAAACGAGAAGACGAACCCGACGGTCTTCCGCGCGCCGAGGAGGAGCGCGCCGCGGACGCTCCGCGCCGAGAGCCTTTCGCCGCGGCTGGTCCGGCGGAAGCGGCGGACGCAACCGCCGAGGAACACGCACGCGTCCACGAGCATGCCGCGGATTTTCCGCCGGAAGCGGCCGGCCGGGACGGCGTCGAGGGGGAACACGTCGATCGAAAGGCCCGGCCGCTCGTCGGGATGGTCGAAGGCGCCGAGCATCTCCGTGCCGTTGCGGCGGACCTTGAGGAACGGATAGCGCAAGGGGACCGCGCGCGGGCCGGCGGGAACGCGGCGCGGCGCGACGACGGCGTACCGCCCCGGGAAATCCTCTTCGAGCGCGCTCTCCAGCCGCTCGCAGTCCGCCCGCGGCATGGCCAGATCCATGTCGTCGTCCCACGGGATGAAGCCGCCGTGGCGTTCGGCCCCGAGCGCGGAGCCGCCGAAAAGGAAGCAGTCCATCCCCCGGCGCGCGCAGGCGTCGCGCACGTCGCGGTAGATGGCGAAGAGGGCGCGCTGGAGACGGGCGAGTTCCTCCGGCGCGAGCTCGCGGACGGCCGGGTCGCCGTTGAGCCGGACCTGGTCGCGCGCGCTCACGCCGACCGCGCTCCTTCCGGAGGGAAAGGCGCGGCGGGGAAACGGGAAAACGGGCCGGAGGAAACCACCATGGTCCGCAAGCGTGCCATTTTTCCCGGCGCGGGGAAACGACAAACGGCGGTGTTCCGCGGTCCCGTGCCGCTAGCGGTGGCGGATTTCACCGTAGAGCTCGAGCAGGCGCTCCGCGCTCCGGTCCCACGTGCATTCCGCAAGCACCTTCGCGAGCCCCGCTGCCCCGCAAGCCTTGCGCGCGTTTTCGTTGCCCAGCATCTTCCGCCACGCCGAAGCGAGCGCGTTCGCGTCCCCCTTCGCCGCCACCGTGCCGGCGCCGCCTTCCAGCAGCGTCGGCACCCAGCCGCAATCCGTCGAAACGACCGGTTTCCCCGTCGCCATCGCCTCGATCGCCGCGAAGCAGAAGCTTTCGTAGTCGCTCGAAATCACGCACAGGTCCGCCGCGCGCATCGCGTCGGCCATCTCCGCCTGCGGGATTTCGCCGGTGAAGAACGTCTGCGCCGCCACCCCCAGCGACGCGGCGAGCTTCCGCGTCTCCCCGAGGAGCGGCCCGTCGCCCGCCAGCACCAGCCGCGCGCCCGGCTTGCGGTCGAGCACCCGCCGGAAGGCGTGCAGGAGAAGCGCATGGTTCTTGAAGCCCTGGAACCGCGCGGGGTAGATGGCCACCCGGTCGCTTTCCGCGATTCCGTGCCGCGCGCGCCAGCCGTTGTCGCTTCCCGGATGGAAGACGGACGTGTCCACCGCGTTGGGGATGTTGCGCGCGTACACGCCCTTTTCCGCGAGCGTCTTGATGGTGGTGCCGCTCGCGATCAGCCCGTCCGCTTCCTCCACGCCGCCGACCGGGTCGTGGAAATTCGGGGCCGTGAGCCGGAGGCACGTGGCGGCGGGGCAGCGCGCGCGCTTGAGCGAATGGACCAGCCGCGGGAGTTCGCAGATCTGGACGATGTCGAAATCGCGCGCGTGGCGCGCGATCCAGCGGTGCGCGAGAATCTCGAAGCAGCGGAACGCGGCTTCGCGGATGCGCCAGCCGCCGCGCATCCTGTCCCACGGCAGCCACGGGAGGAACGGCGAGTGGAGGTAATGCGCGGGGAACCCTTCCACGGGTTGCGGCGGGCCGGAGAAAAGGGGCGCCCCGGTCAGGAACTCCACGTGCGCGCCGCGCGCGGCCAGCGCGGCGGCCATCCCCAGGTCGAACGTCTCGCCGCCGCCCCGTTGGAGGCCGGCCATGCGGTTGACGAAGAGTACGCGGAGGGAGGTGGGATCCATGCCGCGACCTTAACGCCGCGGGGAGGTGGCGGCAAGCCTACGAAAGGAGGATTTCCGCGATGCGCGGGTCGTACGGCACCGGCAGCTGCCACGCCCGGTCGTACTGCGCGGAAAGCACGACCAGGTACATCGCCCCCAGCCGGATGCCGTAGTGCCGGTAGAGGATTTCCCGGTACAGGTTCTGCTGGATCAGGTAGTGGTGGAACGGCGTGTCGGCCAGGTACCCGAAGCGCCCCAGCCCCCGCCGGTACGGGTTCTCGCGGACGGGCCCCGCCGTCCCCGTTTCCGGGTCGAAGGCAAGCAGCTTGCTCGACCGCTTCCAGTCGTACATCACGAACTCCCCGTCCTCCCGCCGCGCGATGAAATCCACCGTCCCCGCCAGCGCGTGCTCCTCGTCGAAGATCCGCCACTCGGTGCGGTACGGCACGAAGCGCTCCGCCGCCCGCCACGCTTCGAAGAACGCGAGCTCCCGGCCCACGTCGACGCGGTCGTGCCGCGAAAGCGTCGCGCTCTCGAAGGCGTGGTCGAAAACGCATTCGCTCGCGAGCCCCAGCAACCGCCGCTCGATCTGCAGGTGCATGAACGTCCCCGCGGCGCGGGCGAGCGCGCCCTTCCAGTCCCAGCCGTCGAGGATTTCCTGCACCGCCCGCCCCTCGCGCTGCGAGATGCGGCGGGCGACGCCGTCGCGGTCGAAGACGGGGAACTGCCGCGCGATGACGGAGGAGACGCTTTCCAGCGGCACGGAACCGCGCGCGAGGTACGCATGGCTTTGCGGGTAGAACGAGAGCAGCGCGTCGCGCGGGTGGGCGTTGTACAGGTTGACGCCGACGGGCGGCGTTTCGTCGGCGGGGCCGAGGGAAGCGATTTCTTCGGGCGTGAGGGGAACGGCGGACATGCGGTGCATCATGCCAGCCGCGCGCGCCGCGCACAAGAAGCCCCGCGCGGAAAGCGCGCGGGGCAAAAGGAAACGGCGGGAACGGGAACCGTTCGCCGCCGTGCGGGCCTTCCGGCCGTGGAAAAAAGGAGGGGATTCCTACTTCTTGGCAGGGGCCTTCTTCGCGGGAGCCTTCTTGGCAGGAGCCTTCTTGGCAGGGGCCTTCTTGGCCGGAGCCTTCGCGGGGGCCTTCTTCGCGGGGGCCTTCTTCGCGGGGGCCTTCGGAGCCGCGGCCTTCTTGGCCGGAGCCTTCTTGGCCGGAGCCGCCTTCGGAGCCGCCTTTTTCGCCGGAGCCTTCTTGGCCGGAGCCGCCTTGGGGGCCGCCGCCTTCTTGGCGGGGGCCTTCTTCGCGGGAGCCTTCGGAGCCGCGGCCTTCTTGGCCGGAGCCTTCTTCGCAACCTTCGTCGCCATGATCTACTTTTCCCCCCTTTCCGGCCTGACGCTCGAGGCGGTCAGGTTATTTTCAAAAGTTTTCAAGGGAAACATTGTCCTTTGTTTCTTTGCCGGTAAATCGGGGCGACGCGCGCGCGATCCGCCGGGCCGGTCGGCCGCGGGCGGGGAAGGAGGAATGCGGGAATGAAGGCGGGCGCAGTCATTGTCGAACACTTTCCGAAATGTAGAAACTTCCCCCCGCGTGCGTCAATCCAGAACGGAAAAATTTTTTGCAACTTTTTCCGACAGGGTGAAAGCGCGTTTCGGGCGCATGGAATCAAGGCAAAACGCGTGTCAAGTGATTTCGGAACGGTGCGCGGCGCGAAAATTTTTTCGCCGCGGCGCGGTTTTGCGCTATGCTGGAAGCATGTTCACCGGCCTCGTCCAGACCATCGGCACCTTCCGTTTCCTCCGCGCCGCCGGCGGCGGGCGGCGCCTCGCCGTCGAGATCCCCGACGGCGCGTGGCAAGGGAAATCGCTCGAAGGGGGCGAAAGCATCGCCGTCAACGGCGCGTGCCTCACGCTCGCGGACGCGTCGCGCCAGCAGCTGCAATTCGACGTTTCGCCCGAAACCCTCGCGCGCACCGCGTTCGCTTCGATGCTGCCCGGCAGGCGTCTCAACCTGGAGCGGGCCCTCCGCACCGGCGACGCGTTGGGCGGCCACTTCCTTTCGGGGCACGTGGACGGGGTGGGGAAGGTCGTGTCGGTTTCCGCCGCGGGGAACTTCCGCAAGATTGCGGTCGCGGTCCCGCCGGAGCGCGCGGGGGAAGTGCTGCCGCAGGGCTCGATCGCCCTCGACGGCGTCAGCCTCACGGTCGTCTCGCTGGAGGGGAACGTCTGCACGCTCGCCGTCATACCGGAGACGTGGAAGCGCACCGCGCTTTCGGAACTCCGCGCGGGTTCGCCCGTCGCGGTGGAGACGGACCCGATCGCCAAGCAGGTACGCGCCGCGGCCGCGAAGGCGGCCGCGCCCGCCGTCACCCTCGACACCCTCCGCCGCGCCGGCTTCGTTTGACGGGGTTCCCAAAGGGAGAAACACGCGTTGGCTTCCCCTTCGGGGACCCCGCCCGTTTCCAACCGGTGTTTCCGGTGTTGCCGGTGTTCCCGGAAACGCCTGACGCAAGCGTGGCGGCCCTCCCTCCCGCGCCAGCGTTGGGACGCGGCTCGGTGGGGACACCTCGCCCCACCGGAATGCAGGCCGACGCCTTGCCGGGGCGACGCCCTGGCGGGGGAGCTTCCGGAGGTGCGGCATCTTGCCGCGCTCTTTCATTTTTTAGAAATGACGCCTTGCCGGAGCGGCGCCCTGGCGGGGGATTTTTGCGGGCAGGGTGCCCCCGGGCGTTTCGATTGCCATCGAACGCCGTCGGATTCGGATGAATGGGGTTCCCAAAGGGAAAAGCAAGTGTTGGCTTCTCCTTCGGGAACCCCGCAATGCCAACCCGGTCACCCGGTCTTCCGATTTGCCGGTCAACCGGAAACGCCTGACGCAAGCGGGGCGGCTCGCTTTCCCGTGCCAGCGTTGGGACGCGGCTCGGTGGGGACACCTCGCCCCACCGGAATGCAGGCCGACG
>JAFSUH010000071.1 GCA_017445365.1 Kiritimatiellia bacterium | reverse complement strand
CCTGCCGGCAAGCGGAATCGAGGCGCTCTTCCGTGAGGCATATGCGCCCTTCCGGCTGTTCTACACGCACGCCTATGCGGCGTGGGAGAAGGGGTCGGTGGAGAACTGCAACCGGATCGTGAGGCGGTGGTACCCGAAGGGGACGGACTTCGCAAGGGTGTCCGTGCAGGCGGTGGCGTCCCTGGAAGCGGCCATCAACGGCATCCACCGGCGGTCGCTCGGGGGCCTGACCGCGGCCCAATCCTACGCCCGCCAGACCGCATGACCTCCACTGGTCCATTTCGCTTGCAATTCACCCCGGGCCATCACAAAGCAGCGTGGCAAGATGCCGCACCTCCGAAAAATCCTGTCCATCCCGTAAATCCTGTCTAAAAACTCCCTTTCCAATGCCCTCGCAGGGGGCTTTCCATGCTTTTCAATGTCTCGAACTCTCCGTGCCTCGCGGCCTCGGTGGGAGATTTTCCTGTTCCGTGGCGCGGCGCGTGCGGGGAATCGGAGCTTGCGGGCGATACGGGAAGCGGGGATGATGCCACCATGAACGCAACGCGGCAAAGGCAGGGACCATGACGGCAAGCCAACCGGACCGCCCGGCGACGGGCTGGCGGAAGAAACGGATCATGGAACGGAACCGGATCTGGGTGCTTGCGGCGGCGGCGCTTGCCGTCTGCGCTTTTTGCGTCTGGAACACGCCGGAGCGGCAGATTTCCCGCCGTCTCGGAAAAGCCCTCGCGCTGCTCGAAAAGGAAGCGGGCGAAAACCCCGTGACGGCGGCGGGGAAGGCCGCGCGCCTGCAGGATTTCCTCGCGGACGGGATACTCGTCGGAAGCCGCCGCCACGGCATCGAAGAAACCTTCCCGAAAGGCGAATTCGTCCGGCAGTTGTTCGCCGCCCGGGCCGAATTTTCCGCGCTCGCCGTCGAACGCGGGCGGTTGGACCTCGCGTTTCCCGCGAAAGGCGAAGCGGAAGCGCGCCTCGTCGCGCGCCTCGCGGGGGAAAGCCCGTGGTGGTCGGGCACGACGCAGGAATGCCGCCTCGACCTGCACCTGAGGAAAGACAAGCGGCAATGGCGCCTCGAAGCGCTCGCCGTTTCCTTCGCCGAAGACGACACCGATCATTGACCGCGCCCGAATCGCATTTTGCCGATCTTTGGCAAATTTCAGGTGGTTTTGCCAAACATCGGCAAAAACCAAAACCGCGCGGCTTGCACCGCGCGTCCCCGCTTCTTCCTTTTTTACTTCTTGCTTCGCGACGGCGGCACCGCCGCCTCGCCGCCACCGCGTTCGGCGAGCCAGACGAAGAGGATTTGCAGCCCGCACGCCGTGCAGATGGCCGCGTCCGCGACGTTGAAGGCCGGGAAATGCGCGGTTCCCGCGTGGAAATCGAGGAAATCGGTGACGTACCCCAGCCGCAGGCGGTCGCAGAGGTTGCCCGCGATGCCGCCGAGGAGCAGCCCCATCACCCACAACCCGCGCGCGCCGGGGAAGAAGAGCTTCTTGCGGAAGACGACGACGGCGACGGCCACCGCGACGCCCACCCCGGCCAGGGGCAGCGTCCAGTCGCTCATGAGACCCCACGCCGCGCCGGTGTTCCGCACGTACGTCAAGGAAAAAAAGTGCGGAATGACGGGCAACGACTCGTGCAGGGCGAACCCGCCGCGCACGACCGCCTTCGTCCACTGGTCGGCCACCGCCACCGCGAGGGCGAGGGCCAAGGCGAGCGGCAGCATCTACTCTTCGTCCTCGCCGCGGGCGTCGCCTTCCTCGGCGATGGAGCGGCCCACTTGCTTGTAGATCAGCTTGCCCTTTTCGGAGGCGCTTTGGCACTCGATGCACAGGCGCGCCTGCGGATGGGCCTTGAGGCGTTCGAGGTTGATGGCCTTGCCGCAGGCGACGCACTGGCCGAACGTGCCGTTCTTCAGGCGCCGGAGGGCTTCGAGGATTTCGCGGATGTTCTCCTGCCGGCCGCTGGCGAGCAGGAGGTTGATCGCCTGGTCGAAGGTCTCGCTGCCGAGGTCGGCCATGTGGGTCGCGTAGAGGTTTTCGCTTTCTTCGCGCTTGAGGTTGTCGCGCAGGAGCGCCGCGCAGTTCTTGTTCTGCCGTTCCAGTTCCTTGAGGAGGGCTTCGGTGAAGAGCGCGAGTTCCGCGTCCGAGAGGGTGCCTTCGCGCGCGGGCAGGGTGGCCATCCGGTCGGAGGATACGTCGATGGGGTTGTTCTTGACGCCGACGAGCGGGGGCCAGCCGGCCTTGTTGGCCTTGGCGACCTTCCGGGGCGCGGGCTTTTTCGCGGGCGCCTTGGCGGCGGGCTTCGCCGGAGCGGGCTTTTTGGCCGCGGGCGCCGGCTTCTTCGCGGGCGTCTTTGCCGGGGCCGCCTTCTTCGCCGGAGCCTTCGCCGGGACCGCCTTTTTGGCGGGGGCGGGCTTCTTCGCGGCCGGGGCGGGCTTCTTGGCCGCAACCGGCTTTTTCGCGGGCGCCTTGGCGGGGGCGGATTTCTTGGCGGGGGGGGATTTTTTCTGGGTAGCCATAAAGCCTTCTCCTATCGGACGGGTTGGATTTTCAGCATGCCGCATCGCGTGTTCCATTGCAAGCCGCTTTCCCGCCGCCGCGGGTCCATTTCGCGTACAGCGAAAGGGGGAGGAGGCGCTCGTCGCGCGCGTGGCGGAGGGCGAGTTCGCCGATTTCGGTTTCCCCGCCGAGCCCCTGCAACGCGTCCGCCATCATGGTGCGGAGGAGCAGCGCCGAGGCGGAAATGTTGTACGCGGTCAGGATCACGAGCCGCGCCCGGTCCGAGAGCACGCCGCGGACGAGCTGGAGGAGGTCGCGCAATCCCGTCTCCATCTTCCAGACCCCGCCGTCCGGCGCGCGGCCGAACGCGGGCGGGTCGAGCAGCACCGCTTCGTAGCGGCTTCCGCGGCGGATTTCGCGCGATACGTACTTCGCCGCGTCCTCCAGGATCCAGCGGATCGGTTTCTTCTCCAGCCCGGCGCGCGCCTGGTTCTCCCGTGCCCAGGCGATGGCGGGTTTCGACGCGTCCACGTGGGTGCACTGCCACCCCGCCTGCGCGGCCTTGAGGGTCGCCGCCCCGGTGTAGCCGAACAAATTGAGGAGCCGCCCCGACCCGTCGCGCGGCGCGGCGGCCTGGATGGCCCGCCAGTGGCCGGACTGCTCGGGGAAGAGGCCGAGGTGGCGGCTGCCCGCGGTGATGCGCGCGAGGAGGGGGAGGCCGTCCGCGTCCACGCCGAAGGCGCGCGGGGCGGACTTGCGGACCTGCCAGCCTCCGTCCTCGTCGTAGCGCGCGGAAGCCGCGGCCCACTCTTCCGCGGGCAGGCGCGGCGTCCACCACGCCTTGGTCTCGCTGCGTTCGACGACGAGCGGGCCGAAGCGCTCCAGCTTGCGGCGGTTGCCGGAATCGAGGAGTTCGTAATCGCGGATGCCGCCGACGGAAACGTGGATGCGCGGGACGGGGAAGGTCATGCCGCCACACTAGCGCGCCGTTTCCCGGAATCCCACCCAAAACTTCTCCGGGCTTTTTTCCGCCCGGGGTTTTTGCGAAAGTTCCCGCCGCATCCCGCGTCCTTCCGTTTCCACCCGCATTTCCGATGACGAACGCTCCGACGGTTTCCATCGCCATGGCCACCTGCAACGGGGAAAGGTACCTCCCCGCGCAGCTGGATTCCATCCTTGCGCAGACGGTGCGCGATTGGGAACTGGTCGCCTGCGACGACGCTTCGACCGACGCGACGCGGGACATCCTCGCGGACTACGCGGCGCGCGACCCGCGCATCCGTTTCTCCGCGAACGCCGGACGGCTCGGCTTCAAGAAGAACTTCGAGCGGGCGGTTTCGCTCTGCCGCGGGGCGCGGGTCGCCCTCGCCGACCAGGACGACGTGTGGTTGCCGCGCCATCTGGAGACGTTGCTGGAAAACCTCCGCGGGAAGAGCGCCGCGACCGGCAACGCGACGGTGATCGACGCGGACGGGCGGGAAGCGCCGTACCTCCTTTCGGAGGGCGACCGGTTTTTCCGCGCGGGGGACGACCTCGACCGCCTGTACGCGGTTTTGTGCGTCCGCAACCCGTTTTTCGGGGCGATTTCGGTGTACGACCGCCGCCTCCTCGACGCCGCCCTGCCGGTGCCCGACGAAGTCGCGTACCACGACGTCTGGTTTTCCGCCGTCGCCTGCTGTTCGGACGGCTTGCACTACACCTTCGAGCCGCTGTCGCGCCACCGCATCCACGGCGCGAACGAATCCGGCGCGCACCACGCCACCTTCCTGGCGCAACTGGCCGGGTCGTTCGCGCGCGACCGCAAGGACCTCGCCCGGCGGCGGATGGCGCTCTGCGACGCCCTGCTCGCGCGGCTGCCGGGGATGGAGGAGCGCAAGAAGGAAGCCGTCCGGGAGATCCGCCGCTACCACGAAAACCGCCTGCGCGGGAACCGGTGGGCCACGCTCGCGTTCACGAAGAAGAACTACAAGCGGATGTACTCGACCGCGAACCGGGAGCGCTTCCTCCCCCGTTGCATCGACATCCTCCTCCGCGGCTGATCCGCCTCCCCCGCCGCGCGCGTTTCCCGTTTTTGCCGATGTGCTTGGGTGTCACGGACACTTTGCTTTGCGGCGCTTCCGCTACGCGTGGCGCCGCTCCCGCCTCCAGACGCGGTTTGCCAATGTTTGGCAAATTCCGCCCGATTTTGCCAAGGTTTGGCAAAACCGGAAACGGCGCGGCGACAAGGATTTGCCAATGTTCGGCAAAACCGGGCCGATTTTGCCGAACATTGGCAAAACGGCCGGCGGCCGCGGGGAATCAGAGCGGGACGGCGCGGGCGAGGGCGACGAGGCTCTCCGCGTCCTTGACGCAGGTCGAGGCCCACGCGATGCCGCACTTCCGCCCGTGCGTGCCGCGGATGCGGCTTGCGTCCCGCGCCGTCGGCGGCGGGAACCTGAGGCCGCGCTCGAAGAAAAGCTCGCACGGGTCGTATCCCGGCTTGTTGTGGATGTCCACGTGCCCTGCGAAATCCGGCGCTTCCCGCGGGTCCGTCCACCACGGATACGCGCACCACGATCCTTCCTTCGCCACCAGCAGGATTTCCCCCGCCGTCGCGGCGCCCCATTCCGCCGAGGGCGTGCGTTCGGCGACTTCGGCGTACTCGCCGCTCGCGCGGAAGAGGTCCGCCACCGCCGCCACGTCGCCGGGATTCCGCACGTACACGTGGGCTATTTCGTGGTCCGCCATCGCGAAGGCCTTGGAGAAGAAGATGTCCGGGTACGCCATGCCCTTGACCCCGCGCGTCAGGAAAAAGCCCTTTTCGCGGAGGAGGCGGTTCGGGAAGGCGGGCGGGGCGGTCACCTGCGTGATGGCGTAGTCGCCGAACGCCGTGAACTCCGCCCCCGCCTTTTCCGCGAGCGCCGCGAGGCGGGAAAGCTGCGAAGCGGCGGCGGCGAAGGCCTTCCCCGCGCGGGCGTCCTCCGGGCCGAAGCGCTGGAGGTCGTAGTCGAGGGTCGGGAGATACACGAAAAGGTCGTCCGGGTCCGCCCCGCGCGCGACGGCTTCGGCGTACCCCGCGACGGCGTCGCCGATTTTGCTTGACGCGAGCGGCCCCCAGTAGCGGAAGAGCGGGAAGGCGCCGAACGAGGCTTCCAGCTTCGCCCCGAGTTCCGCGGGGCGGACGGAACAGCCGAGGATGGTGCCGCCGCCGTGCTTGTGGATGGGGGCGGGGGAAACGACGACATCGGCGGCTTCGCCGAGGCTCTGCTGCCAGAAGAGGATGCCGACGGTGCGTCCCGCGCGGCGCGCGGCCTCCCAGATGCGCGGGCCGCGGACGAGGGCGGCGGACTGCTCCCAGAAGGAGGGGCGGAGGAGGGAGCGGAGGAACACGCCGTTGGAGACCATGCCGTGTTCGCGCGGGAGGAGGCCGGTGCGGAAGGAGGCCTGCGCGGTGCAGGTGACGGCGGGGAAAACGCTTTCGGCGGGCCGGAAGGAAAGGCCGCCCAGACGGCCCTCCCAGTGGCGGAGGACATCGGCGAACCCGAGCCCGGCGACGGAGACAATCAGGTGTTTCATGCGGCTAGGATGCGGTCCGCCCGCTCCGAAAGCAAGACTTGCGCGGAGGTTGCCCGCGGGGAGGGAATGAAGTATTTTGCCCGCGCCATGAAAAAACTGCTTTCCGCCAACGAGGCCGTCGCGCACGGCGTTCTCCATTCCTCCGTCCGCGTGGCCGCCGCCTACCCCGGAACCCCTTCCACCGAAATCCTCGAAACCGTCGCCAAGCTCCGCGCCGCCGCTTCCTTCGAGTGGTCCGTCAACGAAAAGGTCGCCTTCGAGGTCGCTTGCGGCGCCGCCATGGCCGGGGGGCGCGCCATCGCCGCGATGAAGCAGGTCGGGCTCAACGTCGCAATGGACCCGCTCATGACCATCGCCTACGTCGGGGTCACCGGCGGCCTCGTCCTCGTCTCCGCGGACGACCCCGGGATGCACTCCTCCCAGAACGAGCAGGACAACCGCGTCCTCGCCCGCTTCGCCCGCTGCCCGACCTTCGAGCCGGCCGATTCGCAGGAAGCCTACGACATGACCCGCGCGGCCTTCGACCTTTCCGAGAAATTCCGCGTTCCCGTCATCCTCCGCCTCACCACCCGCACGAGCCACACCTCCGGCGTGGTGGAACTCCCCGACGAGCCGCCGCCCGCGCGCGATTTGCTTCCGTACGTCAAGGACGCCCGCGCCCGCGTCTCCGTCCCGGCCAACGCCAAGCTCATGCGCGAAGCCGCCGAACGGCGGACGGCGGCGCTTGCCGCCGAAAGCGAAGCGAGCGCGTTCAACTTCGCCCTCGATGGCGTTGGCGGCACGGCCTTCGTCGCAAGCGGCGTCGCCTGGCAGTACGTCCGCGAAGTTTTCCCGCGGTGCCCCGCGTTCAAGGTCGGCTTCTCCTGGCCGCTCCCCGTCGAAAAGCTCCGCGCCTTCGCCAAGGGCAAAACGCGCCTCGTCGTGGTCGAGGAGAACGACCCGGTCATCGCCGACGGGATGCGCGCGGCGGGCATCGACGTGTACCGCGAGCAAACGCCCCTCCGCACCGGCGAACTCAATCCCGCCCGCCTCCGCGCGCTCTCCGCGGAGCTTTTCGCCACGCCCGCGCCCGTCGCCGCCGCCCCCGCCGCCGTTCCGCCGCGCCCGCCGGTCCTCTGCGCGGGTTGCTCGCACCGCGGCGTGTTCCACGTCCTCCGCAAGCTCGGAGCGACCGTCTGCGGCGACATCGGCTGCTACACCCTGGGCGCCGCGCCGCCGCTTTCCGCGCTCGACACGACCATCTGCATGGGTGCCTCCATCGGCAACGCCATGGGCATGCGCAAGGCGGGGCTCGGCTCGAAGCGCATCGCCGCGGTCCTCGGCGACTCGACCTTCTTCCACTCCGGGATGACGGGGCTCCTCGACCTCGCGTACAACGGGGGCAAGGTCACCGTCGTCGTCCTCGACAACCGCATCACCGCGATGACCGGCCACCAGGACAACCCCGGCACGGGCCGCACCCTGATGGGCGAACCGGCGAAGGAGGCGGACATCGCCGGGATCGCGCGCGCCGTCGGCATCGGCAAGGTGTTCGAGGTCGACGCGTACGACCTGAAGGAAATGGAAGCGCTTTTGAAGGACTGCCTCGACGGCGACGAACCCGCCGTCGTGGTTGCCAAGGGGCCGTGCGTCGTCAACGCGAAGCTCGTGGGCAAGTCCGTCCGCAAGACGGACGAAACGAAATGCGTTTCCTGCGGCGCGTGCTTCCGGCTCGGGTGCCCCGCCATCGTCCGCAAGGCGCGCGCGGGGGAGCCCGTCAACGGCAGGGACTGGGCCGCCGGGGTGGACGCGAGCCTCTGCAGCGGGTGCACGCTCTGCGAGCAGGTGTGCCCGAAGAAAGCCTTTTCCGCCGCCGAGTAGAGGAGAACCGACATGGAAAAAACGAACGTCAACATTTCGCTCGTCGGGGTCGGCGGGCAGGGAATCTTGCTGGTGAGCCACCTGGTCGCCGCCGCCGCCATGCGCGAAGGCTTCGACGTCAAGAAAAGCGAAGTCCACGGCATGAGCCAGCGCGGCGGATCGGTGACAAGCCAGGTCCGCTTCGGGGAGAAGGTGTTTTCGCCCATCCTCTGCGACGGGGAAAGCGACATCCTGGTCGCCTTCGAGCGGACGGAAGCCCTGCGGCATGCCGGGCTCGTCAAGCCGACCGGGCGGGTGCTCGTCAACGACATGGACATCGTGCCGGTGGGGGTGTCGATGGGCTCGGTGCCGCCCGCGGAGAACTTGGACGCGCGGGTGGCCGCCCTGCCGGGGGTGATGCGGATTGCGGCGCTGCCGCTGGCGCTGGAGGCGGGAAACGCGCGGTGCGCCAACGTGGTGCTGGCGGGGGCGCTCGCGTCGTGGTTGCCGATGGCGCGGGAGAGCTGGGAAGAGGCGATCCGCGCGCGCCTGCCCGAAAAGCTGCACGCCGTCAACCTCAAGGCCTTCGACCTCGGCTTCGCCGCGGCAAGCGGCGAAGCCAAGTAAGAAGTAAACAAGCAAGAAGTAAGAAGTTCGGATGGACGCGCGGCGCAAGCCGCGCGTTTTTCCGTTTTGCCAATGTTTGGCAAAATTGACCGGTTTTTGCCGAACATTGGCAAAATCTTTTCCGGGCGCGGCGGGTCGTTTTGCCGAACATCGGCAAAAAACGGGCGAAACTGCCGGACATTGGCAAGGGGCGTCCGACCCTTTGCTTGCAGTGGTCTCCGCTTCGCGTGACCACTGCTTCCCGCGCCCTCATTTCGCGGTTGCAAGCGCCGCGGACAAAGCGGAAGATGGGGCCGTGAATCCGTCCGAAGCCAACGACCTCGCCAAAACCCTCGCCCGCCTCAAGCGGTCGCTTTGGGTGTATCTCTTCAACGCCGGCAGCTGCAACGGCTGCGACATCGAAAACGTGGCGCTCATCACGCCGCGCTACGACGTGGAACGCTTCGGCATCCAGGTCGTCGGTTCCCCGCGCCACGCCGACGTCCTCTTCGTCACCGGCCCCGTCAGCAAGAAGCTCGCGCCCGCCCTCCGCATGACCTTCGAGCAGATGCCTTCGCCCAAGGTCGTCGTCGCGGTCGGAAGCTGCGGCACCGCCGGCGGCGTGTTCTACGACTCCTACACCCTCGCCGGGCCCGTGGACCAAATCCTCCCCGTGGACGTGTACGTCCCCGGTTGCCCGCCGCGGCCGGAAGCCATCGTCCACGGCGTCGTCCTCGCCGCGCAGAAGCTGGAACGCCTCGCCGCCGAAGCGAAGGCCTCCGCCAAGGAAGGAATCGCCGCCGCGCCCGCGCCGCAAGCGGAGCCGCTCCCCGAGCCGCCGCCCGCCGTTGCCGATTCTCCCGTTGCGGAAGCGTCCGCCCCGGCGGAAGAACCCGCCCCCGCGGAACCCGCCGCTACGGAACCGGCACCCGCCGCCGCGGAATAGCGCCGCGGATGGAAACCGAACGCCACCCGTTCGACCCGTTCCTGCCGCCCGAAGCGCGCGTGCTTTTCTTGGGCACCTTTCCGGCGAAGCCGCACCGCTGGAGCATGCGGTTCTACTACCCGAACTTTTTGAACGACTTCTGGCGCATCATGGGGCTGGTGTTCTTCGGCGACGCGAAGCACTTCGAGTCGCGCGGCGCGAAAGCGTGGGACGAAGAGGCCATCCGCGCGTTCTGCGCCGGAAAGGCGCTTGCCTTTTCAGACACGGCGGAAGAGATACGGCGCCTCAAGGGCAATGCGTCCGACGCGGCGCTGGAAGTGGTCCGCCCGCGCGACGTGGATGGCTTGCTTGTCCACCTGCCGCGGTGCCGGGCGATTGCGACGACCGGCGGGAAGGCGGCGGAAGTGGTGGCGGGGTTGTACGGCGTCGAACCGCCCGTGGTCGGCGGTTTCGTGCCGGTGCGGGTCGGCGACGGCCGCGTGCCGGCTTTCTGGCGCCTGCCTTCGACCTCGCGCGCCTATCCGTTGCCGCTCGAAAAGAAGGCCGCGGCCTACCGCGCCTTCTTCTCCGCTCTCGGCATCCGCAATTGACAAGAGAGGCAACGCTCGCGCAGTCCGCGGAAAATGGGACATGGAACCCATTGAAGAATGCAAAGAAAGCTCGCGCCGGAGACGAATGAGACGCGGAGCGTTTTTGACAGGATGGACGGGATTTTGGGAGATGCGGCTTCCAGCCGCGTGTCCGTGGAAAAAAAGCCTCACGCGAAGTCCGCGAAGGACGCGAAGAATTGCACATTGAAAAGCATTGAAACCCGCTTCACGGGCATTGAAAAACTTCCGGCCACAAAGACCACATCTATGTGGTACGTCAAGCGGTTTCTGAAAAGATTTCGGTTGTTGGCGGTGGTTCCGGCAAGTGGCCGTAGAGGGTGGCAATGACGGAACTGGCGTATTCCGAAGAGGAGGCGTATCCGGCTTTGTGGACGGCGGTT
>JAFSUH010000070.1 GCA_017445365.1 Kiritimatiellia bacterium | reverse complement strand
CCGGAGTTCAGCCAGGAGCGGAGGATCGCGGCCACCTGCGCCTGCGCCTCCGGCATCGTGTGCCCGTTCTGGAAGGGGAAGAACGGCCGCGCCGGAATGTGCCGCCTCGGCGCTCCCAGCTGGTGGATGGCGGCGAGGCTGATGCCGCTTCCCTTCTTGGTCTCGCGGTCGCTGCCGACGACCACTTCGTTGCGGGTCACCGAAACCACACGAGGACTCCGCGCCAGCGTCCCAGACGCGATCAGCGGTTCGCTGCCGTGCTTCTCCTTCTTCTTTTTGGCCAGCGTCCTTGGCGACAGTTCCGGCCAGACCGCGGGCCGCTGCGACGGCACCGTGAACGCATTCTGCGCCCATTCCACCAGCACCTCCCCCATCCGCCGCAGCGCCGGCTCCGGATTCTGCACCCGCGCCAGCCGCGCCTTCAGATCCGGCGTCACCGTGTCCGAGACGATGGTGTAGGAGACGTTCATGGTTGAAAGGTTGAAGGGTTGAAGGGTTGAAAAGTTGAAGGGTTGAAAGGTTGAAAGGTTGAAGGGGGCGCGGGCGGGGCGCCCGGGGGGGCTGGTTTTCTAGAAGATCTAGAAGGTCTAGACCTTGGAGACGCGGCGCGGCTGGACGCCGCGCCTCTTGGGGCCGCCCGTTTCTCACGGCGGTCCTTTGGCAACATCCCTTCCAGTTTCAGGCGAATCCAGTCGATTTCATCCACGGCTTTCGCGATGTGGCGGAACATGTCGGCCCCGGAAGCGCCGTAGAGGTAGCCGATGAAACCCAGTTCGCTTTTGAAGTGCGCAAGAGAGAGGAGTTGGCTCTTGAGATGCTGCACGTCTTCTTTTTCGATCAAACCCTCGCTCATTCCGCACCGCCTTCCTCGTCCAACGCCACCACAACCTTTTCCAATTCCGTTGCGGCCTCCTCCATGATTTGCGAAGCCGCCAACAGGGCTTTCGCCCGGGCCGCCAATCTCCTCGCTTCGAGGCAGGCGTTCCCCGCATGTTTGAAGGCCTCGTTCTCGCTCGCCAATTTGTTCCACGTCTCCAGCGGAACCTTGATCCACCCATCCGGCGCGTCAGATTCCACCATTCCTCCGCAATGCGGACATTTCATCTCGCTCATTCCGCACCGCCTTCCGTCTCCCCCGCAGGGGGCGCGGGCGTCCCGCCCGCGGCTTTTCCGGTTGCCTTGCCCCTGCCCTTTGGGCAAGGCTTCTTTCCCGCATGGGGAACCTTCCCCGGAAAGGAGGTGATTGGAGATGACGGACGTTGAAGCTGCGGTCGAACTGATGAAAGTCGTGCTGCAACCTCCCCGGATTCGGATTCGGTACTGCACGCCGGACGAGTTGTTCGACCTGTTCCGCAAGTGTCTTGCGGTAGTTCGGGAAAAACAGGGATAGCCTTCCTGAGGGCGTCGGCGGCCTCATCGCCGACGCTCAGCCAGTGCCCGCCTTCCGTCAACACGCAGTCATCCGTCACCGCCACGACCCGGTCCAGGTCGAGCACGACATCCTTGAATCTCCACAGCGAGTTCTTCATTCCT
>JAFSUH010000069.1 GCA_017445365.1 Kiritimatiellia bacterium | reverse complement strand
GCCGCGTGGGACACGCCCGCGGGCCTCGTCTTTCCCGCCGGCGTTTCCGCCTTCCATCCGGCGTTCCTCAACCAGTTCGCGAGCTGGGCGAACACGCTTTTCGGCAACAACGGGCCGTTTTACGGGAACGGGACGCCCCTCTTCCAGCCGGGAACGGTGTTCGGCGGCATGTCGCTGGGGACCCCGGTGTCCGGGGACATTTCCGATTTCAACACCTCCGACTGGATCGACGTGGCGAACCTCGCGGCGGGGGGAACGGTCGCGATGGCGGGCGACGTGGGCAACCCCTACGAAAGCGCGCCCTGGCAATGGTGCCGGGAGAACGGCGTCATCGACGCGACCGGGCGCGTGTCGCTCCTCGTCGGCTCGGAAGTCCAGCCGAACAGTGCGTTCGCCGTGGCCGCGCTCGTCACCTGCGCGAGGTGCTGGACTCGTTCGTTTGCACGCCATGGAGCGGGACTGCCATCGCCAGGGAGTGCTCCATCACCCGCAAGTGGATTCCCGATTGGCAAACGGACCCGGAGACGGGGGAGGAAGTCGACAGGGGCGAGTGGGGGCCGAACCAGACGAGCGCAAGGGAAACCTTCGACGGTGGACCCGTCCCGCTTTTCTCCCAGGATGGACACGAAGGCTACGCCAGATATCCGGTCCGCATCCGGTACAGCACGGGCATCCACGGCAAGATTGCGTTGCTCACCCAGCACACGCTCGACAGCCGGAGGGATCCCGGCCCGCCCCACCACTGCGACGCGGGCTGTCCTGACGCCTCCCGCTCCGTCCACGGGAAGCGGGCGAACGACAACAACTGGTTCGTGGCGGGGGTCTTCGACCTGGCCGACGACACGGGCGGGTACACGAAAATCGAAATCCCCCAAGGGACGTGCTGGCAGGATGTGTTGCCGATCGATTCCGGCTGGAAGGAGTGCAAAATGGCCTTGCAGGAACTTTGGCTGCCGGCGGACGTTCCGACCTCGCTGCCCCCGGAGGCAGTGCGCGTCCCGTACCCGTAGCGCGGATTTGCAGCCGCCCTGCAAGCCACCTGACAGCCCCTTGCAACCTCCCTGCGCCACCCCGTGGATGTCGTCACGCTCGAACCGAAGGCGTTTTCGTCCTCGATCCGACGATGGGCAGCGGGAGTTGCGGGGTGGCCCGCGCAAACACCGGCCGACGGTTCGTGGGGATGGAGAAGGACGCCTACTTCTTCGGGGTGGCGCAGACGCGCACGGCGAGAGCGGGAGCATTCCCATCAATTTGATAATAATTCCCAACTCGCGCGAAAATATACAGCGCATGGTTTTGCCAATGTTCGGCAAATTTCAATGGATTTTGCCAATGTTCGGCAAAATGTTTTCCGCGCGCGGCGGGTGGTTTTGCCAATATTCGGCAAAAATGCTCCGATTTTGTTGGTAATGCGGTTTGCATGATTTCAACGAAAGGGGTCTATAAGTCTGTTCCGTGCCGGAGTATGATGCGCGCGTCAGGTGATTCGGTAACCCACCCGCTGTCCCAAGTGGGAGACACCCGATATGTTTGCT
>JAFSUH010000068.1 GCA_017445365.1 Kiritimatiellia bacterium | reverse complement strand
GGTGCGGTCGGCGATGCCGCCGGAGCCGCCGTGGACGCCGTCGGCGACGCGGTGGGCGGCGCCCTCGGGGCGATCGGTGGCCTTTTCGGCTCCGGCGACAAATAGGTGCCCCCCGGGAGGGGGGAAGTAAGAAGTAAAGAAGTAAAAAGTAAGAAGTGGGGATGTAGCGACGGCGCTTGGGCGCCGTCGCTTTTATTGAGGAACAAACCTCCCCGAGGCCGGTTACCGCAGGAAGCCGTGCTCGCGGACCTTGGGGGCGAGGCGGGCGGCGAGGGCTTTCATGGTGGCGCGGAGGGAGGCGATGCGCTCCGTGTATCCGGCGTCGAGGCTGTCGGGATTCATCCGCCCGGCGGGGTAGAAGCCCTGGAAGTGCGCGCGGATGTCGTAGAACGCCGCATCCGGCAAGGCCTTCGGTTGCGCGTGGTAGTACCGCCAGAGTTCCCGCCCCGCGTCGAACACCGCCTTCGCCTCCGGCGAAAACTTCCGCACCTCCCGCCGAGACGGCTTCGTCCCACCGAAATCCAGCAGTTGTTCCTCCCCGGCATCGACCTTGGCCGCCAGGAATTGCGCGAGGAACTCCGACATGAAATGCGAAGAAAACGCATCCTTCGACCCCACTTCCGCTTCCGTGAAAGGAATCCAGTGGTTCATCCCCGCCTTGCACGAAATCCGGTTCTTCCCGTGGAACAGCGCAAAGGCCAAGCAATCCAAGTGGAATTCAACATCCGTTTGCCACGAATCCGCCGGATGCAAAAACTGGTCGTTGTGATTCCACGTCGTATGCTCGATGCAATGGCGAACTGTGAAATAGACGCAAGCGGCAACAAGATTTTCAGCCTTGATTTGGAAATAGTTGAAATGCTCGATACCCGGCTTGCATGCAATGTAGAGCTGGCTGTTGTGTTGGAAATCCGGGGCGGGATTGCCCATGAACCCGAGAGGCGCCTTGATTTTCGCGTCAAATCCTTTGAGCCATGAATTGATGCTTTTGGACGATGGCGGAACGAGAAGTTTGCATCCCATCTTCATCCCGTCCCGGTCGAACACGTCCGCCACGACATCCATCTTCGGCTCGGCGGCTCCCGTTCGCCAAACGAAGAACCCGATGGGGAAATCGCCTTGCACGTTGTCGAACGTGTTGGCGGGGACGAGGAACGCCTTTTCGATACGCGAAGCGAAAACGGCGCGGAACGTTTTGAAATTCGACCCCAAAATGTGTTTGAGCGTGGAGAAATGGGCCAAAAGGCAACCGGGGATTTCGCGGGCGATGCGGATGAGGAAGAGCGCGAACATCTCGTTCGCGGCAGCCCCAATGAGGGGGCGGTATTTCCCGTGGACGATCGTTCCCTTGGCGACTTCGGGCTTGTTCTTCCCCGTTCCGGTGACGGTCGCGGCCGTCGTCGCTTCGGCATAGGGAGGATTGATGAAAACGACGAGTTTCCGGCGCTTCTCGGGGTCGTCGACGATTTCCTTCAGCTTCGGCGGCAGTTTTTCGAAAGAATCGTTGAGGAAATCGAATTGGAAAACGTGGTTGTCGAAGAGCGCGGCGCCGTTGTCGATGCGTTCGCGGACGATGTCCACGTCGGCCTTTTGCAACGTGGAAAGCCAGACGCGGTATTTGGCTTTGGGATCGAGCCCCACGAGAAGGTTCCCCGTCCCGCCGGCGCAATCCCAGACGCAGTGGTCGTCCTGCCAGTTTTCGCCCAGCACGTCCGCTATCGTCTCCTGCGCTTTCTCGACCCAGATCTGCGGCGTGAAAAACGACCCTTCCCTCTCGCGGATGTCGGGCGGCATGAGCAGGTCGCGCCGCTCGTGGATGAAATCCCAGAACTCCTTGCGCGGCGGGCGCTGGTACCGGTTCCAGAATTGCGCGTGGGCCTTCTGCCCGTCCTTGAACCCGGCGCTTTTGCTTTCGATGAACCCGGAAGGGTCGAGCTTGCGGTCGGCGAGGTAGTGGTTGCCGCGAAGGACCACGAAAAGCTTCTGCATGAGCGTGGCGTTGTCCTTCGAGAGCAGGTCCGCGAGGAAGAAGTCGGCGTCGTGGATGCCCTGTTTGCGGGCAATCGCCCAATCCACGTCGATGGAAGGTTTCACGGCCTTTTCCCATTTCTGGTACACGAATGGGAAGTTGTTCCGCGTCACCTGCAGGCGGTTCGTGTCCTCGTTGCCGGAAAAGAAGTTGCGTTTGACGAATTTGGCGAGTTCCGCCTCCCCGTAGCGGAAAAGGACAAGATGCGCGTCCAGGATCGGGCGGACCAGCCGGAGAACGTGCCGGAACGCGGGCGTTTCCGTGTTGGAGGGCGTGGCGGTCCAGTCGATGTCGCTCCGGAAAAAGAGGTCGAGGACGGCGTGCCAGGGGAGGAAGGCGATTTTCTCCGCATCGAATGCCCCAAGAAACGGCGGAGGGCTGTGCTCTTCGAATGTCTTTTCGCCGCCGACGGTCAGGACGAGTTGCGCGAAAAGCGGCGCGAGGTCGGGGCGGATGCCCGCTTTCGCCTCCGCCCAAAGGAGAGACTCCGTTTCCCAAAGCGTCGGGCCGTCCTCCTTCACCGCCACGCAGAAATCCACCGCGCCGAAAATGCGCGTGCAGTCGAACGCGCCGAAAACGTTGTGGGCGACCTTGTTCTTGATTTCCTCTTCGTGCAGTTTCGGGCTGTAGGCCATTTGTCGTTCCTCGTCTCCCCTGCGACGGAGGACGGGGAACCGGCACAAAAAGAGCGCGTCATTTCCTGGATTCCTCAACTCACCGGAGGTGCCTCGGATGGACCTTGCATGGGTATGAGAAAGCGGAAAAGAGCGCGCCTGTTTGGGACGCACTTCCGCCAACTCGATGTCCATGCGAGAAAAGTTTCCGAGGCTTTCCGGTGAACGTCGCGTTGCGCGAGATGCGCAAAAGGGGTATTCAGATGGGGGTTATCGGGTCAACGGTCGGTTGGGTTCCTTGCGGAGTGGTTCCGCACGGCGGCATGCCGTGCAACGATGCAACGAGTTGTAGCAAGTTGTCCCTGCCCTTTCCAATTTTTCTCTCCGCTCCTCCCCGCCTCCGTCTCCGCAACGTGCGGGCTTGCGGAATTTCGTGCGGGATTACGGAAAAACAGTCCGTTTTGCGGCCCTTTCCCTGTCCGCGAAGCGGCTTTCGAGGACAAAAAGAGTTGCATCTCCCCCTGAAATTCTTATTGGAGGACGAGGAAGCACGACGGGAGCCGGGGACCATCCATGTCGTAATATCCATTTAAAGGAACAGGTAGCGCAAAAGTTTTGACATGTCGCGGAAAAAGAACTTGAGAAAGAAGAGGAGGGCGGGCAAGATACAGACAAAAGAAACAGTGGTTGCGGCAACGGCTGTTTTCTTCCAGGAGGCGATGGCCATGAAATTCTACGACAGGCAAGAGGAAATCCGGGAGTTGCGGGCGATTCGGGAACGGTCGCGGGAGGTTGCGCAATGGACGGTGGTGACGGGGCGTCGGCGGGTGGGCAAGACGGCTCTCGTGCAGGAGGCGTTGGGGGACGAGCCCTACGTGTATTTCTACGCGGCGCGGCGGGCGGAAGCGGATTTGTGCGAAACTTTCGCGGCGGAGGTGGAGGCGAAGCTCGGGGTTCCGGCGGTGTCGGGAGGGCGTTTGCGGTTCGCCGCGGTGTTCGAAACCGTGCTGAAGGCGGCGGAAACGCGGCCGGTGACGCTCTTCATCGACGAGTTCCAAGACTTCCGGCGGGTCGATCCGGCGATTTTCAGCGAAATGCAGGATGCGTGGGGACGGCACGAGCGGAAGGCGCGGATCAACTTGGTGGTTTGCGGGAGCGCGGGGACGCTGCTGTCGAAGATTTTCCGGGACCACAAGGAGCCGTTGTACGGGCGGCAGACGGCGATGATGACCGTGCGGCCCTTCCGGACGGACGTGTTGCGGGAAATCCTGCGCGACCACAAGCCGGACGCGACGAACGAGGATTTGCTGGCGCTGTGGGCGTTCACGGGGGGCGTGGCGAAGTACGTGGCGCTGCTGATGGACGCGCGGGCGACAGACCGGGGGCGGATGCTGCGGGAAATCGTGCGCGAGAATTCGTTTTTCCTCGACGAGGGGCGGGCGGTGCTGGTGGACGAGTTCGGCAAGGACTACGGGACGTATTTCTCGATCCTGGCGGGAATCGCGCGGGGGCGGACGACCCGCAACGAACTGGAACAGGCGCTGGGAACGAAGGTCGGGGGGTATCTGACGCGGCTGGAGGACGATTACGGCGTGGTGGTGCGGCGGCAGCCGTTGATGTCCAAACCCGCGGCGAAGAATCTGCGCTATACGCTGGCGGACGGGTTTTTCCTGTTTTGGTTCCGGTTCGTCGAGCGCTACGGGCATCTCGTGGAAATGCGGATGTTCGACGAGCTGCAGCGGATCATCGTGCGGGATTACGAGACGTTCAGCGGGAATGCGTTGGAGAGGTGGTTCCGCGCAAAGTTCGTCGAGGGCGGCGGGTTGACGCGTCTGGGCGGATGGTGGGACCGGAAGGGCGGAAACGAAATCGACATCGTCGCCGCGAACGAGACGGACCGGCGCGTGGCATTCGTCGAGGTCAAGAGAGAAGCGGAACGCATTTCCCTGCCACGGCTCCGGGAGAAAGCCGAAGCGTTTTTCGAGGCCGTGCCCCAGTGGCGGGATTTCGAGGCCGCATTCAAGGGCGTGTCGCTCGACGGGATGTAGCCAATCGAAAGGTGTGCAGGGAAAAGCGGAGAAAGGGCAAGCAACGGGCTGGACGGCCGTTGCCGGAGTTTGGCAAAATCGCGGCCGCACCCCAAAGGAGACCTCCATGAACGACGGATTCCGGCAAAACGTTCCCAAGCTCGGCTTCGGCCTGATGCGCCTCCCCAAGCTCGCCGACGGGAAGACCATCGACATCGAAGCAACCAAGCGGATGGTCGATCTCTTCCTCGCCGCCGGGTTCACCTACTTCGACACGGCCTACGTCTACGACGACGGCGGATCCGAAGCCGCCGCCAGGGCCGCGCTGGTGGACCGCTACCCGCGCGAGGCCTACACCCTCTGCACCAAACTCTGCTCGTGGCTCCAGTGCAACGGCGAAGCCTCCGCCAAGCAGCAGTTCTTCACCAGCCTCGAACGCACCGGCGCGGGGTATTTCGACTGCTACCTCCTCCACGCCATCCAGCGGAGCAACATCGCGAAATACGACGAGTACGGCATCTGGGATTTCGTCCGCGAACAGAAGGCCCGTGGCCTCGTCCGCCGTTGGGGCTTCTCCTTCCACGCCGACCCCGCGCTCCTCGACGAGTTGCTGACCGCCCATCCCGACGTGGACTTCGTGCAGCTGCAAATCAACTACGCCGACTGGGACAACCCCGGCGTCGCCGCCCGCGAATGCCATGCCGTCGCCCGCGCCCACGGCGTCCCCGTCACCGTCATGGAGCCGGTCAAGGGCGGCGCGCTCGCCAATCCCCCCCCCGCCGTCCGGGACATCCTCCGCGCCGCCGACCCGGCCGCCTCCCCCGCTTCGTGGGCTCTCCGCTACGCCGCGTCCCTCGACGGCATCCTCACCGTCCTTTCCGGCATGTCCAACGAGGAGCAGATGCGCGAAAACATCGCGTGCATGAAGGATTTCCGGCCGCTTTCCGAAGCGGAGCAGGCCGTTATCCAGCGCGCGCGGGAGGCGCTCCGGGCGGATCCCTCGATTCCCTGCACCGGGTGCCGCTACTGCACCGGCGGATGCCCGCAAGGCATCCCGATCCCCGACATCCTCGCGGTCAAAAACGACATCGCCCGCGATCCGGGGTGGGACGGCGGAAAGCAGCGGTACGCCATCGCCACCGCGGGCAAGGCCAAGGCGGGCGACTGCATCCGGTGCGGCCGGTGCGAAGCCGCCTGTCCGCAGCACCTGCCCATCGTCTCGCTCCTCGAAGCGTGCCGCGGCCTCGAATAGCGCCGGTCCCATGCTGACGGTCCGTTTCGGCGACAACCTCCCGATTTTGCGCGGATTCCCCGCGGAGTCGTTCGATCTGGTTTACGTGGATCCGCCGTTCAACACCGGCAAAACGCAGTTGCGCCGCCGCTTCCGTTCCGAAAACGGGCGGAAGGTCGCGGAGGATTCGTTCGGCTACGAAGACTCGTTCGGCGACTTCCTCGCGTTCCTCCGCCCGCGCATGGAGGAGGCCCGCCGCGTCCTCAAGCCCGCGGGGTCGCTCTTCCTCCACCTCGATTTCCGCGAAGTCCATTACGCGAAAGTGATGCTGGACGGGATTTTCGGCCGCGAATCGTTCCAAAACGAAATCATCTGGGCGTACGACTACGGCGCGCGGTCGAAAAGCCGCTGGAGCCCGAAGCACGACAACATCCTCTGGTACGCGAAGAATCCCGAGCAATACACCTTCAACTTCGAAGCGATGGACCGCATCCCGTACATGGCCCCCACGCTCGTCGGTCCCGAAAAGGCCGCGCGCGGGAAAACTCCGACGGACGTGTGGTGGCAGACCATCGTAAGCCCCAATTCCCGCGAGAAAACCGGCTACGCCACGCAGAAGCCGCGCGCCATCCTCGACCGCATCGTCAAAATCCACTCGCATCCCGGCGACGAGCTGCTCGACTTTTTCGCGGGTTCGGGCACGTTCGGCGAAAGCGCGGAACTTCTCGCCCGCAACTGCACGCTCGTGGATTCCTCTCCCGACGCCATCGCCGTGATGAAGCGCCGCTTCGCCGGACTTCCCGCGCGCTTCGTCGGTTGCGACGCCATCCCGCCCGCCCCGCCGCGGCAGACGCGCTAGAGGAACGAAACCGGGTCGATGGTCGGCGTCACGGTGACGCCGGAAGGGGGCGGACAGGCGCGGAGGAAGGTCCTCAAAAGCGATGGCAGCGAGGTTTTCCCGTCGGCGCTTTCGCTTCGCACCAGAAGCTGGAAACGCCACGCGCCTTTCGCCTTCGCGAGCGGTGCCGCGGCGGGGCCGAGTACCTTCGTCCCCGCCGGCGCGATGTCCTTCAACCGCGCCCCCGCCGCTTTCGCCGCCGCTTGCGTCGCGTCCTCCGACGGACCCGAAAACACCAGCCGCGCCAGCCTTGAAAACGGGGGGTACCTGAACACCTGCCGCATCGCGCTTTCCGATTCCCAGAACGCCTTGTAATCCTCCTTCGCCGCCGCCTGCAGGGTCGGGTTGTCCGGCTGGAAGGTCTGGAAAAACACCTCGCCGGGCACTTCCCCGCGGCCCGCGCGGCCCGCGACCTGCGTGAGCAGCTGGAACGTCCGCTCGCCCGAGCGGAAATCCGGCATCTGCAAGCCCGCGTCCGCGTTCATCACCCCCACCAGCGTCACGCGCGGGAAATCCAGCCCCTTGGCGATCATCTGCGTTCCGATCAGGATGTCGGTTTCCCCGCGGCGGAAGGCACCCAGGATGCGGTCGTGCGAGCCTTTCCGCGCGGTCGTGTCCGAATCCATCCGCGCGATGTGCGCGTTCGGGAAAAGCTTCTGCGCGGTCTCCTCGATGCGCTCCGTTCCCACGCCGGTTTTCCGGTACGGCGCGCCGCAGTGCGGACAGGTCTCCGGCACGGCGCGCTCCGCCCCGCAGGTGTGGCAGACCAGCCGCCCGCGCGCGCGGTGGTACGTGAAGCGCACCGAGCAGTCCGGGCAGCCGAGAATTTCCCCGCACGCCTCGCAGGCGAGGGCGGTCGCGTACCCGCGGCGGTTCAAAAAAAGGATGGTCTGCTCGCCCGCGGCCAGCCGCGCGCGCACGGCCTCCACGAGCGGCGTCGAAAAAAGCCGCATCGCCCCTTCGCCCGAGCGCTCGTGGCGCATGTCCACCAGATGCACCTCCGGCATCGCGCGCTCGCGGACGCGGTGGGGCATTTCGGCCAGCCGGTAGCGGCCGCGGAGGGCGTTCGCGTAGCTCTCGAGCGACGGGGTGGCGCTGCCGAGCACCACCGCCGCCCCGCAAAGCGCCGCGCGTTGCACGGCGACGTCCCGCGCGTTGTACCGCGGGGCTTCCTCCTGCTTGTAGGCGCTCTCGTGCTCCTCGTCCACGAGAATCAGGCCGAGCGGGCGGACCGGCGCGAAGAGGGCGCTCCGCGCGCCCACCACCACGCGCGCTTCGCCGCGGGCGATGCGCTGCCACTCGTCGTAGCGCTCGCCGTCGCCGAGGCGCGAATGCAGCACCGCCACCTGCCCGCCGAAGCGCGAGAGGAAGCGCTCCTGCGTCTGGGGGGTGAGCGAAATCTCCGGCACGAGCGCGATGGCGCCCTGCCCTTTCGCGAGCGCGGTCGCGATGGCCTGGAGGTACACCTCCGTCTTGCCGCTTCCCGTGACACCGTGGAGCAGCACCACGCGCGGGTGCTCCGAGGCCATCTCTTCGCGGATGGCGCCGAGCGCCGCCTCCTGCTCCTCCGTCAGGCGCGGCGGGGCGGTCGCGACCACGCCGTCCGCCGGCGCGGCGGGCGAGCGCGCTCTCACGCCCATCGTCTTTTCCGCGAGCCCCTTCTTCTCCAGCGCGTCCCAGACGGGCCGGTCCACGCGGGCGCGGCGGCACAGGTCCGCCAGCTCCCCGCCTTCCGCGCCCGCCGCGCGCAGGAACACGAGCGCTTCGGCCTGCCGGGGCGAGCGCTTCGCGAGCGCGGCGAGGTCCGCCTCCGGCAGGGCCAGGGCCTTCTCCGTCGCGCGGACGCGCAGGCGCCGGAGGAAATCAGCGCCCTCGCGGCGGACGGCGGCGGGCAGGACCGCGCGGAAGGCGGCGGGGAGGGAGCAGAGGTAGTAGCGCGCCATCCAGCGGGCGAGCGAGAGGATGTCCCCGTCGAAGAGCGGCGGGGCGGGGAGGACCGCCTCGATGTCGCGGAGCTTTTCCGGCGGGCAGGCGGGGGCGTCCGGGAAGGCCGTCACGAACGCGCGGCGGTGCGTGCGGCCGAAGGGAACGCGCACCTGGCTTCCCACCGCAAGCGTTCCGGCGAGATGCTCCGGCACGCGGTAGTCGAACTCCCCGTCGGCCGCCAGGTCGGGACTCACGCGGACCGTTTTCATCCGTTTCCGCAATCCTTTTCCCGGAAAAGGGCTACAGCCCCTTCGTCAGGTAGATCACCATCCAGAAAATCCAGGCGATCATGCAGAAGGAAAGGAACGTGTTCATGGGAAATCCCAGTATCATGGCGGGTGGCTTTCGTCAATTTTCCGACGGCGGGGTGACGGGGTCGGCCGCGTCGAGCGCGGCGGAAAGGGTTCGGGCGCGCGTGTCGTGGGGCTCGGCGTTGCGGAACTGCGCGAGGGCCGTGCGGGCGCGGGCGTATTGGTGGATGCGGAAAAGGGTTTCGGCCCATTTGTAGAGCGGTTCCGCGCGCGTGGGGGCGAGATGGAGGGCCCGCTCGAAGTACCCCGTCGCGATTTCCCACTCGCCGGTGTAGCAGTGCAGGACCGCCCGTTCCTCCCAGAGCAGGGGGTTGCCGGGCAGCAGCTTGCACGCCGCGGCGAAGGTCCTCTCCGCCTCCTCCACGCGTCCTTCGAGGCGCATGACGTTGGCGCAGGCCGCCCACGCGAGGGAGTTGTACGGGTCGCGGCCGCGCGCGTAGAGGAAATACGCCTCCGCGTCGTCGAGGAGGTCCTTTGCGACGAGGGTCCGGCCGATGAGGAGGGCCGCGGTGACGTCGGCGTATCCGTCGGGGTCGCGGCCTTCGGTGAGCCGCGCGATGCCGTTTTCCGGCGACTCGCCCGCCAGCGCCCCCGCCAGCGAAAGGAGCGTCCGCGCTTCCATCCGGTGCGGCCAGCTGACGAGCGTGTCGCGCGCGGCTTCCTGCGCGGCCTCGGCGCGGTCGCAGGCGATGAAGTAGCGCGCGGCGTGGGCGGAAAGGTACGGGTCGGGGAGCGTCGAGGTCGCGGCGCGGCGGCGGGCGTACAGGCGCGAGACGAAGGACGGGGTCAGCTTCGCCGTGCGCGCCTGGAGGGTGTCGCGCTCCGCCTGCCAGAAGGCGATCATCTCCTCGTGGTTCGCGAGGCGGCGGAGCGGCGGCAGGCGCATGGCGGCGAGGAGCGCCGAGAGCGTCTCCTCGTGGCCCCAGATTTCGTAGAGCAGGGCGTTGGCGACCTGCGCGGTCGTCCGGTGCGCCGGGGAAGCGTCGAGCGCGGCGAGGATGGCGCGCGCGGCGAGGGTGGCGCCCTCGAAGGTGTAGTGGACGTGGTCGAGGAAGAACTCGCGCCCGGGGGCGGCCTCGTCCGTCGCTTCGGAGAAGACGCGTTCGAGATCGACGAGGCCGACGCCGGGATGCTCCCCGGCGATTTCGCGAATCATGCCGTTCTGGGTCGAATCCGCGCGCAGGCGGATGGCGTCGAGGTCGCGCGCGCGGGCCTAGAGCGTGCGGGCCTGGTCGGTCTTGCCGAGCCGCCCGGCGAGGCGGGCCGCCCGCCAGCAGGCTTCCGCGTGGGTGCCGTCGAGGGCGAGCACGGCGGCATACAGGTTTTCGGCCGCGGCATCGTTGCCGGCGGCCTCCTCCTTCGCCGCGCGGCGGAGGGTTTCGCGCACCTGCTGGGCGAGGGTTTCGTTGGCCGAGAAGGTCGTCGCGAAGGGGGGCGAGTCGCGCAGGTTGACCGGAACGGTGCAGAGGAGGACCTTGCCGGAGGAGGCGCCGGCGGCCTCGACGATCGCTTCGAGGTTGCGGCGGAAGGCGCGGTGGGCGAGGCCGATGCGCCGGTCGCCCGGCGGCATGCGGCGGGCCATGGAGATGGGCTCGCGGTTCTTCCAGGCTTCCTGGTCGGCGTGCTTGGGGTGCAGGCGGTCGCCGAGGAGACGCAGGGCGTGGACGAGGTGGAAACGGGTGAGGAGGATTTCGGCGCGGGCGAGGCGCGAGGAGTTGTGGAGGCGGCCGAACCCGGCGGCGGGGCCGCAGGGGCCCGCCATTTCGTAGTTGCCCAGCAGGACGACCGTCGCGTCGGGCCGGAGGCGGGCGAGGTCACGGGCCACTTCGCGCAGGACGTGGGAGTTTCCTTCCTGCAGGCAGAGGTTCAGGACTTCGAGCGTGCGGCCGTCGGCGGTTTCGGGAAGGATGGCGGGAAGGACGCGGGAGAGGGAATACGCGGGGGTCGGCCAGCCGCCGGGGGCGGAATCGCCGAGGACGGCGATGCGGAAGACCCGGTTCGTGTCGCGTTCGGCGGCGGCGACGAGGGGCGGGGGCGTTTCGGCCGCGCGCGGGCGGAAGAAGCGGTACATGAACTTGTCGTTTTCGCGCCAGACGGCCTCGCCGCGGACGAAGTCGCCGACGAGGTAGCGGGTCGGGCGGTTGCGGAAAACGGATGCGGCAACGAGCTCGCCCGCGACGGCAAGGACGAGGAGTACGACGAGGGTCCAGCCGAGGCGCCGGAGGAAGCGGCGGCGGAGGAGGCGCGAGCGCGTGCGCGCGTTGGACGAAAGCGACATGGCCTTGCATCATACGGCGGGCGGGCGCGCGGTGGAAAGAGAAAAGAAACCCGGATGGCGTCTCGATTCCTGTTGCCGATGTCCGGCGGATTGGTCCGGTGCGGGCACGACGGAGGAGCCGCTGCGGCACGAAATCGTCCCGTGGACCGACGGCCGGCCCGCGGCGGGCAAAGCAAGCAGAATCCTGAGGAGATGCCCGTCCCGAACTTCCGCTTCACGACCCCTGATTCCCGGCCCCTGGAACGGACACATCGCAGGTAACAGCCCCATCCACGGCATTCCGGCACTCCGATGTTCATTGCATGCCGGCAGAAACGTCCGTTTCCGTTTTATCGCCCTTCCATCACGATTTCGCAAATTCGCCGTGCGTCAGACCCGTCCAGCGAGTAATAGAGAGGCAACCGCACGAGCGTGTCCGCATAGCGGCCGCAATTCGGCAACTCCCGCCCGTCGTGCCTGTCCCTGAAAAACGGGCTCGAGTGCAACGGCAGGTAGTGGAACACGGAGAGGCCAAGACAGGGTTGTCGGGCCTTTCCTCTTCTGCAATATCCCGAAGAGGACAAGGGCAACAAGCCATTGTTCCGTGAATCGGCAAGATGGCCTGCGGGGTATCCGGCAGAATATCCGCCGAATGGGGTTGGGGCCGTCATCCCGGCAAACCCGGCACGTGCTTTTCATGTGCCGGCGGATCCGATGGCATGCCGCTGGAAATCATCCAGGATTTTTGCTTGTTGCGACACTTCCTCATACCGTTTTTCCCTCGATGCGGAATCTTCCATGCACTCGAGAAAATGTCCAAGGGAATTGCCAAAGGCATCATCCGCGGGCAAAAGGGATGTCACCGTCTTTCCTCCCGTCGTGATTTCCATCTCGGGGTTAAAATCCGGCGGTGCCGTCAAAATCCGCCGCACCTTCAGGCTCCCCAGGCTCCCCCACGCCTCAAGATCGCACCGGTATTCGTTGTCCATGCCGAAAGCCACTTGGGCAACCACGCCCTTGTCGTTTTCCAGCGTCCCGCTCCCATGCATGTCCACGCAGTCTCCATCGGACATGCGGTTGCTTGCGGCAACCACCCGCGCGGTTTCCCCGAGCAGGCGCCGTGCCAAACAAAGCGTGTATCCCCCGCAATCCAACAAGGCCCCGCCACCCAGTGCCCGATTGTAGCGGAAATCGTTGCCCGCCCGCAGGGGAAACCCAAAAGTGACGCGGTAAAGCATGCATGTCCCAATCCCGCCCGACGCGACAAACTGCTCGATTTCCCGAAGTTGGCGGTGATAGAGAAACATGTAATTTTCGTGCAAAACCAGATTCCGCCCCCGGGCCGTTTCAACCAATTCGCGGGCGTCCGCCAATGTGGTGGCCATCGGCTTTTCGATGAAAGCGTGTTTTCCGTTTTCAAGCGCCGCCTTGCCCCATCCTGCGTGCAAAGCCGGCGGCAAGGGAATGTACACGGCATCTACATCCGCTGCTTCCACGACCGTTTGGTAGGAGGGGTAGATTTGTCCGCCATACTTGTCAATGAATGCCTCCGCTTTCCGCCGTTCCCGCTTTGCCAGTGCCGCAACTTCGTCCTGCGCGGGGGCGGTTCCGCCTTCCAGGCGCCATTCGGAAGGAAGGGCCACGCCAACTCCGGCGAATTCAAACAGACCGCCCGCTTGCAAGGCGGGCATGAAGCGTCGCCAGGCGATTTCGGAAGGGCACAAAACGGCAATTTTCCTTTTCATTCCGGGAAATTCGCGAACCGGATGGCAGCGAGCAAACTGCGTGCCTGGATATTGAGGTAGTTGTTGTAACGGATGAAGGTCAAAAGCTGGTTCAATGTCATCCAGCAGAAGTTTTCCGGGCATGTTTCGGGAAAATCCCCGTCCGCCTCCACGATCAAATTCCGGTTTTGTTCCCGGTAGAAACGCCCGCCTTCCTCGGATTGCAGCACATCCAGCCGGAGTCGTTCCCGGGGTGTCGACAGCACGTAGTCCAAATACGGGACCGACGAACGGGAATTCTGGTAGTTCCCCGTCACGCACTGGACCGTCGGCGCGAATTCCAGAACGTCGAAATTACCGCATTCCAGTTTGGCCTGGACCAAAAAATGGTAAACCCCGCCAATCCGCTTGACAATGAAAGCGAGAATCCCCTCCTGTTTGGCGGCGACAATGGGTTGTTGCCACGAGTTCACCTCCCGGTTCCCGATGAATACGGCAAGATACCGTATGTCGAAATACAACCCGTTTTCGTGCCGCACCCCCCAATCGTCGGAAACCCAGTGTTCCACCTGCTGCAGTCCCTTCGGAAGGACGGACAGCGAGTGCTTCGTTTTCTGTTCGGTGAACCACGAGATGATTTCGTCGATGCTGTGGATTCCCCCGCGCGAATCCAAAGCGGAGCGCAACATGCCCCCCGCATAATGTCCGCCCCCTCCCATCCGCTCCATGATTTCCAAAATCCCCGCGTCGCCATTCCCGAAAGAAATCCCGGCAATCACCGTTCGCAAATCCATGTTGACGACATTGTTTCGTTGGGCCAGCCGTTTGATCTGCCCCAAGGTCAGCCATGCAAAATCCGGAGACAGTTCGATGTCTTCTTCCACCTCGACGATGATGTTCCGGTTCCGCTTGTGGAGGAAGCGGGCGCCCTGTTCCGACTGCAACTGGTCCAGCAGCACATGCCGGGGACGCTCGCCGTTGAAATACTCCAGATACTCCGGCCGTCTCCCGCGGTGGACCCGCGAGTAATTGCTCCGCGTCGCTTGCAACGTGGGCGACAATTGCACGTTGTTGATGTTTCCGGGTTCGATTTTCGCCTGCACCAGGAAATGCAACACCCCCCGGAATTCCTTGACGATGCATCCGAGAAACCCGATTTCGGGCTGGTTGATGATGGGTTGTTCCCATTCACGGCATTTCCCGCAATCGGTGGCGACATGGATGCCTTCTATCGAAAAAAAACTGCCGCTGGCATGGCGGATGTTGCCGGCAACCCCGTCGCAGGCCCAATCGGCCATCTCGGAAAGCCGCATCCATTCCAGACGGACCTTGACTTCGCGGTTCCGGGTTTGCAACCACTCCAGCACCTTGGGCGTGGAGATGCAAAAGCCTTCTTCCTGCAACGCCGATTTCAAAAAGCGGAACGACGATTCCTTCATGCGGACCTCCCGCGGGGTTGGGTTCCTCCCATTTCAGCCCCCGTATATCCCGTCCAGGACCGTTTTCATGGATTCCACGGCGTAATCCAGGCCGTCCAGGGCCAAGTCCGCGTAGAACGGCAAACGGACAATCCGGGAAGCGAGGTTTTCCGTAAGCGGCAAATCCCCGGCCTTGTAGCCCAAGCGCCGTCCCATGTCCGAAGAGTGGAGAGGCAAGTAGCCGATGTAGGCGAACACGCCACGCTCGCGCAACCTTCCCAGGAAAAGCTGCCTGTGCGCCGCCGTGTCGAATACCACGAAAAAAGCGTGGTGGTTCAGGCGGATCGCGCCGTCGGGATGCGGCGTGCTCAGGCATCCCCCCGCTTCGTAGGGTGCAAAAAGCGCACGGTACGCTTCCGTCACCCGGGCACGCAACCCGGTCGTTTCGTCCATGTGTTCGAATTGGGCATAAAGCATGGCCGCCAAAATGTCGGACAGCAAATAACTGGAACCCTTGCAGACCCAACCGTACTTGTTCCGGACCCCGTCCAGCACCAAACGGCGGTCCGTGCCCTTTTCCTGGATGAAACAGGCCTGCAAATGCCGGTCGGGATCGTTGACGGCAAGCACCCCCCCCTCCCCGCAGGCGAAATTTTTCGTTTCGTGGCAACTGAAAGCGGCCAGCGGCGTGGCGGAACCGGCCCAACGCCCGGATGCATCGCGCGAATTCATGGACTGGGCGGCATCCACGAACACGGTCAGCCCGTATTTTTCCGCCAAGGGCATGATCCGCCCCAAATCGCACGGGATGCCGGCATAGTCGATGGGAAGGATCATTTTCGTCCGCGGCGTTATCAGCCGTTCGATGCCGGAGGCATCGATGTTCATCGTGGCCGGGTCCACTTCGCAAAAAACGGGCTTTGCCCCCTGCAGGCACACCGCGTTGGCCGTCGAACTGAAGGTGTAACTCGGCATGACGACCTCGTCGCCGGGGCCCAATCCGGCCAGCACGCACCCCATTTCCAGTGCCGCGGTTCCGGAGGGGACCAGAAAGGCCGAGCGGAATCCGAAACGCCGTTGCAGGAACTCAACGCACTTGGCACCCCATCCATGGTTCCCGCAATGCCGTCCCGAGCGGATTGCATCCAGCACGTATCGTTCCGCTTCCGGGAACAATCGTGGCTTGTTGAAGGGAATTCTGCACGTTGCGGGGGTCATGGGGTTTGTTGTCTGGAATGAGAATCCGAAGTACGTGTTGAATTTAACCTAGTTATCCGCTTTGACAAACTTTTTTCTAGCCGTTTCGAACCGCCGTTTTCCCGGGATGGTTTGCTTGCGGATGAATACACGAATGAATTGTCTTTTCCGTTTGAATCTGCAAAATCGGGCAATGGAGATGAAAATTCCCTTTCGACGTTTGGCCGCTTCGTCTTGGTGGATACTGTTGGTTGGTGCATTGACCGTATCGGCCTACACCCATTGGCGGGCGGGCTTCACGTTCCCCTCCCCTTGGAACGACGAGCCGTGGTTTTTGTGGACCAGCGTGGAATTGTGCGACACGGGCCACTGGGCTTCCCCCTCCCTCCGCCCGGACGCGCCGCTCGTCCTTTCCCCGCTCTTCGCCTTGGCGAATGCCGGGCTTTACAAGCTGTTCGGCATCGGGCTGGGCGTCTCCCGCTGGTTTTCCTGGGTCTGCATGGCATTGGCCGGCCTCGCCATCATGGACATGTCCCGGCGCCGCCCGTGGCCTTGGCTTTCCGCTTTTGTAGTCTCCCTTTTCCTCTTGGGAGCGGACAGCGTCATCGCAGGCAACATGGCCCGCCCCGAAGCCATGATCTGGATGCTCGCCACCTGGGGGTTTGCCCTGCTCGACCGCGGCAAGACGGGCCAGGGACTTTTGCTGGTCGCTCTGGCCATAAATCTCCACATCTTGGGAATCGTGTTCTTTTCCGGGGCTTTGTGCATTGCCGGTGTGCAGTCATTTGACCGCATCCGCGCCAAACGTCCTTGGACAACGAGGGAGAAATGCTGGATTGCCTTGGCGGCGGTCACTGCCTCGGCTCTCGTCCTGTACAACGCATCCCGCTTCGATTCCACTGTTTTCACGGCAGCCACCCAAGAAGACACAAGCTCCATCTGGCGGCGTCTAGGCATTTCCTACCGCTGGTTCTGGCTCGCCATCGGCGGGGTTGCTTGGTTGCATTGCGCCTTCCGGAAACGCGATCATCTTTGTTGCCTTTCGCTTGCCTTGCTGGGTTTGCTCCCCTTGGTCCTGCGAAGCCAGATGTGGTACGCCGTCTACGAACAACAAGGGTTCGGCATGCTGCTTCTGTCCCTGTCCTGGGTGGCGGGCGATTTGTTCCGCGGGGGCTTTCCCCGGATTGCCCGATTCGCTTCCGCCGCCGTGGCCGTGGGAATGCTCGTCTTCGCCTACCGCTTCGGCTGGATCACCGGGCCCCGGAACTACCCGGAGAAACTGCAGTGGGGCTGGGGGATGACCATCGAAAAAACGCCACCCGTTTATCTCAGCCAAGAGGATAAAAATGCCATTCTTGGAGAGATATCCCGCCACCTCGACGGCCGTCCTCGCCCCGTCCGGGTCTTTTTCTGCCCCGAAGCGGACGGGTTGTTTTTCCACGGGATTTTGCCCGATGGCGTCATTCCCTACCAAGGCGTCCGCACCGATGTCATGGGCGACATGGCCGTCTTCCGTTTTTCCCGCCACATGCCCGAATGGGCCCGCAATCAGCACGTCCGCAAATTGCTGACCGCATATGATGGCGGTGAGGTTTTTCCCTTCCGCACCCGCGACGGCACCGAATCTTGGCTCTTTGTTGACGGCAACGGTGCCGCGACCCGTTGAGGCTCATCCCTGCAAAACGATGCAACTGCAAGGAAATCGAGCCCAACGGCATGCCGCTGTTCCCCGGTCATCAAGAAAATTCGCTCCAAAAATGCGCAACCGATTGAACACTCACCGGGACAAAACCGTTTCTTTCATAAAACGCCATGCCGCCTTTGTTGTCCAGTTGCGTTTTCACCATCAACTCCGCAGCACCGGCATGGAAAGACAATATCCTCGCGAAGTCCAACAGTCGCGAACCTGTTCCCGTCCTCCGGCACCGTTCGTGGACCGCGAGCAGACCGATGACGGGGTGTCGCATGTCGTTTGCCGTTTCCAATGTCAGAAAACCGTCGGGATCATTGGCGCTCCCGGCAACGCAACAAATTCCTTCCCGTCCTTTGCCGAAAGCCCGTTGCAACCAACGATGGTACAAGGTTCGGAATTCGTTGCATTGGAAGTTGGGATCCAAGGCAAAGCGGCTGAAACGTCCGCTTGCCAATGCGAGTTGCCGCAAGGCGGCTGTAGGATGCAGACAAATGGATATCCCTTTTGCCTCCGTCTTGGTGGAAAGGAAATTCCGGCGGCGGATTGCGTAACATTGATGCCCGCCCACATAGGAAAACCACTTCGATGCTTTCGACTTTTCATCCGGCTTGCCAGGCCAAGAACAATAGACCAAACGCAATCTTTTCCGTCTGGCTTCAACGGACAAGGCGGTCACCGTCTCTGAAGTGGGCGAATGGTCCCATGCAACACGTCCGACGGGATATCCAAATGCAACAGAATCCCACGGGAGGAGGTCAATCAGCATTTTCACCGACATTTACATGCGTTCGAACCACAAACAACGGCCTGCCTTTGACCTGATCGAATATTTTCCCTACATACAGGCCGACGATTCCTACGACAAACAACAGCAATCCGCCAATGAACCAGATGGAGAATATCGTCGTTGTATATCCCGGAACACAAATGATGCCCGCACATTTCGCAATCACGTTGTAAAGCGCGAGGGCAAACGAAAGAGCTGACATGAAAAAGCCGAATCCGACGGCGAATTGCAACGGTTTGTTGCTGTTGGAGAGCATGACGTCGAACCCCAGCCGGAGCAAAGAAAGCAACCGATAGGAAGTTTTTCCGTTGGCACGTTCGGCATGGACGACATCGACAGTTGCCGTCTTGAAGCCCAAATAACCAATTTGTACCGGGAAAAAACGCACCCGCTCGGGCATTTTGTTGAACTCTGCAATGACACAGCGCCGGTAAATGCCAAAATTGGCAATGGCGCTATCAGTTTCCAGACCACTAAGCAGACGGAAAAGACGGTGGAAGAGAACCGAAGATTGACGCTTCAGGAATCCGTCTTTGCGACGTGCGCGACGTGCGAAGACGATGTCGAATCCTTCCCGGGCCTTGCGGTAAAGGTTGGGGATTTCTTCGGGACGGTTCTGCAAGTCGCAGTCCATGACCACGATCCATTCGCCGGAGGCGTAGCGGAGACCGGCGGTGATGGCGTAGTGCTGGCCGAAGTTGCGCGAGAGGTCGAGACCCTTCACGCGCGGGTCGAGGCGGCACTGCTTTTCGATTTCAGTCCAGGAATTGTCCGGCGAGGCGTCGTTGACGAGGATGATTTCGAAGTCTTCCGTGATGGCGGACAGGCTTTCCTTGTTCCGCCGGACCAGCTCCGCGACCATTTTCTCCCCGTGGTACACGGGCGAAACGATGGAAATCAAAGGTCTTTTCATGGCGGATCGGGGAATATGTTCATGTCTTTTCCGGCTCCCGGCCGGACATCCGCCATTTTACACGACCGCCCACGGTTTCCAACCTTGCATTTGTTGCTTGGATTTTCGCGAATCATCGTGTTTCGGCGGCTTTTCACACTTCGCGCAGGTCGGTGACGCGCTTGGTTTTCTTTTCGCTGCGGGGGAGGGTCCCCACCGGAACGACGGTCACCTTCGCGCTCGCGCCCGTCATCGACTTGAACGTGTCCTGGATGGCGAGCGTCGTTTGGGAGAAATCCACCCTCCCTTCCGCCTCCACGGTGAGCAGCATCACGTCCTTCTTGCGCTCGTCGTCGTGCGCGATGGTGATGCGGTATTCCCCGCCCGTCCCGTCCACTTTCGCCAAAATGTCCTCCACCTGGCTCGGGAACAGGTTGACCCCGTGCACCTTGAACATGTCGTCGCTCCGGCCCCGCACCACGTCGATCATCGGGTGCGAGCTCCCGCACACCGGGCAGGTCTCCGGGATGATGCGCGACAAATCGTGCGTGCGGAAGCGCAACAGCGGCGCGCCTTCCTTGACAAGGGTCGTGAGCACGATTTCCCCGCTCTCCCCGTCCTCCACCGGTTCGCCCGTCGCCGGATCGACGATTTCGGTGAAGATGAAGTCGTCCCAGATGTGCATGCCACGCTGGCCGGGGCAGTTGATGCCGATGCCCGGCCCGTAGATTTCCGTGAGGCCGTAGATGTCGAAAAGCTCGATTTGCAGTTTCTCCGCAATCGCCTCGCGCTTCTTCTCGCCCCACATTTCGCTTCCGATGACGCCGCGCTTCAAGGCGAGCTTCGGGAGCAGGCCGCGTTTCTCTACCTCCTCCGCGAGCAAAAGCGCGTACGAACTCGTCGCGGTGATGACCGTGCTTTGCAGGTCCACCATCATCTGCAGCTGCTTTTCGGTGTTGCCCGGCCCCATCGGGATGGCCATCGCGCCCAGCCGTTCGCACCCGGCCTGGAAGCCGATGCCGGCGGTCCAGAGGCCGTAGCCCGGGGTGATCTGGATGCGGTCCTTCTCGGTGATGCCGGCGAACCGGTAGCACCGGGCGAACTGCTCGGCCCAGTCGGAGACATCCTTGGCGGTGTACGGGATGATGACGGGCATGCCGGTGGTGCCGCTGGAGGAATGGATGCGGACGATTTCCTCCTGCGGCGGGACCATGATGCCGAGCGGATACGCGTGGCGGAGGTCGGCCTTCTCGGAGAACGGGATTTCGAGGAAGTCGTCGTACGACTTGCATCCGGTGACGCCGGCTTCGCGGTACACTTGGGCGAAGTAGCTCCCCGAAGCGAGAATGCGCCGGATCTGCCGGTCGATCTGTTCGAGTTGGCGGGGGGTGGGTTTCATGGGGTTCTCCTTTGCGGTGCCGTGCGGGAAAAGGGCGGGGGTTGGAAACGCCCAACGGTCCGATTTTCCGCCGTTTGCGTCAAGCCGCAATCCACCCCCGCCACCTGCCGCGCCAAACCAAGTTTTGCCAATGTTTGGCAAAATCACGCGAAATTTGCCAATGCTTGGCAAAACCGCTTGAAGATGACACCGGGACCACGCGAAGCGGAGGTCCCGGAAAGCAACGGGCCAAACGGCCCTTTGCCAATGTTCGGCAAAAACGGCCCGATTTTGCCAAACATCGGCAAAACGGCCGGAGGCGCGGCGGGGGCGCCTACACCTCGAAGGTGTTGCCCTTCGGCGGCTCGTCGTCCGCGGCGCGGGTCGCGTAGTCGCCCGCCGGGAAGATCGCGTTCAAGACGATGCCCGCCAGCGACGCCAGCGCCAGCGGCGTCAGCACCGCCCCCTTGCTCCCGAGCGGAACCGACGCGCCGCCGATCGCCGTGACGAGGACGACCGCCGCGATGACCAGGTTGCGGCTCTTCGCGAAGTCGATGCGGTTCTCGACGAGGTTGCGGATGCCGACCGCCGAAATCATCCCGTAGAGCACGAACGAAACGCCGCCCACGACCGGGCCGGGAATCGTCGAAACCACCGCCGCGAACTTCGGGCAGAACGAAAGCAGGATCGCGAAGACCGCCGCGATGCGGATGACGACCGGGTCGAACACCCGCGTGAGGGCGAGGACGCCGGTGTTTTCGCCGTAGGTCGTGTTCGCCGGCCCGCCGAAAACCGAGGCGAGCGTGGTGGCGAGGCCGTCGCCCGCGAGCGTCCGGTGCAGGCCCGGGTCCTTGATGAAGTCCTTCCCCACGGTGGACGAAATCGCGCTGATGTCGCCGATGTGTTCCATGATGGTCGCAAGCGCAATGGGGACGATCGCGATGACGGCATTCCAGACCTCCGCGCGGCGGGAGAAATCGACGGCGAGGACCGTCGCTTCCCGGTGGACCGGCCAGGCGAGCCATCCGGCCGAGGCGATGGCGGAAAAATCCACCTTCCCCAGGCAGCAGGCCACCGCGTACGAAACGGCCAACCCGATCAGGATTGGCAGGATTTTCACCATGCCGCGGCCCCAGATGCCGCAGACGGCGATGGTGCCCAAGGCGACGAGCGCCAGCAGCCAGTCGCCCTTGCAGGAGGCGACCGCGGTCGGGGCGAGGATGAGGCCGATGGAGACGATGATCGGTCCCGTGACGATGGGCGGGAAGCAGCGCATCACGCGCTTGACGCCGAAGGCCTTGATGAGCGCGGCGAGGACGAGATAGACCAGGCCCGCGCACGCGACGCCGAAGCAGGCATAGGGCAGCATCTCCGCGTTGGGGACGGGGGTGCCGTCCGCGCCGGCGAGCTTGGGGGCGACGGCCGCGTAGCCGCCGAGGAAGGCGAACGACGAGCCGAGGAAGGCGGGGACGCGGCCGCCGGTGGCGAGGTGGAAGAGCAGGGTCCCCGCGCCAGCGCAGAAGAGGGCCGTGCCGATGTCGAGTCCGGTGATGAGGGGGACGAGGACGGTGGCCCCGAACATGGCGAACATGTGTTGGAGGCCGAGGGCCAGGGCTTTGGGGGCACCGAGGGGCGCGGGGGCGGCGCCGGGGGTGTCCGTTCCGGCGGGAGAGGAAGGGGTGTCGTTCATGGGGCCGGGCTTTTACCACGCTCCCGTCCCGTCCGCAACGGTGCCTTCGCCGCCAAGCCGCGATCCCCCCTGCCCGGCCCCGCCAGGCGAACTTTGCGGGGGACCCCGCACCCGCCGCGCCCGAGGGCATTTTGCCAATGTTTGGCAAATTTCATGCAATTTTGCCAAGGTTTGGCAAAACCGGAAACCCGCGCGGCGGGTGGATTTGCCAATGTTTGGCAAAGGGCCGTCCGGCGCGTTCTTTTCAGTTCCCGTTGCGCGGCAGAGCCGCGCGCAGGCCCTTTTCGAAAACGGCGAGGTTCATGGCCTTGAAGCGGGCAGGTACCGCGCGGGCGATGGCTTCCCGCACGGCGTCGGCTTCCAGCCCCGTCTTCCACGTCCCGACGGCAACACCGAGCAGGGCCACGTTGAGGCACTTTTCCTCGCCGGGGGCGAGCAACGCGTCGCGGGACACCGCGACCAGCGTGCCGCACCGCTTCCCCACGGCCGCGAGCGCCGCGTCCGGGTCGCCC
>JAFSUH010000067.1 GCA_017445365.1 Kiritimatiellia bacterium | reverse complement strand
GAACTGGGTCTGCGCCCTGGCCGCCTCGCTCGCGCTCGCGTTCGCCACCGGCGCGGTGTTCCGCGCCGGACCGGCGGCGGACCGGCAGGCGGAGACCGCGTGGCTGGAAACCATCACGCCGGACGAAGTGGCAGGGAACGTGCTTTTGACCGCATCGCTCGCCCCTTCCGCCCATGCCGCCCCCGCGACGGGAAAGGACACCCATGAATAGAAACGCCAAACTGGTTCTCTTGCTGGTTGCCGTGTTCCTCTTCGGGACCGCGGCGGGATTCGTCGCCAACGAGCAGGTCATCCGCTGGCGGATCGCGCGGTTCGCGCGCAACGAAGCGGACATGCCGGTGCACTTGGCGGACAAGCTCGCCAAGCGGCTGGGGCTGACGGCGGGACAGCGGGACGCGGCGGAAGCGGCGTTCCGCTCGGCGGGGGAGGAGATGCGGGAGGAGCGGGAGCGGGCGAGGGCCGCGCGGGAGGGGATCCGCGGGCGGCTCGACGGACGGCTGCTGGAGCTGATGGACGAACCGCAGGCGGCGGCATTCCGCGGGATCCTGGCGGAGCAATCCGCGAGGCAGGCGAAACACCGCGCCCCGCCCCGGCCCTGAGCGGCATTTTGCCGAACATCGTCAAATCCGTCCGGTGCGGCGAAGCCCCACGAAGCAAAGCTTCGCGGGGGTCCCATCCCCGCCGCACCATGCAAACAAAAAGATGTTTCCCGCGGAGAGAGTGAGACGCAGAGAGTTTTTCGACAGGCTTTACGGGATGGACAGGATTGGGGGGAGAGCGCGGAAAGATATAAAAGGGAAGGCACTTCTTGCTTCTTCCTTTTTTGCTTCTTGTTTCGCGTAGCGTGCGGCGGCGGCACGGCCGCCGCGCGCTAGGCGCGCGAAACGACCTGCCCCTTGGGGGTGTCCTTGACGGCATAGCCCGCTTTCGCGAGTTCGCCGCGCAGGCGGTCGGATTCCGCCCAGTCCTTCGCCTTCCGCGCCGCGGCGCGCGCGTCCGCCAGTTGCTGCACTTCCGGCGGCAACGCCGCTTCCGCGCCCGCGGGTTCCAGCACGCCCAGGTCCCTGTCCCAGCGGCGGAACAGGTCCGCCAAGGCCGCCGCCGTCTCCGCCGGGGCCCCGGCGTCCAGCGCGGCGTTGCCCGCGCGCACGGTGTCGAACACTTCGCCCAGCGCCGCGGAGATGTTGAGGTCGTCGTCCATGGCCGCCTCGAACGCGGCTTCGCGCTCCTTCGCCCAGTCGGGCAGTTCCCCCGCCGCCGCGCCGCCCGCGGCCTCGCGGAAGCGCCTGACGCTTTCGTCGAGCCGCCGGAGGGCCGTGCGTGCGGCGTCCAGCCCCGCGAACGAGAAATTGAGCCCGGCGCGGTAGTGCGTCGCGAGCAGCAGGTAGCGGATTTCCCGGCCCGCGTAGCCGCGCGCGAGGATGTCGCGCAAGGTGTGGAAGTTGCCCTTGCTCTTCGACATTTTTTCGCCGTCCACGTTCAGGTGCGCGCAGTGGAGCCAGGTGGAGACGAACTTCTTCCCCGTCGCGGCCTCGGCCTGCGCGATTTCGTTTTCGTGGTGCGGGAAGAGGTTGTCGATGCCGCCGGTGTGGATGTCGAAGCTTTCGCCGAGGTACTTCATCGACATCGCGCTGCACTCGATGTGCCAGCCGGGCCGCCCGCGCCCCCACGGCGAGTCCCACGCGACGTCGCCGTCGCTTTCCTCCCACGCCTTCCAGAGGGCGAAGTCGCCGTAGGACGCCTTTTCGTATTCGTCGCGCGCGACGCGGTCGCCGGCGCGCATGTTTTCGCGGTCGAGGCGGGCGAGGGCGCCGTACGGGGGGAACTCGCCGACGGCGAAATAGACCGACCCGTCGCCCGCGCGGTACGCGACGCCCGCGGCGAAGAGCCGCTCGATCAGGGCGATCATCTCCGGGATGTGGTCGGTGGCCGCGGGGTACACTTCGGCCGGTTCGATGTTGAGCACCTTGAGGTCCTCGAAAAACGCCTTCTTGTAGATGGCGGTGAAGTCGGCGAGCGGGAGGCCCGCGGCGCGCGAATCGCGGATGGTCTTGTCGTCCACGTCGGTGAGGTTCATCACCTGGCGCACGCGGTATCCCTTGAACCGGAGGTGGCGGCGGAGGAGGTCCTCGAAGACGTACGCGCGGAAATTGCCGATGTGGGCGAAGTTGTAGACGGTCGGGCCGCAGGTGTACATGCCGACCTCGCCGGGGACGCGGGAGACGAAGGGTTCCTTGCGGCGGGTGAGGGAGTTGTGGAAACAAAGCGTGCTCATGGGGGCGGGATGGTGCGCTTTCCGCGGCGGCGGCGCAAGCCGCGGCGGCACGCGGCGGCGCCGCCGCGAAGTAAGGAGTAAAAAGAAAGAAGTAAGAAGTGAGGACGCGCGGCATCCGCCGCGGAACTCTTTTTGCCAATGCTTGGCAAAGCGCCCTTCGGCACGTTCTTCCTCCGCCAGCCCGTTGCCCGCCTTCGGGCAAGCAGGGCCGGACGCCGTCCTCGTTTCCCCCGCCCCCGGGCAACCGCCGGCGCTGCCGTGCCGGTTGCCGCCGCGCGACACGCGCCCGTTTCCCGAAGCGGACCCCGCCGGATGTTCACCGTGCCAGTCCTTTTCACCACTCCGCCGCATTCCCGTGCATGTCGCCCCCATGCGCCGGGGCGTGTCCGCCCCACCGGATGCGATTCCTTCCCGACGCTTGTCATTCCTCCCGCCATTTGATTCTATCTTCTCCCCGCTTCCATTGCAGAATGATGTCCATGCCAGCCCCCAACACAGTCAACACCAATCCGCCTCCAAATGGCAATGCCAAGGGCCCCCTGGAATCAACATGGCACATCTGCTATGCAACAGATGCGAATTACGCATTTCTCGCCGGTATTTCCATCTGTTCCATCTGCGAAACGAATTCCGACGCTCTTGGCATCCATTTCCACATCCTGGACAACGGCATCACGGACGAGCAAAAACGGAAAATGACGGAGTTGGTCACGCGTTACGCGCGGGACATTTCCTTTTATCCCATTGAAGCTCCCATGCGAGAGTTGATGACTCTTGGCGCGAAATCTTGGAACAATTCCTACGCGACTTGGGCCCGGTTGTTTTTGGGGACACTCCTCCCCGCCTATGTCAAGCGGATTTTGTATCTGGACAGCGACACCTTGGTGCTCCGCTCGCTTCGCGAATTGTTTTCGACTTCGATTTCCGCTCCTCTTGTCTGTGCTGCCGTCAAGGATTGCTGTCAGGTCTTGATCGGGCCGCAACGCCAGGAGCAAGTCGCTTATTACAATGCGGGCGTCCTGCTCTTCCAGCTGGATCGCTGGCGGGACACCCGGTGCGAAGAGCGGTTGCTCCAGACAATCCGGGATACAAATGCCCAATTGCCTTGTGTGGACCAAGGCGTTCTCAATGCCACTCTTGCCCATTCCATTCTCTCGCTTCCTCTTGCGTGCAATACGTTTTCTTTCTATCCCTGCATTCCATGGCGGTGGATCCTGTGTATCTACGCGCTCACTCCGTCCCGTTTTTATCCGGAAGAAGAATACAATCGCGCTTGTTCCGCTCCGACCATCGTTCACATGATGGGCAATATCGCAGGGCGTCCGTGGGAATCCGGCAATACCAATCCGTTTACCAAACAATTTCGGCATTGCAAGGCGCTCTCTCCATGGGCGGACGAACCCGATTGGCCCCACATCCAGCATTGGGGTTCCCCCCTCTTCCGCCTGCAACTCGCCCTCTACCGCCACGCTCCCGGGTCCCTCTACTGCGCCGTGACCGCTATTGCCTCACACCTCCGCATGAAGAGTCTTTACCGCATGTTGGCAAAGAAGGGCCTGCAAAGGTATTATCCCTCTCGAATTCCATGAAGCCTCTTGTTTCCGTTGTAATTCCAACCTACAACCGCTCGGAGATGTTGTGTCAATGTATCCGCTCGGTTCTTGCCTCCGATTGGGGAAATCTGGAAGTCATCATTGCAGACGACTGCTCGCCGGACGACACGGCGCAACGGGTGCGGGAACTCGCCCGAGGCGACATGCGTGTCAAATATGCCCGGACTCCCGAAAACGGGTTCACGTCCGCCGCAAGGAACTGCGGAGCGAAGGTAGCTAAAGGAAAATACCTTTTCTTCATCGATGACGACAATGAACTTGAACCAATGGCAATTTCGGAAATGATGGCATGTTTCGCACGGCATCCGAAAGCGACTTTCGTCGCTCCCATGACGATGCACAGGCGCAAAGATGGTCAACTCATTGTATGGTCGCTTGGATGCACATTCGATCCGTGGACGACGATTATTCATGAGTATTTGAAAAACACGCCCCTTGACAAGATTCCTGCAAGAATCGACTACCCCACAACCTGCGCTCCAAACGCCTTTGCCGTTACAAGGGATGCATTTGACAAAGTGGATGGCTTCGATGCCGGCTACGGGATGCAATTCGACGAAACGGATTTCGGTCTCCGCACGACGAAGGGACTCGGGACGGAAGGCTATTTCTGCGCAAAAGCCCGCACGTTGCATCTCGGCTATCTCGATTCCGCCGAGGTGGGACTCCTGCGGGCGTTGGGCATGGGGAATCCGCGCAGGGCCTACTGTTTCGGCCGGAACCGCGTGAAATTCGCCCGCCGCCATTTTTCTTTCGTCCAGGCATTGATCTGCGCCTTCGTCGCCGCCCCGGCAAGCGCCGTCCATTACGGGTTCATGGCATTGAAATGTAAACACCCAGACATCGCATTTGCATATTTTAAAGGGACATTGGCTGGAATGTTCGGGATTTACTTGAGTAAATTCTACAGCGCCTTTGATAATTCGTCTTGCTCCATGCCGTTTCATTCTTAAAGGCGTCGTTTTCCCGCCTCTGTTCCGCCAAGCGAAAGATCGCGCCGTGAACGTGTTCTTGCTTTCGACCACCGTTTGACATGCGGCGGGATTTGCAACAAGGTAGTCCGCATGCAATCCAGCCCGGATCCATTTGCCCCGCGCGTCACCGTCGTCGTCACCACCCGCAACGAGGAACGCAATCTCCCCGCCTTTCTCGACGCGCTCGACGCGCAGACCCTTCCCCGCTCCCTTTTCCGCGTCATCCTCGTCGACAACCATTCCACCGACCGGACGCGGGAGCTCGCCCGCGGCCGCATGGACGAACTCCTCGTCCTCGGCCCCGAACGGAGCGCCCAGCGGAACGCCGGCATCCGCGCCGCCGGCACCCCTTTCGTCGTCTACCTCGACGCCGACATGCGCCTTTCGCCGAACGTCCTCGCCGAATGCCTCGCATCCCTCGAAGGCCACCCCGGCCGCGTCGCCCTCTACATCCCCGAAACCGTCGTCGGTACCGGCTACTGGATCCGCGTCCGCAATTTCGAACGCTCCTTCTACGATGCAACCCCCATCGACGCCGTCCGCTTCATCCGCCGCGACGCCTTCCTCGCCGTCGGCGGCTTCGACGAAAGCATCTACGCCGGAGAAGACTGGGAACTCGACATCCGCCTTGCCGCCAAAGGCTCCTTCGGCATCGTCCGTTCCCCCCTCTACCACGACGAAGGCGCCTTTTCCTTCCGCCGCTATCTCAAGAAAAAGGCATACTACTCGCCCTCTTTCACGGATTACCGCGCCAAATGGCCGGACCACCCCAACGTCCGCCGCCAGTTTTCCGTCTGGTACCGCTTTTTCGGCGTCTTCCTCGAAAACGGCAAATGGCGCCGTTTCTTCGCCCATCCCTTCCTCGCCGCCGGCATGTATCTCCTCCGCTTCCTCGTCGGCGCCACCTACCTCCGCCGCCGTTGACTGGTTCCAGTTGAGTCCCGCCACGTCAGCGTTTCTACGCCAATCTACCCCCGCAAAATGGGGATAGCCAGTTTGTGGCAGACTTGCGGGAAACAAGGGAAACGGGTTTGATAACGGGAATGAAACGATTCCTTGCCCGTCACGCCGTTCTCTCCGCGGCTTTTGCCTTCGTCCTGCTTGCTCTCGCCGCGGGAGCCAGGCTCCTCGTCCCCGGCGCCGTGCTTTCCACGCAAGACCAGAATTACGGATACACGCTCAAATGGCAGAATCAGGGGCGGCCCTATTGGTTGCGGGGATGGAACGACGAGATATGCGGGTTGGCCGACAGCGCGCGCATCCAAGCGAGCAACTGGCCGAACCTGCTTTCCGCACGCGGATACATCAACTGGTTCCAGTTTGCGGCGTTGGCGTCGCTGGGTTTCTTCACGGCCTTGTATCTGCGGGGCAAAAAGGTCCGCTGGAGCGCGGCGCTGTTCGGCGGGGTCCTCGCCGCGTGGCTCGGGACAAATTTTTCCCTGTTGAGCGCGGGGCATTTCGGAAAATACGGCGGGTTGTTCTTCCTCGGCCCCGCCCTTTGGGCCGTGGGCAAACTGGGAGAGACAACCATCCCGCGCCGCCGCCGCGTCCTCTGGGGCATGGTCGCGGCCGCCTGCGTCGTCGCGATGTTCCTGGAGCAGCTCGACACCGGCCTTTTCTTCGGCACCTTCCTCTTCCCGCTCGCGTTGTACGAACTGGTGCGGGCGGAAACGGAAGGTCCCCTCCCCCGGCGCCTGTTGCGCGCGCTTCTCGTCGCCCTGCCCGCGGCGGCGGTGGCGGCCGTCGGCATCCTGGGCCCCATCTCCTCGGCCTTCGCCTCCGGGCAGGTGGACAACTTGGGCGGTGCGGACAAGGAGGAAGCGCCGGAGGCCGCGTGGGACTATCTCACGCAATGGAGCCAGCCGCCGGACGAGAGCTTCGACTTCGTCGCCCCCGGCTGGATGGGCTGGGGCAGCGGCGACCCCTCCGGTCCGTACCACGGGCGCGTGGGCCAAACGGCCCATTGGGACGAGACGCACCAGGGGTTCCTGAACTACCGGACGGAAACGGTCTATCTTTCCGCGGCGGGAGCGATGTGCATCGCCTTCCTCGCTTGGCTGCTCGTCACCGGCCGCACGGGCGAACGGAAAGGGTTGGCCCTCCTGTGGCTTGCGCTCCTGGCCGCGACGCTTGTCCTTTCGTGGGGCAAGTACACGCCGCTCTACCGGCTTGTCGCCGCTTTGCCGGGATTCGGCTCCATCCGCAATCCCAACAAGTGGATCCACGTCTTCCAGCTGGCGTGGGGCGTTTGCGCGGCGTTCGGGCTGGACGGACTGTTGCAATGTGCCAAGGAAGAACGCCCAATCGTGCGCCGCTGGGCCATCGGTGCGGCAGGGCTGGCCGCGCTTGCCTTCCTTTTTTCCTTCGTCGTTTCCGGCGGAGCGGCCAAGTGGACGGTCACGGGATGGCCGCTTGAATACGCGCGTGCCATCGCTTCGACGCGCGCGGCTTCCCTCGCGGGGCTCGCCGTGGCGCTCGCGGCTTTCGCCCTCGCGGCGTTTGCCGCGACGACCCGCCGCCATGCCTTCGCCGGATGGTTTCTCGCGGCCTTCGTCGCGGGCGAATGCCTCTTCTGGCTCGCGCCCCGCTACGTCCGACTCGCCAACCCCAACGACTTCGCCGCCAATCCCCTGACCGCTTTTCTCAAGGAAGCGGCCGGCGTCAACCGCGTCGCCATTCCCGTGATGAACGACGCTTTCCTCGGCCGTTGCCCCGGCCGCCTGTTCCCCGCGCAGGGAATCGAGACGACGGCGGTGACCGCGATGCCGCGGCCGCCCGCGGCATATCTCGCGTTCGAGGGCGCGCGCATCCCGCCGCTCGTCCGCTGGGACCTGCAGGGCGTGACGCATCTCCTCCTTCCCGAAGCGGTCGCGCGGCAATGGCTTTCCGACCCCGCGGCGCAAGAGGCGCTCCGGACGGTTTGCGGCGTGCGCGTCTCGGCGACCGGCGTCGTCCGCGGGGACGGGCGGACGCCGACGCACGCGGTGCTGGAAATCGCCGGTGCGCGCGGCCGCGCCGCCCTCGTGCCGGCGGGCGCCGCGAAAGCCGCGACGCCGGAAGAAGCGCTCGAACGGATGGCCGCTCCCGGCTACGACCCGCACGGCGAGCTGCTCCTTTCGGACGGCGACGTGCCGGAAGGCGGCGCGCGCACCATCGAAGGAAGCGTCGAACCGGTTCTCTGCATCCGCGGCGAAAGCGCGTGGCGCGTGTTGGCTTCGGATGCGGCGTATCTGCGGCTTGCCGACGCGTGGGACCCCGGCTGGAAGGCGTGGGTGGACGGCGAACGGAAACCCGTGTTGCGCGCGGACTACCTCTTTTCGGCCATCCGGCTGGAGCCGGGCGAGCACGTGGTCGTCTTCCGCCACGATGCCGCCGCATGGGAACTGGCGACCCAAATCGCGGCGCTCCTTGCGGGGCTCGTCGCGGCCATCCTGCTCGGGGGCAACCGTTTCCGCCCAAGCGCTTGCCGGGCAGACGGCGTTCCCGGCAAGCCTTGACGCTCCCGGGTTGCCGTTTCGCGAAAAACCGTTATTCGTTTTCCCGCCGGGACCGCGCCGCATTTTTCGTTCGCGGCGGGGCGGGGAATCGGTAGAATCCAAGGCATGACTGCGGTTCGGAAAGCTTGTTGGCGGCGGGGCATCCTGTTGGGGGCCGTCTTCGCCCTGCCCCTTTGCGCCGCGGGGGAGGATTCCCCGCCCGCGCGGATGGACCTCTCCCTCGGAGAATGCGTCCGGCTCGCCGTTTCCAACAATCTCGCCCTCCGCCAGAAGCGCCTCGCCGCGCGCGAGGCCCTCGCCGACGCCCTTTCCGCCCGCGGCGCCTTCGACCCCGCCCTCGAAGCTTCCGGCGCCCACTCCGAAACGTCCGGCGGCTCCGCCGAAGGCACCGACGCCGACGAAACGCGCACCGACGCCTTCTCCGCCGGCATCGGCGGCCTGACGCCCTTCCACGGCCTGCGCTGGGACCTCGGGCTCGAAATGACCTCCTCCTCCGGCGGGGCGACCTCTTCCGGCAAGGACGACACGGACGGGTTTCTCGGCCTCTCCCTCGTCCAGCCGCTCCTGAAGGGCCTGAAGACCGACAGCGCCCGCCACGCGGCGCGCACCGCCGTCCTGCAAGCGGAGCAGGCGCTTTGCGAACTCGACCGGCAGGCGCAGGAAAGCCTCTTCGCGGTCGAAGAAGCGTGGATCGCCCTCATCGCCGCGCGCGAGCTCGTCGCCGTGCGCGAAGAGGCCGAACGCCTCGCTTCCCGCCTCGCGGAAGACAACGCCCGGAAGGTCGCCATCGGCACCATGGCCCGCCTGGACGAACGGCAGGCCGCCTCGCAGGCCGCGAGCGCCCGCGCGGCGGCCGCGGCGGCGCGACAGGCGGAGGTCGCCGCGCAAAACGCCCTGAAATCCCTCGTTTTCGCGTCGCAACGCACGATGGAGGCGGTCGAAATCGTCCCGCCGGACGCCGCCCTCGCCGCGGAAGCGCCCGCGCTCGACCCGACCGCCGCGCGCACGGCCCTCGAACGGCGGCCGGACATCCGCATCGCGCGCCTCGCGGAGGAAATCCAGCGCGCGGCGACCGACCGGGCCCGCTCCGACCGCCTGCCGCAACTGGACCTTTCGGGGCGCTACGGGCTGGCCGCGCGCAACGAAGACGGATACGGCGAAGCGTGGGACGCGCTTGCGGAGGCCGACCGCACCGAATGGCGCGTCGGGCTCGATTTCTCCTTCCCCATCGGCAACCGCGCCGCGCGCCACGCGCTCCGCAGCGCCGAGCTCGCCGGGGAGCGCCTCGCGCTCGCCACCGCGGCGGCGGAGGAAACCGCGCTGGTGGAGGTGGCCGACGCGGCCAACGGCATCCGCGCGGCGTGGGAGGCGTACGCGGCGACGGAGGAGGCGGTGGACTACGCGGCCGACGCGCTCGAAGCGGAACAGCGCAAGCTGGAGCAGGGGAAGAGCACGAGTTTCGTCGTCCTGCAGCTGCAGAAGAACCTGACGGACGCGAAGAAGGAGCGCATCGACGCCTTGGCGGCGTACGCGCGGCAGCGGGCGGCCTACGCGAAGGCGCAGGGGCTCGTGCTCGACCGCCTCGGCATCGTCTCCCCCGCCGACGCGGAACCCTGAACCGCCGTTCCCCGTTTTGCCAATGTTCGGCAAAAACGGCCCGATTTTGTTGGTAATGCGGTTTGCATGATTTCAACGAAAGGGGTCTATAAGTCTGTTCCGTGCCGGAGTATGATGCGCGCGTCAGGTGATTCGGTAACCCACCCGCTGTCCCAAGTGGGAGACACCCGATATGTTTGCT
>JAFSUH010000066.1 GCA_017445365.1 Kiritimatiellia bacterium | reverse complement strand
GGCGCTGGCGGACGAAGCGGAAGCGGAAGCGGCGGAAGCGGCCAAGGCGCGCTGGGGCGCGGCGGCCGACGCGCAAAAGGCCAAGGCGCGGGCCGCGGCGCTCAAGGCGGCGGGACTGGCGGAATAAGGAGGGAAAACGATGAAAAAGACGGTTTTTGCGGCATTTTTGGCGTGGGGGATGGCGGCGGCGGCTTGGGCGCTCCCGGATTTGGTGATTTCGTCGATTTCGCTTTCGACGAACCGGGCGTATCCCGGAGACAAAATCAAAATCGACAGCGTCACGCGCAACAACGGTGACGCGACGGGGTGGTGGAAGTACTGCGACGTGTACTACCATTTCGGGACGACGACGAACCTCTCCAACGCCACCAAGATCGGCAGCGGCGTCACGCCCAACTACCAGGAGGTCAACGGCATCTCCAACGGCGAAGAGGAAGAGGACACGCTCTCCTGGACGATTCCGTCGGACACGCCGCCGGGCATCTACTACATCGTTTGCAAGGCCGACGCGGAAGACGAAATCGCCGAAAGCAACGAGGCCAACAACACCCGCGCGGCGAAGTTCACGGTCATCGGCACGCCCAGCTTCTCCTCCCTCGGCTGGCAGGAACCGCTCTACGTTTCACAGGGCGATGCCGTCACGATGTACGGCGAATGCGCGAACATCCCCGCGGGCAAAACGGTGACCATCACCATTTTCGAGGACGACCCGCTCGGCGACGACACGATCGGCTCCTTCGACGCGACCGTGCGGCAGCGCGCGGACGGGACGGCGTATTTCGTCCGCACGTGGACGGCGGCGTGGGAAGACGATGCAAGCGGCGACCCGGAGTACTATTTCGAGGCGAGCTACGAGCAGGACGGCAAGAAATACTCCGCCACGAGCGGCCAGAACGACGGGTCGTACCTCCACGTCTCCAAGGACCGGATGGTGCCGAGCTACGCGGCGGCGAAGAACGACTTCTACTACGACAACAACATCACGACGAACCGGACCGACGGCGGGCCCGTGGGCGCCTCCAGCGGCACGGTGGCCCTCACCGACGACCGCATCCCCGTCATCCTCGTCCACGGCATGAGCGGCGACGGAAAGCCCGAGACTTTGAACTACTGGTACGGGTGGATGAACGCCGACACCAACTACACGCTCGGGTATTTCAACCAGCCGCCGATGGGCGACATGTTCCGCGTGTACCGCTACGTCTACGACTCCCGCGACTTCATCGCGACCAACGGCCTGCGCTTCGCGAAGTTCGTCAACGATTTCTACGCCTCCCACCCCGAGTTCGCCGACCGGCAGGTCGTCATCATGGCCCACAGCATGGGCGGGCTCGTCAGCCGCTACGCGATGAACACGGATTCCGAATTCGCCTCGCGCGTCCACCGCCTGGTGACGCTGGGAAGCCCCCACCTGGGCGCGCAAGGCGCGAACCCCACGTGGATCAAGTATTCCGGGCCGGACGACAACAGCTGGTTCGTTTCAAGCATCTACAACTCCTTCAACCTGCACAACAACACGGCCGGCTGCTTCGAGCTGGCGTGGTACGCGACCAACGAAATCCCCAAGGAAGCGCTCGCGGAAAGCGCGATTTCCGAAATGGGCGACAGCTACGACACGGCGCTCCTGCGCACCAGCCTCCGGGACCCCTTCACCGGCCGCGCGGGGATGCGCAGCAAGTCCGCCGACAACAAGTGCGTGCTCTTCGCGGGCAGCTCGACCAACATGATTTCCGACTCGATGAAGGACGGCTGGCCGGACGCCTCCTCGGGCGAAATCAAAACCGACCACATGGGGCTTTGGGCGGCGGCGAAGATTTACCGCTCCATGAGCTACGCCGACGGCACCGGCGTGGGCGACAACGACGGGCTGGTCCCGGTGATTTCCGCCCTGATGAGCGATTCCTTGGGTTGCGCGCTCGCGAGCGACAAAAACGCGCACCCGACGGCGGCGAAGTTCAACCTGAACGTCCTCGAAGGCCAGCAGGTGGACCACGCGAGCTACTTGGACGTGCCCGTGACGATGGACTCGGTCAAGGCGGTGCTTCTGACGCAGGTGCGCGGGACCTGCGCGCCCGCGGAAGCGGTGGAAGCCGGCGCGATGTGGCAGCTCGTCGACAACGTGACGCAGGAAAGGAGCCCGTGGCAGAAGAGCGGCGTGCGCCTGCCCGCGCTCGTGCCGGGGCGCAGCTACACGGTCGAATTCCAGGATGCCGAAGGCTTCGTCAAGCCGGGCAACGTCACGTTCACCGCGACCAAATCCGTCACCAAGGCCGTGACCGGGACGTACACGACTCCCACGAGCACGAACCACGCACCGACGGGGCTTGCGCTCGACAACGCGTCCGTCGAAGAAAACGCACCTGTCGGGACGCTTGTCGGGACGCTCTCCGCGGTGGACGAGGACGGCGACACCTTGACGTACTCGTTCGCCACGGGCGAAGGCGCCACCGGCAACGACTGCTTCTCCCTCGACGGCAACAAGCTTCTGACCGCGCAGGTCTTCGATTTCGAGGAACATCCCGCGCACTACTGCCGCATCCGCGTCTCCGACGGGAAGGGCGGCACGGCGGAAGAGGCTTTCACCATCGCGGTGGAAGACGTGGACGAGACGACGCCCGCCGAAGCGACCGGCGACGCATGGCTCGCCCTTTCGTGGGCCCCGGTCGAAGGGGCGACGGACTACCGCGTGGACCTGACGGCGGGGACGACGGGGTCGATGTACGTCGTGCCAAAGGAAGCCATCGGCACCAACGAATTCCTCGACGGGCAGTACTGGAAGTACGAAACGCCCGATCCGTCCGTGACGATGCGCGCGGAACTGGGGGCCATCAAGGTCGCTCCGGCGTGGGCGGTGTACACCGAGACCAATTCTTCCGGCGTGGTGACCCAACGGGTCGATGCGCACTTCCTCTGCGGCTCCAACGGCGTGGCGCTCGTGACGGACGGACTGCCCTTGCGGGGCGCGACGGCGATCGCCCTCGATTTCACGCACGGCACGTGGAACGGCGGCGGCGACACGAACGTTTCGCGCATCGACGCGAGCTACCGCTTCGACGGCGGCGGATGGCAGGACCTCCACACCAGCACGGCGACCGGCACCGCCGACGGCGGCGAAGTGACCTGGCCGACTTCGGACAATCCGGTGTACGTCCGGGTTCCCGATGGGGCGGAGACCGTGGAGTTCCGGATGGCGGCGCCGAATGCCTACCGCAACAACCGGCAGCGCGGAACCTACGTGACCGAAGCAATCGTCTCCCTCTACGGCCAACCGGACTTCTCCGACCCGGACGTTTACCTCGGGCAGTACACGATGAACGTGACGGACTTCCGCCTGCCCGACCTGCCGGAGGAGACGACGTACTGGTACCGCGTGCAGGCACTCGTCGGCGACGAATGGGTGGATGTCGAATACGGCCGGAAAACGACCGAAAACACCGGTCCCCCGCCCGAAGGGCTGTCCGTGGCGGCGGAAAGCTCGACGGCGCTGGGCATCTCCTGGACCGATCCGGGCGCGGTGGATTGTTTCGAAGTGCAATTGACGCCGGTTCTCGCGTCGGGGACGGAAAACGAGATTGCCGCCGCGCCGAACGCGGACCTCGCCGCGGACGGCACGAGCGGCTGGCGCTATTCCGCCGACCACGCGGCGACGACCAAGAGCTGGTTCTGCAAGAGCGGGGAAACGCCCTACGGCGACTACCACGGGCTGGTGACCGCTCCGCTTCCGGGGGTCCAGTCGCCCGCGCTCGACCTTTCCGGCTGCGAAAGCGCGTCCCTGCGCTTCGTGGCGCGGACGCGCGGCGTCGCCGACAATACCGAAGGCGCACCGATGGTGCTGTACTACCAACTGCCCGGCGGCGAATGGAAAGCGGCGGGCTCCGTCACGACCAACCGCGCTCCCATCTACAACACCCGTTTCCTCTATCTCGACCTGCCCGAAGAGGCCCTCGTCGACGGCGTGCGGCTCGAACTCGGCGTTCCCGGCGCCACCGGCACGAACGGCGTCTGGCAGGCGGCGGCCGAAGGAGACGGCGTCCGCAACATCACGCTGCTCGGCACCGGCAAGCCCGCCCCGGACTACGAGGCGGAAACGGCGGTGACGAACCTTCCGGCGGTGCCTTCGCCTCTCGCCGACGCGGCGCAGTCGTCCGCGGAAGCCGCGGCGACCGCGGCGGGGCTCGCGATGGGGACGAAATACTGGGTGCGGGTGCGCTCGGTGGACGCTTGGGGACACGTTTCCGCGTGGGTCGAAGCGTCCGGCACCACCGCGGACGCGAGCGCGCCCCGCGACATCGCCCTTTCCAGCAAGTCCGTGCGCGAGCGGAACGGCGCGGACGAATACATCGGGACCCTTTCCGCCCTCGACGACGACGAAGGCGACGAAATCACCTTCGCGCTGGCCGACGGCGACGGCGACGGCGCGAACGCGTACGTGGAAGTGGTCGGCGACACCCTGCGGACGAAGGACACCCTCCCCGCCGCCGCGCGTTCGGTCCGGATCCGCGCGACCGACGCGCAGGGCCTCTCGACCGAAGCGGTTTTCGAACTCGAGGTGGTCGCCTCGGCGCTGCCGCCGACGGGCGTGGTCGTCCCGCCGGAAACCTTCGCGGCGATGGCCGCGGCAAGCGGCGTCCGCTTCACCGCGATGATGGCGGGACCGGCCGCGGACGGCCGGATGGAAGTGCTGGCGGCGTGGGAGGTGGAAGACGCTTCTGGCGCGGCGGTCGCGATGGCGGAGGGGACGGCGTACGACGTGTACGTCTCGGCGAACCTCCTCGAAGGCTTCTCGTTCTCCGAGCGCGTGACGGAACCGGAGATGGACGTCTTCTGCGACGGGCCGGTGCGCTTCTGGGCCGTGCTGGTGGCGGAGTAAAGGAGGCGGGCCATGTCGCGGAGGAGTTTTTGGACGGCGGCCGCCGCGGCCGCGCTCGCGCTCGCGTCGGCGGCGCAGGACCTTGCGCCCATCGACGAAGCGACCTTCGACGGGAGCGCCGCGACCTTGCGCTGGCAAAGCGACCCCGGCACGACCTACCGCGTGACGGGCCGCTCCTCGCTGACCGACCCGGACGGAGCGTGGGCGCTCGCGGGCGGCTACGTCTCCGGCTCCGGCTGGTCGCTCGGCGAAACCATCGCCACGGGCACCAACCGGATGATGTTCTTCCGCGTCGAAAAGGTGGACCAGGAGGGACCGGCGTTCGAGTTCCTCTCCCCCGCGCCGGACGCGGTATCGGTTCCGGCGGACACCCCCGTGCGCATCGCGGTTTCCGACCCGGGCGGCGTCTCGGAGGAGGGGCTCGCGATCTACATCGGCGGGGAGCGCCACCTCTTCGGCGAAGACCCCGCGGTTTCGTGGGAGGACGGCGTTCTCTCGTACGCGGGCGGCGCGCTCGGCGCCCCCGGCGAACGCGTCGAAATCTGGGCGACGGCGACGGACCTCGCCGGCAACACCGCCGGCAGCGCCTCGTCGCTCGTGGTGCTCGCCAGCGACTTGCGCGCGGTGACCGGCGGGGAGACCGGCACGGGCGAAGGAATCCCGCCTTTCGTGGTCATCGGAAGCGGCGCGCAAGCGGTGGAAGAGCTCGCGGAAGCCACCGCGCGCGCGACGGGCGCTTCGGCGGCTTCGGCTTCGGCGGGGTCGATCGAGGTGCTGGAAGCGGGCGACGGATTCCTCCTCTTCGCCTTCACGGGCGACGGGTGGAAGCTGCCCGCGGCGGGGCAGCTCTGGGCGAGCAGCGACCCGGCCATCGGCATTTTCTACCGGCGGATCGAATCGCTGGACGCCCCCGACGAAGAGGCGGGGACCGTCCGCGCTTCGACTTCGGAAGCGACCCTGGCCGACTTCTTCGCGGGCGGCAGCTTTTCGAGCGACGACGGCGCGTGGAGCGAGTACGACGTGGAGGACGCGGCGCCGTCGGCGTCGTCGCGGCGCACGCTCGCACGTCCCTGCGTTTCCGGCGGCACGGCGCGGCGCTTTTCCACCAACGGCGTCATCTCCTCCGACCGGCTCAACGCGAAAATCCCCGCCCGGGTGCCGCTGGCGTTCGAGGGCGATCTGGGCAGTTGGGACGTCAGCGCCGGGTTCTCGGTCGCGGCCGACTTCGGCATCCTCAAGCGCAAGTTCAACAGTTGCGACCTCGCGGTGGACGGGCAGGTGCACCTGCATTTGAACCCGAAGCTCGTCGCGACCACGAACGCGGCGTTCGCCACCAACTGGAGCTGGACGGTCGCCGAAGCGAAGAAAACCTTCGGCGGGACCATCGGGCCGGTACCGATCTGGGTGGACCTCGGCGTCACGGTGCCCGTGGAACTTTCCGTGCAGGCGCAGGCGACCAACGCGAGCGTGGCCGCGGTCATCGACATCGTCCGCGCGCTCGACTACCACTGGAAACTCTCCGACGACGTCTGGAAGCAGGTGGGAAGCGGCAATCCGGGGTGGGTGATCGCGGAGACCAATTTCACCTACGAGGTCGAAGGAAGCGCGGGCGTGCGCGTGGCGGTCAAGCCGACGGTGACGGTCAAGGTGTACAGTCTCATCGGCGCGTACGGCTGGGTCGAACCGTACCTCGAATGCAACGCGACCGGTCGCGTGCAGGGGCGGAACCTCGCCGCGCCGGACTTCTACTATCTTTTGACCGCGTACGCGGGACTGAACGCGGAAATCGGACTCGCCTCCACCATTTGGTCCGACAGCTGGGGCGACCCGCCGCACAAGACCTTTCCGCCCCTCCGCAAGCAGTTGCTGCACCTGGAAGGGACCAACACGCCGCCGCGCATCGTGACGGCGCCGGAAAACTGCGAGGCGGCGGACGGCGACGCGGTGATGCTCGCGGTCGAGGCGGAAGGGACGCGGCCGTTGCGGTACGCGTGGTACCACAACGGGATCGACACCGGGCGGCGCGAGACGTTCCTCGTGCTGTCGGCCGGCGAGGCGACGGCGGGGACGTACACCGTGAGGGTGAGCAACGGCTACGGGACGGAGGAGGCCTCGGCCGTGGTGTCGCTCGCGACGAACGTCCCGGTGGCGGGGTTGTGGCGCTTCCGGTACCAGTGGGAGGGGGAGCCCTCCCGCGAATACGCGGCGCGGTTCTACGCGGACGGGACGATGCACGACACCTCGCCTTCCGACCACTGGTGGGACTGGCACGTCAACGGTGCGACCGTGAGGTTCGAGACGCGCGACCGCTTCGACGGCGGCGTGGGCGCGGTGTATCGCGGGACGCGGAAGGAAGAAACGTACATGTCGGGGACCATGACCTCGTGCACGGGGGTCTCCGGCACCTGGTCGATGACGCGCTGCGGCGCCGATCCGGACGGGGAATTGCCCTCCCGCCGCGCCGCCCGCGGCGCGGAAGGAGACGAAGCCCCCGCCCTCGACCCGATCGGCTTCCCCTTCCCGGTGGCCGTTCCCTAACCCCCTCCCCGCCGCGCCGCAAGGGCGTTTTGCCAATGTTCGGCAAATTTCAGGCGGATTTGCCAAACATTGGCAAAACGGGCGGGAACGCCCCCCTGGCGGCGCGGCTTGAAGGCGGCGGCGGGGGTTTGGTAGAAAGGCGCCGTCCCCTCCGGTGGAAAGAAAAGACGATGAAACATTTCCTTTTTCCCGCAATCGCCCTGCCCGTTTCCCTCCTCCTCGCGGCCTGTTCCCCCTCCGCACCGGAGGGCGGGCCCTCCGCCCCGTCCTCCCTCCCGCCCGTCGCCGTCCGCACCGCCGTCGCCGCCCCGTCCGACATCGACGAAATCCTCTCCTTCACCGGCGAACTCGAGTCCCTCCGCACCGTCGAGGTCGCCAGCAAGCTTTCCGGCCGCCTCGAAAAGCTCTACGCCACCGTCGAAGGCCGCCGGGTCCCCCTCCTCGAAGGCACCGCCGTCACCAACGGCCAGCGCCTCGGCGTCCTCGACACCGGCGAACTCGAAGCGCAGGTCTCCCTCGCCGGCGCCCAGGTCCAGTCCGCCGAAGTCACCCTCGCCGAAAAGGAACGCGAACGCCGCCGCATCGAAGCCCTCTTCGCCGAAGAGGTCGCCACCGAACAGGCCCGCGACGCCGCCGCCACCGCCCACGAATCCGCCAAGGCCTCCCTCGCGCAGGCGCAGGCGCAACTCCAGCTCGCGCGCGTCAACCTCGAAAACGCCTTCATCGTCTCGCCCATGGACGGCGTCGTCGCCCGACGCTACGTGGACCCCGGCAGCATGCTCTCCGCCTCCACGCCGGTTGTCCGCATTGTCGAAATGACGCCGCTGAAGCTGGTGATTGCCGTTCCCGACCGGCTGCTTCCGCTCGTACGCGCCCGGCAGACGGCGGTTTCGGTCGCGCTCGACGCGGTCCCCGGGCGCACGTTCGACTGCACCGTCTCGCGCGTGTGGCCGACGGTGGACACGGCCACGCGCACGGCGACGGCGGAAGTGCTCCTCGAAAACGAGCGGACGGAGAACGGCGACTGGCTGCTGCGCCCCGGCATGTACGCGACCGCGTCGGCCACGCTCGTCTCGCGCAAGGACGTGCTCGCCGTGCCGGCTTCGGCGCTGACGCGGGTGTTCGAGCGGCGCATCCTCTTCGTCGTGGAAGACGGCACCGCCCGCGCGCGGGACGTCGTCACCGGCATCCGCTCCGGCGACCGCGTGGAAATCCTTTCGGGGCTCGCGGCGGGCGAGACCTACGTCGTCATGGGGCAGAACAAGCTCACCGACGGCGTGCCCGTCTCCGTGGCCGGGGCGCACGGCGCGGAAGGGGCCGCGGAAACGTCAAGCGAAAACGAACAGAAAAACAGCGTTCCCTGAGCCCCCCCGAAGGAAACCCCGCATGAACCTTTCCGCCCTAGGCGTCCGGCGTCCCGTCACGACGCTCATGTTCTTCCTCGCCGTCCTCGTCATCGGCTGCGTCATGTACACGCGCCTTTCCGTGGACTACCTCCCCGAAATCGACAACCCCCAGGTCACCATCGTCACCACCTGGAGCGGCGCTTCCACCGAAGACGTCGAAACCCGCGTCACCAAGCTCCTCGAACGCGCCTTGGGCAGCGTCAACAACTTGAAGGAAATGACCTCCACCACCAAGGAGGGCCAGAGCCGCATCACCTGCGAGTTCAACTGGGGCAGCAACCTCGACGAGGCGAGCAACGACGTGCGCAGCGCCCTCGACCGCGTCGCCAACTCCCTCCCCGACGACGCGGACGAACCGCGCATCATGAAGTTCGACACCACGCAGATCCCCATCCAGTTCTACGGCGTCACCGCGGTCGAAAGCATCGAGCGGCTCTACGACATCATCGACGAGCGCGTCGCCGACCCCTTGAAGCGCCTGCCCGGCGTGGGCACCGTCAACATCTTCGGCGGCTACCAACGGGAAATCCACGTGTTGCTCGACCCGGCGAAACTGCGCGGATACGGCATCACCTTGGACGAAGTTTCCGCCGCCCTCGCCGCGGAAAACGTCACGCTCCCGGCGGGAAACCTCAAGGTCGGCATCGTGGACTATTCGCTCCGGGTCCCCGGCGAATACGCCACGCCCGAAGAAATGGAAAACGTCGTCCTGCGCAACCGGGACGGCAAATATCTCTATTTGCGCGACATCGCCGCGGTCGAGGACGGCTTCGAGGAAAAAACCGCCGAAACCGAGACCATGGGCAAGCGGGGGCTCGTCATGATGATCCAGAAGCGCTCCGGCGCGAACACGGTCGCCGTCGCCCGCGAAGTGACGGGGGAACTCGAACGCATCAAGCCGACGCTCCCGCGCGACATCGAGTTCCACCTGTACGCCGACACGTCCCACGACATCGTCTCCTCCATCGCCAACGTCACCGGCGCCGTCAAGTGGGGGCTCGTCTTCGTGGTCCTGGTCACCTGGCTGTTCCTCCGCTCGTTCCGGACAAGCCTCATCGTCGCGCTGACGATACCCTTTTCCCTCGTCGCCGCGGTGATTTTCCTCTACGCGATGGGGTGGACCATCAACATCATTTCGATGTCCTCGCTCGCCGTCGCCATCGGCATGGTCGTCGACAACGCGGTGGTCGTCCTCGAAAACATCTCCAAAAAAGTCGAGCGCGGCGTCGCCCCGCGCGAGGCCGCGATGTTCGGCAGCGAAGAGGTGACGACCGCGATTTTCGCTTCGACCTTGACCACCATCGTGGTCTTCGTCCCGCTCATCTTCCTCACCGGCGAGGCCGGCATCATGTTCACGCAGCTGGGGGGGCTCCTGACGGCGACGCTCTTGGCGAGCATGGTCTGCGCGCTGTGGCTGACCCCGATGCTTTCGAGCAAGCTGTTGCGGCCCGCCTCGCAAAAGCCCGCGTTCGCGTCCGCCACGCGCCTCGCCGACGCCTTGGGGAAGGCGTTCGACGCGGTGGACGCGCGCTACGCGCGGCTCCTCGCCGCCGCCCTGCGGCACCGCCTGCCGGTCATCGCCCTCCTTCTCGCGCTCCTCGGCGGCGGCGCGTGGATCTTCTTCGGACTGGGAAGCGAGTACTCGCCGGAAGACGACTCCGACCGGCTGACCATCAAGATCGAAACCGCCGTCGGCACCCGCCTCGAAGAAACCATGAACCGCTGCCGCGACGTGCTGGCCGTTGCCCTGGAAGAGGCCGCCAGGCACGGCGACATCGTCAAAAGCCATTCGATCCGCGCCGGCAGCGGCGGGGGCGGCGGCTCCGGCGAAGGCTCGCATGCCGGGCAAATCCAGTTGCGCCTCGTCAGCCCCACCCTCCGCTCCGTCACCGCCAAGGCCGTCGGCCGCGCCGCCGCGGACCGCGTCAAGGACTGGCCGGAACTGGTCAAGGTGTCCGTCTCCGGCGGCGGGAACGGACCGGGGGGCGGCGGAAAGCCGGTTTCCGTCGAGGTGCTGGGATTCGATCTGGAAAAGCTCGAAAGCACCGCCGAGGAAATCGCCGCCATCGTCCGCTCCACGCCCGGCGCGGTGGACGTGAACGTTTCCCGCGAAAAGGGGCGGCCGGAAATCCACGTCGAAATCGACCGGGTCAAGGCCGCGGCGCACGGGCTGAACACAAGTCAAATCGCGCAAGGGATGCGCACGCTCTTCTACGGCGCGACCGCGACCGAATTCCGCGAGGACGACGACGAGTACGACGTGCTGCTGCGCTTGGACGAGCCGTTCCGCCGCTCCGTCGCCGACCTCGAAAGCAGCGAAATCGCCACCTCCGGCGGCAAGCGCATCCGCCTTTCGTCCGTCGCGAACGTCGTCGAGCGGACCGGACCGCTTTCCATCGACCGGAAGAACCAGGAGCGCATGGTCAAGGTGGAGGCCGACGTGTTCGGGCGGTCCGCCGGCGAGGTGGTGGGCGACTTGCGCGCGCGCATCGCCCGCGAGGTGGCCCTGCCGGAAGGGGTGGCGGTCCATTTCGGCGGCACGGCGGAGGACCAGGCGGACACCTTCGGGGAGATGCAGCTGATGATGGCACTGGGGATTTTGCTGGTCTACATGGTGATGGCCTCGCAGTTCGAAAGCCTCCTCGACCCGCTCCTCATCATGTTCTCGATTCCCTTCGCGTTCACGGGGGTGGCGGTGTCGCTGAAGCTGCTGGGACTCACCATCAACATGATGAGCTTCATCGGCATGATCATGCTCGTGGGCGTGGTGGTGAACAACGCGATTGTCCTCATCGACTTCATCGGCTTGTTGCGCGCGCGGGGGAAGGCGGTGGAGGAAGCGATCGTGGAGGCGGGCCGCTCGCGCCTGCGGCCGGTGCTCATCACGACCCTTTCGAGCGTGGCGGGGATGTCGCCGATGGTGTTTTCGCGCGGGGAAGGTTCGGCGATGTGGCGGCCGATGGGAGCGACCGTGGCGGGCGGGCTGCTCTTCGCGATGTTCGTGACGCTCGTGCTGGTGCCGGTGCTCTACTCGCTGGCCCACCGGGGCCGCGGCGGAAAAAAGGCGGCGGAAAAGGCCGCGTGAGAAGGAAGGAGCGGAAGATGGAAAAAGCGTTGTGGATTGCTTTCGACATGGTGCTCGACGGAAAGGTGAAAACGCTCCTCGCGGAAGCGGGGATTGCCGCGTACACGCGCTGGCCGCGGCTGACAGGGGAGGGGCCGGGCAGCGGCGCAAGGCTCGACGACCACGTCTGGCCGGGCGCGAACGCGGTCTACCTCGCCGTCGCGGACGAAGGGAAAGTCGCCTCGGCGATGGCCAAGCTCCAGAAGCTCAAAAACGAAGCGGATTCCCTCACCGGCATCTGGGCCTTCACGACGCCGGTCCTCGAAACGCTCTCGCAGGCCGCGCCGGCCGCCGGCCCTCACAAGTCGTAAACGGGCCCGGCGGCGGTGGCGCGCTTGGAGACGGCCGCAAGCGGGCACTTGTTTTCGCAGGTCCAGCAGGAAAGGCAGTTTTCCGTCTGGAGCCGGACGCCCCCGCCGTCCGCCGCCCGGAACACCTTGCCCGGACAGAAAACAAGGCAAGGGCGGCCGAAGCGCGCGCCGCATGCCCGGCAGCGTTCCGTGTCAAGCAAAATCGCTTCCCGGTCGTTTCCCCGCAGGCCGGAAAAGGCGAGTTCCGCTTCGCGGCCGTCTTTTCCCTCCCCGGCATTGACGGCGCCCGGCGAGCGGGGCGCAAGCGTTTCGCGGTCCGGCTTGCCGCCCCCGTCCCGCGGGTGGATCCGCCCGCCGCTCAGCACGATGGCGGCGGCTCCGGCGATGCCCGCCGCAAGTCCCCGGCGGAATCCCTCGCGGTATCCGCGGGCGCGTTCCATCTTTTTCGCGAAGGCGAGCTTTTCCGCGGCAAGCGGCCTTCCGTCCGCGATGGCATCGGCGGCGGCGCGTCCGCTTTCGAGCGCGCCTTCGACCCCGGCCAGATCCAGCGGCTCGACCAGCCCCGCCGCGTCGCCGGCGACCTTGATGCCGTTTCCTTCCATCGCGCCGAGCCCGGCGAAGCCCGCTTCGGGGAGCAGCTTGGCGCCGCAGGAAACCTCTTCGCCGCCCGCGAGGAAGCGGGCGACCAAGGGATGGCGTTTCCACGCTTCCCACGCCGCGTGCGGCGAAAAGTCCGGCCGCGCCCAGTCCAGGGCGATGACGAGTCCCGCGGCGAGGCGGTCCGCGGCGGTGCCGTAGAGGAAGCCGCCGCCGTAGAGGGACGGATACTCCTGCGTCAAGGGAAATCCGACCGTTTGGAGCACCAGCCCCCGGCGCCGCCCGTCCGCTTCCGGGAAACGGAAATCCGCGCGGAAGGCGACGGCGCGGGTCCGTTCCGCCTTCGGGTCGCTTCCCGCCGGGAACGCGCCCGCGTCGTGCGCTTCGCGCAGAAGATGGCCGCCCGCGCCTTCCGCCAGCACGACGCAGTCCGCTTCCAAGGTCTCGCCCAGCACCCGGACGCCGGTGACGCGGCCGTTTCCGACGGCGAGCGATTCCACCGGCGCACCGAAGAGGATTTCGACCCCCAGCGCTTCGGCCTTCGCCGCCAGCGCGCGGACGAGTCCGCTTCCGCGGTACAGCCGCTTCTTCCCCGCGGGCACGGGGAAGCAAAGGGAGCGGCGGGAGGAGAGGAAGGCGAAGCGGCGGCGGGCGATGGCAAGTCCGCGCTCGTCGGGCAACCACGCGTCGAGGATGCCGGGGCGGAGCAGGACGCCCGAAGCGGTGCGCGCGCCGGGGGCGGGGCCGGCCTCCAGCACGAGGATGTCCTTGTTGCCCCGTTCCGCGAGGCGGATGGCGCAGGCGAGGCCCGCGAATCCCGCACCCGCGATGGCGACGGCGCGCCTCATTTCCCGCGTTCGAGGGCGAGGTGCGCGCCCATGAGTTCGCCGGGCTTGGCGAGCGCCGCGAGGAGCGAGAGCTCGCCGCAGAGCACCGTGGCCGCCGCGAGCGCCGCGAGGCGTGCCGAAGCCGACCCGTCGCCGCCGCCGTCGCACCCGAGGCGGGCGAGGTTTTCCTTGACCCACGGCAGGCCCTTGCCGTTGCCGACGGTGCCGACGACGAGATTGGGGAGGGTCACCGAAAAGCGGAGGGCCCCGTCCGCTTCCGCCTCCGCGAGGACGGTACCCTGCGAGCCTTCGACGATGTTGGCGGCGTCCTGGCCGGTGGCGAGGTAGAAGGCGAGAAGCATGTTGGCGAAGTGGGCGTTGGCGCTTCGGAGGGATCCGGCGAGGACGCTTCCGACGTAGTTCTTCCGCCAGTTGAGCCGCTCGATGTCCGCCGCTTCGACGTGGAGGAAGCGCTTGACGAGGGCGGCGGGAATCCGCGCTTCGGCGACGGCGCGCCTGCCGCGGCCGAGGAGGCCGTTGACGGCGCTCGTCTTCTTGTCGCAGCAGAGGTTGCCGGATTCGCTGACGTACTCCGCGCCCTCCCAGTGCGCGAGAAGCCATTGGAGCGCGGCGGCGGCGGCCTTGGTCGCCATGTTGTGGCCGCTCGCCTCGCCGGTGGAAAAGGCGAAGCGGAGAAAGAGGAGGCGGCCCGCGGTTTCGGCGCGGCAGTCGAGGTACTTCGCGTGGCGGCTGGTGGCCCCGGTCGCGCGGCGGAGCTCCTCCGCGAGGGACGGGACTTCCGCGGCCCAGGCGGCGGCGCGCTCGGCGTCGGGCGCGGCGAGGGCGACGGAGCGGGTCATGCGCGCGTCGGGAACGGCGGCGAAGATGCCCCCGGCGTGACGCGTCACGGCGGCGCCGCGCGCGACGCTGGGCCAGAGGGGCGACTCGAAGGTGGCGAGCGGGACGGGCCCGTCGTACGGGAACGGGCCGGTCGTTTTGACCGGACCGACCCAGGCGAGCGGGATGGAGGCGGTGGCTTCGTCGAAGGTTTTCATCGGTGTCTCCTTGACGGGGAGTTTTGCGCCGCGCGCCTCCCGGCGCAATGACAAACGACGCTCCCGGTGCGCGGCCGGGATGGCGCGCTTTTCGCTTGCACCCGCACCCACCCCAAGCGTAGCTTCCCCGGCCGTTGCCGCACCGACGCGGCAACGGAAGCGAAATCCTTGGGGACAAGGTCCCTTGCCCCTCGGGAAAAGCGGATTTCCTTCCCGCCACTTTCCAAGGCGGGCGGGACAAACAAACAAGGAACCAACACGCATGGAATTCATCGACACCCCCAACGTCCGCAACGACGTCGCCATCCAGGACCTCCTCGAGGCCGGTCTCCATTTCGGGCACCGCACCAAACGCTGGAACCCCAAGATGCGCCCCTACCTCTTCGGGCAGCGCAACGGCATCTACATCATCGACCTCGAAAAGACCCTCGTCGGACTCCAGCAGGCCCGCCAGATCGTCTACAACGTCGTTTCCTCCGGCAAGCAGATCCTCTTCGTCGGCACCAAGAAGCAGGCCCAGAAGGCCGTCAAGGCCATGGCCGAAGCCGCGGGACAGCCGTACGTCGTCAACCGCTGGCTCGGCGGCACCCTCACCAACCGCGTCACCATCGCCAAGTCCATCGACAAGATGCACACCATCGAGCGCATGGTCGCGGACGGGTCCATCGACAACCTCCCGAAGAAGGAAGCCTACCGGATGCGCCACGACCTCGAGCGCCTCCAGTACAACCTCTCCGGCATCGCCGGGCTGAACGGCAACCCCGGCGCGCTCTTCGTCATCGACGTCCTCGCCGAGTCCATCGCCGTCGAAGAGGCCCGCCGCCTCCACATCCCCGTCATCGCGATGGTGGACGCCAACGCCGACCCGACCTGCGTCGACTACCCGATTCCCGCCAACGACGACGCCATCCGCGGCATCAAGCTCGTCTGCGACCTTCTCGCCTGCACGATCGCCGAAGCCCGGAAGGCGTACGAAAAGGTCGCCGCCGCCGAAGCCAAGCGCATCGCCGAAGAGCGCGCCGCCGCCGAAGCCAAGGCCAAGGCCGAACGCGCCGAACGCGAAGCCGCCGCCGCCAAGCGCGCGGAAGCCGCCGCCATCGCCAAGGCCGAGCGCGACGCGAAGGCGAAAGCCGAAGCCGCCGCCATCGCCAAGGGCATGGCCGAAGCCGCCGCGGAAGCCCCGAAGGCCGACGCGTAACCCCGATTCCCCCGAAACCGCAACCAACAGAGAAGAAAGACGACTACCATGGCAACTATCACGGCAGCATTGGTCAAGGAACTGCGCGAAGAAACCGGCGTGGGCATGATGGAATGCAAGAAGGCCCTCGTCCAGACCGACGGCGACAAGGCCGCGGCCATCCGCATCCTGCGCGAGCGGGGCGTCGCGGTCGCCGCGAAGCGCGCGGCGCGCACCGCGAAGGAAGGCGTCATCGCCTCCTGCATCTCCGGCGACGGGCAGAGCGGGACGATGGTCGAAGTCAACTGCGAAACCGACTTCGTCGCGAAGAACGAAGGCTTCCAGGCGTTCGTGCGGGAACTGCTCGCCGACGCGCGCGGCGCGGCGGAAGGCACCATCGGAGAGGCGGCGAAGGCGAAGGTCGAGCAGAAAATCGCGGAAATCGGCGAGAACATCGTCGCGCGCCGCAACGTCACGCTTTCCGTGCAGGGCACGGGCGCGATCGTTTCGTACATCCACATGGGCGGCAAGTTCGGCGTGCTCGCCGAAATCGGCTGCGGCAAGGAAGAGACGAAGGCGGCGGCGGAGTTCAAGGAACTCGCGACGGACCTCGCCCTCCAGATCACCGCGGCGGCGCCGCTGTGCGTCACCCGCGACCAGGTGCCCGCGGAACTCGTCGAAAACGAGAAGGCGATCTACGCGAAGCAGGTCGAAAACAAGCCCGCGCAGATCATCGAAAAGATCGTGAACGGCAAGCTCGACAAGTACTTCTCCGGCGTCTGCCTGGTCGAACAGGAATACGTCAAGGAGAACTCGAAGAAGGTCTCCGACGTCATCGCGGAAGTTTCGAAGAAGCTCGGCGACGAAATCCGCGTCCGCCGCTTCGTCCGCTGGCAGCTCGGCGCGTAAGCCGCCCTCCAACGCCATCGGAAAGGCCGGGTTCCCCCCGGCCTTTTCCTTTTTCCCGCCGTTTTTCCGGGGAATGCCTTTCCTTCCCCGCCCCGATTTCCCCGGAAGGTCCCCGCCGGCGGGAATAAGGTTTGCTTTGGGTTCGGGATTCTGCTTTCCTTTTCCAACGGTGCGGTTGTTCCGCCGCTCCTTCTTCTTTCCCCATCCCCGAAAGGCGTTTCCATGAACTCTCTCCGCAAATGGCTTCTTCCCGCCGCCCTCCCCGCCCTCCTGCTTTGCGCGGTCGGGTGCGCGTCCTGGAACACGAACGTCAGCCTCCTGCAGCTGGGCATGGACGCCGCGCAGGTCCGCGAAGCCATCGGCGACCCCTTCGTCATCCGCTCGTCGAAGCTCTACGCCGACGGCGAATCCTCCGAAGTCTGGGAATACCTGCCGCCCGCCTTCACGTGGTCGCCGAAGACCTACTGGGTCTATTTCGAAAACGGCCGCGTCGTCCAGTGGGGCGAACCCGGCGACTACACCGGGTCCGCGACCAACGTCCGCGACTACACGCCCACCAAGGGTCGCTGACAGCCGTTTCCCGTCCGCCGCTTCCGGGTTCCCGGACGCGGCGGCGGACCGAATGACGTTTGCCGTCCCGCATGTTCCGCCCGTCCATTTTCCGCTTTCCGCGACGCAACGCGTCCGTCCCGCGTTCGTGGGGTCGTGAAGCGGGCTTGGCGCTCTTGGTTGCCTTGGGATTGGCCGCGGGGCCGGTTCTTGCCGCAGGACCCGCGCTCCATTTGGGGCCGTTCGACATTTTCGCTTCGGCGAACGCCGGGGTCGAGTACTCCGACAACTACGACGGTGCCTATCCCGAAGAGGTGGACCACTCCGAACACAAGGACGACTTCACCTTCACGGCGGGCTTGGCCGCGAACACGGGGCTGGCGGTCCGCGAAAACGTGCGATTCGCGCTGGGCGGCTCCATCGGGTACGAGAAATACCTCTACCACGACGCGGACGACACGATGACCTACTCGGGGATTGCCGACATGACCGTGCGCCTGCCGCCTTTCCTCGCCCTACACGGCATGGCCGGAGCGGACTACTCCATCGAGGAAATGGAAATTTCGGAAGCGGAAGCCGAAGCGGAAGGCGGGGAGACCGAAACCGAGTACGAATACGACGCGACGACCGGGACAATCCGCAAGAAGACCTACCGGAAGGGCCATTCGCACCTCCGCCACGATCCGTGCCTGACCCTCACCTACGGCGCCGACGCCACGTTCGAGGTCGGCAACTTCACCGCGAATGCCGGTGCGACCTTCACCTCCGAAGCGTACGACAAGAAGGAGTCGCAGGAAGGCGACAACGACGAGTGGGATTACACGGCGGGCGTCCACTACGACCTGACGAGCTTCCTCGGTCTCTACTACACCTACGAACGGACGGAAACGACCTACCCGCACCAGACGAACTCCGTCCGGGAAATCGAAAACACCCATGAATTCGGAGTGGACGGCTCTCTCCCGTGGATCCGCCACCCGGTCATTACGTGGTCCGTGGGCATCGAGTCCTCCAACGACGAACCGGCCGAACGTGAATACTCGTGGGAGCCGACCTATTCCATCGGCGCCTCCGACTCCTTCCAAATCATGCCGAACCTTCTCTTCGCCGGGTCCCTGACTTGGGAACGGGAGGTCGATGAGGACGACATTTCCTTCGAATACGATTTGTCGCTCACCCACACGTGGGGACGGTTGACGCACGCGCTCAACTTCACGCAGGAACCCGAATCGACGTTCGGCAGCAACCAGGACACCAAGGACACCACGTTCGCCTACACGATCGGCGTTTCCGACGTTTTCATCAAGGGCTTGAGCCTCTCCGCCTCCTTCCAATACGAAATCGAAGAGCCTTTGGGCGACGACTCTTCCGCCTCCGCCGACGAGGAGGAGTCCGCCCTCTCCGGGGACGGAGCCGACGGGGAAGAGGGGAGCGGCGACGCCGGAAGCGGCATCGAATACACCCGCACCATCGACGCGTCCGTTTCCCACTCCCGCCAACTGACGCTGTCGCTCTCGCGCACCCTTTCCTACACGTACAGCTACGAACTGAGCAACTTCCACCATCACGGCCCGCAACAGGAACACGTGGTTTCGTATTCGTTGAACTATGTCTTCTAGGCCGTTTTTCAACCTCCTTCGCCGTTTTTCCCCCGTTGCCCTCTGCGCCGCCCTCCTTTCCCTTCCCGTCCGGGCCGCAGAAGACGCCTCCGCCCGGCGCATCCTGGCGGGCGACCGGCTGAACATCACCGTCCGCGAACAGCCGGACCTTTCGCGCGTCTACCCCGTCGCGGGCGACGGCACCATCGACTTCTCCTTCGCCGGACGCATCGTCATCGCCGAACTCACGCCCGGCGAAGCGGCCCGCAAGCTGGAAAAGGCCCTCGAAAAGGACTTTTTCAAGGAAGCGACCGTCTCGGTTTCCATCGCCAACTTCGTGGAAGGCGACGTGATGATCACCGGCGAGGTCGCCTCCCCCGGCGTCCTTCCTTTCCGCGGGGACGCGATCCTGACCTTGATGGAAGCCATCGTCCGCAGCGGCGGCTTGACGCCCGACGCCGCCAGCGAGCACGTCCGCATCCTCCGCTGGGCGCCCGGCGGGGGCATGGAACGGGAGACGATCGAGGTGAACGTCAAGGAAATGAGCGAAAGCCTCGATTATTCGCGCGACCAGTACCTCCGCCCGCGCGACATCGTCGTCGTCCCCCGCCGCGGGGAGACGGATGCCGCGAGCGAATTCCTCGCCCTGGGCGAAGTCCGCTCGCCGGGCTTCCACCCGTACACGCCGGGCATGGACGTCATCAAGGCCGTGACGCTCGTGGGGGGGTTGGGCGAATTCGCCGACTGGGACAAGGGCCGCATCCTCCGGCCGCGCAAGGACGGCACGTACACGGTCATCCCCGTCGATCTCGGCCGCCTCTTCTCCGCCGCGGACATGTCCGTCAACGCGGCAATGGAACCCCGCGACATCTTTTTCGTCCCCTCCACGCGCAACGTGGTCGGCCAGCAGGTGTATCTCCTCGGCAAGGTCAAGCACATGGGGGCTTTCACCTTCTCGTCCGGGCCCAACGCGACCCTCGCGCGCGTTCTCCTGGAAGCGGGAGGCTTCGCCGAATTCGCGAACCCCTCCAAGGTGCAGGTCCAGCGGATGAACCCGGACGGCGAGAAGAAAATCCTGACGGTGGACGTCAAGAGCATTTTGAACGAAGGCCATTTCGAACACGATTTGCCCCTCCAGGACGGGGATGTCGTCATCGTGCCCGAAACCCTTTGGGGCCCTGGAGGGATTTAGAGCCATGCGCGACATGTTCGACCCGCCCGCTTCTTCCGCCGCCGCGGCTTCCCCCGCTTCCGCGCCGGCCGTGCCGTCGGGTTTTCCCCGCAAGGTCTTCGACATCCGCCGCTACCTCTTCCTCGTCGTCCGGCGCCTGTGGCTGGTGCTCCTCTGCTTCGCCGTCGCGGTGGGGTTCGCGCTCGTCCGCATGGCGCGGCAGGTCCCGAAATACGCGAGCGAAGCGCACATCCACCTGGTCCAGCCGGGGGGATTGCCCGCCGCCCTCCAGAACCGGGAAAACGTTCTCGGAAGCTACCTCTACACCCAGCGGCAACTGCTCCTTTCGCGCGACGTGATCGAGGCGGCGAAGGCGAAACTGGGCCTTTCGCCGGAGCAGTTCTCGCGCAAATACGATTCCCTGCTCGTCGACGTCCTCTGGGAAACCGCCATTCTCTTCATCCGCGTGACGGCCTACGAGCCGGAGTTCGCTTCCGACTACGCCAACGCCATCGCCGAGGCCTTCGTCGAGTACAAGGCCGTCGAGCGGAGCGACTCCTCGCGCAACACCATCGTCAACCTCTCCCAGCAGGCGGAGCGGCTGAACGGCGAAATCGCCCGCCTCGAAGACGACATGCTCGCGTTCGTCCGCGAAAACCGCGTGGTGGGCATCGACGAGAGGGGCAACGTCGCCGCGGAACTGCTGGGCGACCTCTCCAAGCAGGCGGCGAAGTTCAAGACCGAACGGATGCTGCTGGAAGCCCAGCAGCCCCTGCTCAACCAGGCGAGCGACGACGCGATTCTCGCCACCTTGGGATACGGCGCGGTCCTCCAGCCCCTGCCCGCGCAGGCCGCCGCCCCGGGCGGCGGGGCGGACGCGGCCGGCGCCGCCCCCGCGGGCGCGTCCGACGCGGAAAGCCTGATCGAGCACGATGTCGTTTCCCAGCCGCGCTGGGGCGACCTCAAGCGCGAGAACGCGATGCTGGAAGCGCAGCTCGCGAACTACCGGAAGAAATACAAGGACGCCCACCCGCTCATCCAGGAAACGCTCCGCAAGCTGCAGGAGAACGAGGACGCCCTCAAGGTCGAAATCCAGTTCGCCTTGAAGCAGTACTACTCGCAGCTGGAGGCCCTCACCATCCGCGAGCGCGCGGCCAAGCGCGTCGAGCAGGCATGGGAGGACGAGGCGCTCGAAATCGACCGCAAGCAGAAGGCGTACGACGGGCTCAAGCGCAACATCGACCGTTCGCAGAAGCTCTACGACCTCATTTTCAACCGCCTGAAGGAAGTGGACATCTCCGCTGGCATCGACCAGGAGAGCGTCCGCATCATCGAGAGCGCGCAGGTGCCCACGGCCCCGGTCAACGCGCAGAACATGCAGATGCTCTTCCTCGCGGCGCTCGTCGGCATCGGCATGGGGCTCGCGCTGGTCTTCCTCCTCGACCTGATCGACGACTCCATCCGCTACCCGGAAGAAGTTTCCCGCGCGCTCGGCGTCCCCTTCATCGGCCTCATCCCGGCGGCGGCGCGCGACCGGCACGGGAAGAACACCAGCCTGCTCCTCGACATCGACCCGACCAGCGGTTTCGCGGAGGCGTACCGCAACGTCAGGAGCGCCCTCCTCCTCGATCCCGATTCCGCCGCGAGCAAGGTCGTCGCCGTCACCAGCGCCGTCCCGCAGGAAGGGAAGACGACGACGTCCATCAACCTCGCGGTCTGCTTCGCGCAGGCGGGAAGCCGGGTCCTGCTCGTCGACGGCGACCTTCACCGCGGCATGCTCCACCACCAGTTGCACGTCAACGCCGGGTGGGGGTTGAGCGACATCCTTTCCGGCCGCAAGACGGCGGAAGAGGTGACCCAGGAAATCGCCACGGTCCCGGGCCTTTCCTTCATCGCGACGGGCGCGTTCCCCGACAATCCGGCCGAACTGGTCATGCAGAACGCCTTCGACGCGTTCCTCGCCGCGGCGAAGGAGCGGTACGACCTCGTGATCGTCGACGCACCGCCGACGATGGTCATCTCCGAAGCGGCCGTCATCGCCTCGAAGGCGGATGCGACGCTCTTCGTCGTGTGGGCGGGGCGGACCAGCCAGAAGCTCCTGCGCACGTCGGTCCGCCAATTGCTCGTCCGCGGGGCGAACGTCCTGGGCGTCATTCTCAACAAGCTCGACCTGACGCGCATTTCCTCCTACGGGTATTCGAGCTACTACCACTACTACGGCTACGACTACCGGTACGCTTCCACCGACGAGGCCACGGCCGGTGCCTACGGCGCGTCCGGCGGGCAACCGGCCGCCGGCGCCGCGCCGGAAGGCGTCCCGCCGCCGTCCGCGGACGGGGAAGCCTGACGGATGGCCGGTCCCTCCGGTTTGTCGCGGTTGAGCCGCAAGCGCGTCGTCCTCGTCCTCTGCGATGTCGTTTGCCTTGCTTCGGCGCACCTGCTCGCCATCTGGATCCGCTTCGGCGCCGCCGAATGGCTCGACTACCTGCTCTCCCACCTTTTCACGGCGATCGGCAGCCTTTTCGTCTACCTCCTGAGCTTCTACGCGGCGGGGCTGTACGCGGTCTCGCGCGCCAACCACCGCCGTGCCGCGACGCTCGTGGCCAACCTGGCCGCCGTCGCGGTGACGGGGCTTGTTTTCTACGCGCGGCCCGTCTCGCAGATCGGCCGCGGCGTGTGGATTCTCGCGGCGGGGCTGATGCTCGTCTTTTCCTTCCTCGTCCGCCGCGTCTTCCTCCTGGCGCTGCACTACGGCTTCCTCCAACGCTCCGCCTACCTCGTCACGCACGACCCGGAAGCGAACGGCGAACTGGTGCGCGCGCTGCGCGGGGCGCTTTCGCCCTTCCACGTGGAGGGGATCCTGCTCGCCAATCCCGTGCCGGGCGTGCCCTTGCCGCGCGAATGCCTGGGGCTTCCCGTCCTCGGCCGCGCCGCCGACGTCGAAACCGTCGCAAAGGCCCGCCCGGTCAGCTGCATCCTGCTCGAAACGCCCATCGCGGAAGCGCCGCACATCCTCTCGCCGCTCCGCCGCTTGCGGTACGCGGGCGTCGAAATCGTCGACGGCATCGCCCTGAGCGAAATCCTCTTCGGACGGATTCCCCTCAAATACGTGAACGAAACGTGGCTCGTGGACGCGGCGATGAATTCGTCCCTCATCCACGTCCGCAACCTCAAGCGCGCCGCGGACGTCTTTTTCGCGTTGCTTGCGCTGGTGCCCGGATTGCCGCTGATGGCCCTCTGCGCGCTTGCCGTCAAGCTCGAGGACCGCGGACCGGTGTTCTACCGACAGGTGCGCGTGGGGCGGGGGAAGAAGCCGTTCACGCTCTACAAGATCCGGAGCATGCGGCCCGACGCGGAAAAGGACGGCGCGGTGTGGGCGGGGGCGGCGGACAACCGCGTCACGCGGGTGGGGTACTGGTTGCGCAAGTTCCGCCTGGACGAAATCCCGCAGGTTTTCAACATCCTCAAGGGCGAGATGAGCATCGTCGGCCCCCGGCCGGAGCGGCCGGAGTTCACGGCGGCGCTGGAGAAGGAAATCCCGTTCTACGGCGAACGGACGGAAGTTCCGCCGGGGTTGACGGGATGGGCGCAGGTGAAGGCTCCCTACGCGGCGAGCCTGGAAGCGACGCGGACGAAGCTGGAATACGACCTGTTCTACATGAAAAACATGTCGCTTTTGCTGGACGCGGCGATCGCCCTGCAAACGGTGTACACGATCGCGGCCGGCCTCCACCACGAAGACGACGAAAGCATGGCGAAGGAACAGCGCCTCGCGGACGCCACCGCCCCCGAAGGTTGACGCGCTCCGGGTTGCCCAAGCGGTTTTGCCGGTAGTCGGCAAAATGCGCATGGAGGCGGAAGCGGGGCCGTGCAAAGCGGAGGCCCTGCAAGCAAAGGGTCGAACAACCCTTTGCCAATGTTTGGCAAAATCGGGCCATTTTTGCCGAACATCGGCAAAATGCGTTCCGGGCGCGGCGGGCGGCCGGGAGCGGAACAAGCGCTTGGGGACGGAAGCGCGCCGTGCTATGGTTCCGGCATGTCCTCTCCCGCCCGCCTTCTTCTCGTCGACGACCACGCCATCGTCCGCCAGGGCCTCTCCGCCCTCCTCTCCTCCTCCGGCCGCTTCGCCGTCGCCGGCGAGGCCGGGGACGCCGAAGAGGCACGCGCGAAAATCCTCTCCGGCGGCTACGACGCCATCGTCCTCGACCTCTCCCTCAAGGACGCGAGCGGCCTCTCCCTCCTCCGCGACGTGCGCGCCGCCGGGGTTTCCGCCCCCTGCATCGTCCTTTCGATGCACGACGCGGCGCTGTACGCCGCCAAGGCCCGCGACGCCGGCGCCCAGGGCTACGTCATGAAGGACCGCGCCGACGAGGAGCTCTTCGAGGCCCTCGACACCGTCCTGGCCGGCGGCACCTGCTTCCCGGCATCCGCCGGTGCCGCGGATGGCGCCGCCCCCGGCGCCCACGGCCTTTCCCCGCGCGAGGAGGAAATCTTCCTCGCCGTCGCCGACGGGCTTTCCACCAAGGCGATTGCCGAGCGCATGGGCCTTTCGGCGCGCACGGTGGACGTGCACCGCGCCAACATCAAGCGGAAGGTCCGCGCGGACACCCCCGCCGACTTCCTCGCCAAGGCGATGGCCTTCCGGCGCCTCCGGAACGGCCCCTCCGCGGCGGAAACCGAAGGAATCTAGCCCGGAAATCCCCCGAAAATGCCCTGCAAACGCCCCCGAACGCCTTCCAAAGCCCCGAAACCCGCTTCTCCGGCCGGAATCGACCCGTTTTCGGCCGAAAATTGCCAGGTTTTTGGCAAAAATGACGCTTTTCCGCCGGAAACGGCCAAAATTCTTTCGATTTTCGCCGCGATTTCCACGATTCCGCGCCCCTCGAAGAAGGAAGGCGCCGTCCGCGAGGCCATCGCCGCGTGGGCGGAAGCGCGCGGATGGAAAACCGCCGTGGACGCGGCGGGCGGGTCGCTGCGCATCGACTGCCCGGCCACGCGCGGCTTCGCCAAGGCGTCCCGCGTCATCCTTCAGGCGCACCTCGACATGGTGCTTGCGGGGAATCTGGACGCGCACACGCCTCCCGAACTCCTCCTTTCGCCCGACGGCAAGACGCTCCGCGCCCGCGGCACGTCCCTCGGCTCGGATGACGGCATCGGGCTCGCCCTCGCGCTCCACGCGATGGCCTCCGCCGCCCCGCACGGCCCCCTGCGCGCGGTTTTCACGACCGACGAGGAAAGCGGGATGAGCGGTGCGCGGGCCCTCCCGGCGGAATGGCTCGCCGACGCGCGCTATCTCTTCAACATCGACTGGGAGGAGGCCGGGGAGGCGTGCGTCTCCTCCGCCGGGGCGCGGACGCTCGTCCTCTCGCGCCGCGGGGAAACCGCGCCGGTCGCGGCCGAACCCGCCCGGCTGTCGGTTTCGGGCCTCCCCGGCGGCCATTCCGGGGCGGACATCGACCGCGGCATCCCCAACGCCCTCCTCGCGCTGGGGGGCGCAATCGGCGCAAAACGCGCCCCCCGGCTCGTCTCCTTCGCGGGCGGCAGGGCCCCCAACGCCATCCCGGCCGACGCGGAAGCGGGGCTCGTCCGCCCGCGGAAGGGCGCGCCGCTCGTTCCGGCGTTCACGCAAGAGGAAACGCGGAACTTCCTCGCGCTCCTCCGGGAGCTCCCCAACGGCGTCCTGGCGCGCGACGGGGACGGGAAAGTGGAAGATTCGAGCTCTCTCGGCATCGCTTCGGCCGACGCGAAGACGGCGCGGATGCGGCTGACTCTCCACATCCGCTCGCACACGGAAGAGGGGATGGAGCGGGTGCGGCGGGCGGTGGCCGCTTGCGCCGCGCGGCACGGTTTTCAAACGAAGGCGGGCGAAGCGACCGCGCCGTGGCGCGTGCCGGAGACGGCGGGCGTCCGCGCGCTGGCCGCGAAGGCGGCGGAAGGGGTGTTCGGCGCGCCCTTCCGCTTCACCAAGGCGCACGTGGGGCTCGAATGCGGGATTTTCGCGGAAAAGGCGCCGCGGCTCGAAATCCTCTCGTTCGGCCCGACGCTCCGGTTCCCGCATTCGACGCGGGAGACGCTTGCGGTCGATACCGTCGGACCCACCGCGCGCTTCCTCGCCCGGCTCCTCGCGGAAACCGCGCGGGAAGGGAGTCCGCGGGCGCGGCCTTGATTAAATCTTGCCCGCGGCTTGACAGCGGGGGAGGCGGCGGGTATCTTCCGCCCGCTTTATCCCCCAGAAACGAGGCAATACTTATGGAAGCGTATGCAGTAATAGAAACCGGCGGCAAGCAGTACCGGGTGCAGGCCGGCGACGAGCTGGAAATCGAGCGCATCGACGGCGCCGAGGCGGGCAGCAAGGTTTCGCTCGCCCCCGTGCTGGCGCGCAACGTGTCCGGGACGCTGGAAATCGGCGCGCCGGCCATCGAAGGCGCCGTGGTCCAAGCGGATGTCATCGAAGAGACGCGCGGGAAGAAGGTCGTTGCGTTCAAGAAGAAGCGCCGCAAGGGCTACCACCGCAAGGTCGGGCACCGCCAGGACCTGCTCAAGGTCAAGATCGTTTCCGTCGCGTAAGGAAAGAGGCACGAAATGGCACACAAAAAGGGTCAGGGTTCCAGCCGCAACGGGCGCGACAGCAACGCCCAGCGCCGCGGCGTCAAGCGTTTCGCCGGCGAAACGGTGACCGCAGGTTCGATTTTGGTCCGCCAGTGCGGCACCCGCAAGGTCGCGGGCACGGGCGTCGGCATGGGCCGGGATTGCACGCTGTTCGCGCTGGTGGACGGCGTCGTCTCCTTCGACCGGGAAGGCCGCCGCGTGTCGGTCAAGCCCGCCGAAGCCAAGGCATAGCATCCGCCGGGGCGCCGCCCCGCGCACACCATCCATCCGGTTCCACGGGAAACGCATGTTTCCCGTGTTTTTTTTGCGCTTGCGTTGCTTGGGAACGCGCCGCGCGGAAAATTTGCTTGCGCTGCCGCTCACCCCTTTTGCACGGTTTCGCGCGGTTTTGTCCCCCTCCGAAAGGTCTCCCCATGAAAACCTACAAACGCGTCCTCTCCATCGCCGGCAGCGACTGCTCCGGCGGCGCCGGCATCGATGCGGATCTCAAAACCATCTCTGCCTGCGGCGGGTACGCCATGGCCGCCGTCACCGCCCTCGTCGCCGAAAACACCGTCGGCGTCCAGGCCATCCACGAAGTCCCCGCGGATTTCGTGCGCGAACAGATCGCCTCCTGCCTCGACGACATCGGAGCCGACGCCATCAAGATCGGCATGCTGGGAAGCCCCGACCTCATCAAGGCGGTCGCCGCCTCCCTCGACGAAAAAGCCCGCGGCATCCCCGTCGTGCTCGACCCGGTCATGGTCGCGCAAAGCGGCGACCGGCTCGTGGACGACGCGAGCGCCGCGACGCTGGAAACGTTGCTCCTGCCGCGCGCGACCATCGTCACCCCGAACCTCCCCGAAGCCGAAGCGCTTGGCGGCATGCCGATCCGGACGGGCGGCGAACTGCCCCGGGCGGCCGAAGCGATTGCCGCGAAAGCGGGGACCGGGACCGCCGTCCTCATCAAGGGCGGGCACCTGGAAGACGAGCCGGAGAGCGACGACTTCCTGCGGCTCGGCAATGGGGAGACCCTGCGGCTGGCAGGCAAGCGCATCGCGACAAAAAACAACCACGGGACCGGATGCACGCTTTCGAGCGCCATCGCGACCTTCCTCGCGCACGGGTGCGGCGTCGCCGACGCGGTCGCGAAGGCCAAGGCGTACATCACCGAAGCCATCCGCGCGGGCGCGGCCTACGAAATCGGCCACGGCCACGGCCCGGTGCACCACTTCCACGCGTTCTGGGCATGAAGAAGGCGGGCGCCGGAAAGCGTCCGCCGGAAAAAGTTGGTGCACGGGGGGGGACTCGAACCCCCACGGGTTGCCCCACATGCCCCTCAAACATGCGCGTCTGCCAGTTCCGCCACCTGTGCACCTTGCAGACCAAACTCGTGGTTGACACGGCGTATCCTAGCCGTCCCGCGCCCCGATGCAAGCGTAATTTTGCCCCGGCGGCGCGTTGCTTGCCTTCCGCGGGGGAATCGGCGAAAGTCGCCGCATGGGCACGATACGGGCAAAACCGCCGAAGCCGCGGAAACGGCATGCATCGCGATGGGTGGCGCTGGACCGCCGCCTGCCGAAAGGTGCGCTCTTCCTCCTCCTCTTCGGCGCCTGCTTCGCGGGATGGGCGACGCGGGACCTGCTCCGCTCCCCGCCGGGAAATCCGGGGGCGCGTTGGCCGTGCGCCCTCGCCATCCTCGCGGGAACGGCGTCCTTCCTCTGGAGCGCGCGGCGGCTCTGGCTCCACGTGAAGCCATCCTACGCGGTCCGGGCGTGCGGCGGCGGATTCACGACCCCGACGCGCGTGACCTTCCGTTACCGCTACCGCGGCGACGCGTCGCAACTCGCGCGGGTGACCTTCGCGACTGGATACCGGCACACCGGCGGGATGATTTCATATCCCCCCGTCGACATCACGGGCTCCGTCGTGGAGTTGCCGCGGGAAACCTTGGCGGAAGGCTACGCCAAACTGGCCGTTCCCGCGCCCGGATTCGGACGCCCCCCGGCCCTCTGGGTCGAAATCACCGACCGCACCGGCCACCGCCGCGGAAGCGCCTACCGCATCCCGTAGGAAAACGCCGGGATCTCACGCGACGGCGCCGAGGACGACACGAGGGCCGTGAAGGAGCTTCCATGGATTGCGATGTCTCGATCCCTCGCGTCCTTCGCGAGCTTTTCATTGCGGTCGCGACAAGCGAGACCCTCCCAAAAATCCTCTCCATCCCGTGAATCCTGCCCGAAAACTCTCCGCGGGACATGATGACGGGGACGACGACGACGCCACGGAACGCGAGAGAGCGGAATTTGCCGCGAGATTACGAAAAATGGTCGGGATTCAATGCTTTTCCATGTTTTTGGGTGTCTGGGAAACGGCCTGCGGGCGCGCGGGATGCGGCTTGAAGGCGGCGGGGCGGCGGGGTAGGGTCGCGGCGTGGTTCCGCCCCTCCCAGCTCCCGTCCTCGCCCTGCGAGACGCCGTCGTGGATTTCCCCGTCCGCCGCGGCGTTTTCGCCCGCGCCACCGGCCGCGTGCGCGCCGTCGACGGCGTCTCCTTCGCCATCGCCCCCGGCGAAGCGTTCGGCCTCGCCGGCGAATCCGGCAGCGGCAAGACCACCCTCGCCCGCGCCCTCTGCGGCCTCGTTCCGCTCGCCGCCGGTTCCGTCACCGGCGTCCCCCTCCGCGCGCGGCAGATGGTCTTCCAGGACCCGTCCTCCTCCCTCAACCCGCGCCGGAGCGTCTTCGAGCTCGTGACCGAAGCGCCCCTCGTCCGCGGCGATTTCCCCCGCCGCGCGGCCGAAGCGCGCGCCGCGGCGGCGCTCGAAGAAGTGGGTCTTTCCGGCGACCTCCTGTTCCGCTATCCCTTCTCCCTCTCCGGCGGCCAGAAACAGCGCGTCGCCATCGCCCGCGCCCTGCTCCTCCGCCCCGCGCTCCTCGTCTGCGACGAAATCACGAGCGCCCTCGACGTATCCGTCCAGTCGCAGATTCTCGCCCTTCTGGAAGACCTCCGTGCGAAGAGGAATCTCGCGATGCTCGTGATCTCGCACGACCTCGCCGTCCTCCGGCGGGCCTGGTCTCGCATCGGCGTGCTCTATGCCGGGCGGCTCGCCGAACTGGGGCCTTCCGCCGAAGTGGTCTCTTCCCCGCGGCACCCGTACACGCGCGCGCTCCTCGCCTCGATTCCGGTGCTCGGCGCCAAGCGCCCCTTCCGGCCGCTCGCGGGCGAGCCGCCCTCCCCCGCCGAACCGCACCCCGGTTGCGCCTTCGCCCCGCGCTGTCCCGAAGCGCGCCCCGCCTGCGCCGCCGTCCGCCCCGGCTGGACGGGGACGGCGGAGAGCGGCGTTTCCTGTCTCGCCTTCGCGCGGGCGGACGCGGTAGAAAGGGAGCCATGAAGTTTTCCGCCACTTGGATGATGGCCCTGCGCGCCCTCCGGCAGAACGTGATGCGGTCGGTCCTCACGATGCTCGGCATGATCATCGGCGTCGCCGCCGTCATCGCGATGATCGCCATCGGCACCGGTGCGAAGGCCCAGGTCGCCCGCAACATCGCCCAGATGGGCCAGAACGTGCTCCTCGTCTTCTCCGGCGCCGCCCGCAAGGGGCGCGTGCACATGGGCTTCGGCTCCGCCCCCACCCTCACCAAGAAGGATTACGCCGCCATCCGCAGCGAAGTTTCCGGCATCACCGGCGCGACCCCGGAACTGCGCGGCACCGCCCAGGCGTCGTTCGGCGCGCAGAACGTCTCGACCACGGTGTACGGCGTCAGCGAAGACTTCCTTTCCGTCCGCGTCTGGACCCTGGCCGACGGCGCCAATTTCACCGACACCGACGTCGCCCGCGCCGCCAAGGTCGCCCTGCTGGGCAACACCGTCGCCACCAACCTCTTCGGGAGCGCCGAAGGCGTCGTCGGGCAGACCGTCCGCATCAAGAACGCGCCGTACGAAGTCGTCGGCGTGCTCAAGCCCAAGGGCGCGAACATGATGGGCGACGACCAGGACGACATGATCCTCGTCCCCTGGACCAGCGCGATGGTCCGCATCACCGGCGGCAGCACGTTCCGCTCGATCACCGTGCAGCTCGAATCCGCCGAACGCAGCGGCGAGGTCGTCGAACAACTCGCCTCCCTCCTCCGCCAGCGCCACCGCATCGCCGAGGGCAAGGAGGACGATTTCAGCTTCCTCGACCAGCAGGAAATCCGCGAGGTGGCCACCTCCACCGCCGACACGATGACGGTGCTCCTGGGCGCCATCGCGGGCGTGTCGCTCCTGGTCGGCGGCATCGGCATCATGAACATCATGCTGGTGAGCGTGACGGAGCGGACGAAGGAAATCGGGCTTCGCATGGCGGTGGGGGCGAAGGGGTCGGACATCCTCCTGCAGTTCCTGGTCGAATCGGTGGTGCTGAGCGCGGGGGGCGGGTTGATCGGCATGCTGCTGGGGGTGGCGGTCGCGTGGTTCGTGCGCGTGCAGCTGGGCTGGGACACGGTGGTGGAGCCGGGGGCGGTGGCGCTGGCGTTCCTGTTCAGCGGCTCGATCGGCGTCTTTTTCGGCTTCTACCCGGCGCGCAAGGCCGCGGCCTTGGACCCGATCGAAGCGTTGCGGTACGAATAGCCCCGCCGCGCCCGCAGGCCGTTTTGCCAATGTTCGGCAAAAACGGGCCGATTTTGCCAAACATTGGCAAAACCGCCTTGCCGCGCGGATTGCGCCCGGCGGCGGGATGTGGCAAAATGCGGGGGATTGAAAGGCGGACCCCATGGACGGACAACCCCGAGAACCCACGCAACCCGGTCGCGGACTCTTCGAGAGACCCGCCACCTTCCTTGCCACCCACGGCATCTTCCCCCTCTTCGCCGTCGGGGCGATGCTCTACCAGTGGTGGCTGATCAAGGGGGAGGTGCATGGGACGGCGGCATGGCTGTCGCTGGGTCTGTGGGCGGTGCCGCTGCTGCTGGCGGCGCTGGGGTGGGCGTGCTGGGGCTGGATGCGGTCGGCGGGTCGGCGGAGAACGAACGCCTGGGTCATGTCGGGCTTCGCGGTGGCGGGCGTGGCCTTCCTCTGGGGGCTCTTCCCGGCGATGAAGCGCGTGATGGAGGGGCTCCCGGACGCCGCACCGACCCCGATGGGGATATTCTCGGTGTTCTTGGGCATGCTTCCGATGGTTTACGCGGGCGTGGGCCGCTGGATGGACGCCGGGGCGCGGAAGGGGAAGCGCTGGTGGCTGTGGACGCTGGGAATCGGCCTCGGCGGGGTGCTGGCGCTGGCTCTCGGCATCTGGCCGGTGTCGACATCGTGGGGAGGGAAGCTTTTCGATCGCCTCGAGCTTCTCTTGGGCGGATTGTTCGTGACGGTGTGCGTGCTGGTTTACGTGCTGGGGACGCTGGCGGGATTGTTTTTGCTGCTGCGCATCTCGTATTGGTTGGGGCGGAAGCGCCGCGAAGGCCCGCACCGCGAGGCGTGGCGCATCGGCGAGGCGCTTCTGTTCGGGCTGGCGCTGCCGCTGGGCGGGCTGGCGCTGAACCTGAAGATTCCGTTCCCGGCGGACTTCGCGAATCCGTGGACGTGGGGAATCGCGGTGGCGGCGGGCGTGGTGATGTTGACGCCGCTGCGCGGGGGCTTGGCGGGGCTGGCGGCGTGGGCGGGGCGCTGGGCGGTGGGGGTGTACGTGCTCTACTTCTTCCTCCTGTTCCTCCCGTTCCTGCCGCTCGTGCCGTGGGCGGTGGCGCTCCTGGGAGCGGGCATCTTGATGGTGGCACCGCTCCTGCTCTTCCAGTTCTGGTGCCGCGACATCGCGGAAAGCTGGCGGACGTTGCGCGGACGCTACCGCGCATTGCCGCTCGCCGCGCTCGCGGCCGCCGCGGCGTTGCTCCTTCCGGCGCTGTGGGCGGCGGACATCGAAGTCGAACGCGCGCAGCTCAAGGCCCTCGTCGCGTGGCACGCGGGCGAGAACTTCGACGAGCCGGAGATCCCGCCACCGATGGGGATGCGGCGGGCGGCGCGGATCATGGAGCGGGTCAACGACTACCGCTTCGGGGTCGAGACGCCGTTTTTGACGGCGTGGCGGACGTGGCGGGTGTACGGCGGGATGCACATGGCCAACCCCCTCCGCCAGGCGCTCAACCGGCGCATCCTCGGCCGGGAGGTCGCCGACCCGCGCGACTGGGAAAAGGCCAAGCGCAACTTTTTGGGCGAGGCCGTGTTCTCGGCCTCCCGGGGACGCGGGATGGAAGAGCGCTTCACCGTCCCCCTGCCCACGGACGACTTCGCCGTCGCGCGCGTGGACGGCGACGGCGCGGGCGGCTATGCCGTCGGCATCGTGGTGCGCGGCCGGGAGCGGCCGGAGGGGTCCGAATGGAACCCCGACCAGGAGCTCGTCCTCGATTTCCGGCTCCCCGCCGGCGCGTGGCTCGAAGGCGCGCGCCTCAAGATGCCCGGCGGCGGGTGGAAGGATGCCCGCGCCAGCGAACGAAAGGCCGCCGAATGGATTTATCTCAAGATCGCCCACCAGCGCGCCCAGGACCCCCTCCTCGTCACGATGGATACGCCCGCCGAAGGCCGCCTCCGCCTGTTCCCCGTGCCGCCGGACGGCTCGCGCGAGCTGGAACTGGCCGTTCGCCTCCCCGCCGCGGGCGCGGCGGCCGCCGTCGCGGAGTTCCGCGTGCCGGAGTGGAAGCGGTCGCGTACGCATTGGGAAAAGAACGAAGAAACCGGCCGCTGGCAGCGCAAGGACATCGCCGACGAAGGCGACGGCACCGGCTGGATTCCCGCCAACGCGCCCGAAGGCGCGGGCGAAGCGGCGTCGGGCATGCAGTCGGCCGACGGTGCGGAGGTGACGCGCATCGCCGCGGCGTGGTTCGACGGCCGCGCCGGGGAGGCCGTGCAGCTGGCCCCCGGCGGCGAAGAAACGGCATTCGACCCCGCCGACCCCAACCTGGCCCGCAAGTTGCGGCGGGTCCTGCGCCAGGCGTGGCGCCGCCTGGAAACCGGAGGCCCCTCCGCCGGGACGCCGCGCGTCGCGTTTTCCGGCGGGGGCGAACCCGCGCTCTCCGACGCCGAAAAGCGGATGCTCCGCCGCGAGTTTCCGGGCCTGGAATGGCTGGGCGACGAGACGCTGGACGGCTGGTTCTTCCTGGCGACCGACGACGGACGGAACGTGCCCGTCCCGTGGCGTCGCGGGCAGGACGCCCTCGTGTTCGCGCGGCTCGCCGGGGCCGCTCCCGTCGGCGGCGCGTGGGCGGAAGGCGCGAAAGCATGGGAGATCGAGGAGCGGGCGTTCCGCTATCCGGGCGAAGACCACCGCGCCGAACTGCTGGCGAAAACCCGCGAAACCGGCGTCCTGACCACCCAGTCGGCCTGCATCGTCCTCGAAAACACCATCCAGGAAAAGGAACTCACCCTCGACGAAAAGCGCGCCCTGGCCGCCGACAAGTCGCTGGATTTCCACGAAACCGCGCCGGAGCCGCCCGTCTCCACCGCCACGCCCGAGCCGGGGACCCTCGCCCTGCTCGCCCTCGGCGCCGCCACGCTTGCGGCGGCCACCCGCTGTCGCGGGCGAAGCAAGAAGTAAAAAAGGAAGAAGCAAGAAGTGCGGACGCGCGGCTAAACCCCGGAAAGCAGCTTTCCGGGGACCCCAAGTTTCGCGCGCGGTTTTGCCGTTTTGCCAATGTTTGGCAAAATTGGCCTGTTTTTGCCAAACATTGGCAAATTGGCTTGAGGGCGGACGCGGCGCTGCACGAAGGGGGAGCGCCGCGAAGCAACGTGCCTCCGGCACCGGCCCGGGCCCGGGCGCTTTTCACTTTCCACTCGCGGCGCGGGTCCGCTACAGTTCTTCTTCCCATGGAAGATTTCGCCATTCTCGGTTCCGGCCCGGCCGGGCTCGCCGCCGCGCAGTTCATCGCCCGCGCGGGCCATTCCCCCCTCGTCCTCGAAGGACCCTCCCCCGGCGGGCAGATCGTCTCCCTCCCCCGCCTCGAAAACGTCCCCGGCTTCCCCGACGGCATCGAGGGCTTCGAGCTGGCCGACCGCTACCGCCGCGGCGCCGAACTCGCCGGGGCCCGCTTCTCCCCCGCCACCGTCCTCTCCCTCTCCCCCCGCGCCCCCGCCGGTGCCGACCTCTCCCTCTCCGACGGCACGACCCTCTCCGCGGCGCGCGTCGTCGTCGCCACCGGCATCCGTCCGCGCCCGGCGGGCCTGCCCAACGAAGAAGCCCTCGTCGGCCGCGGCGTTTCCTACTGCGTCCCCTGCGACGGCCCGCTCTACCGCGGCCAGGACGTGCTCCTCCTGGGCGACGGACCTTCCGCCCTCGGCGCCGCCTCGCAACTCTCCCGCCTCGTCCGCCGCGTGACCTTCCTCTGCCTCGCCCCGGCCCTCCCCGAAGCCGCGCTCGAACGCGCGGCAAAACTCGGCAATGTGTCGATTTTGCTTGACGCGAAGCCCGAAGCTTTCGAGACCGGTGCCGACGGGACGATGACCGGCGTCCGCCTCGCCGACGGCACCGTCCTCCCCTCCCCCGCGCTCTTCGTCTCCCGCGGCGCGACCCCGGCGACCGCCTTCGCCCCGGCCCTCCCGCGGGACGCGCGCGGCTACCTCGCCGACGCGGCGGCCCTCCCGCCCGGCGTATTCGCCGCCGGGGACGTCGCCACCCCCGCCCTCCACCAAGTCGCCGTCGCCGCCGCAAGCGGC
>JAFSUH010000065.1 GCA_017445365.1 Kiritimatiellia bacterium | reverse complement strand
TCTCTTTTCCAAAATGGTCGGGATTGGTCGTCATTGTCCGACCAAACACCTCCCTCAAAAAAGTTTTCCAATCATTGGAAAACGAGCGAAAATTTTTTCCAATCATTGGAAAACCCGCACTCCCCCGCCGGGCCACCGGATTGTGCAAAACCCAAGCCTGGATCGACGGCCCCCACCGGCGAAGTCCGCCTCGACTTCTTCGCCGACTACACCCTCTTCGACAACCGCATCGGAGCCGCCATTCCCGACGAGTGACCCCTCGACCCGCGGGTGCCCCGCCCTTTTGGTCGGAACGCGGACGGCCCGCCCGTGCTCTCCAATCCCCCCACTGCAATCCCCCACTCGGGAGGTGCGGCTTTCAGCCACGCCCACTCCCCGCCTGCAGCGCTCTCCCCGCATTGCGGAACCTGCACCGTTGCGTACAATCCCGATTTGTTGTCTAAACGTTCTCTTTTATGCTTGAACCCAGTACGGAACATGCCATGATGCCGCCCAACGCCATCCCCAAGAATCCAGAAAAGTTCCAATCATGCAAAAGCCCACGAACATGCCACCAAAGACCTCGGGAGAACTCGACATCCGCGGCACCCTTGTCCGCGTGGCCAAAGTCGGGGACGAAGACTACATCTGCCTCACCGACATGCTCAAGGCGAAGGATGGCGAGTTTTTCATCACGGACTGGTTGCGCAACCGCAATACCCTGGAGTACATCGGCATCTGGGAACGCATCTACAACCCGGCCTTCAATTATGGCGAATTCGCCACAATTAGAAACCAGGCCGGCCTCCACTCCTTCAAGATCGGGGTGCAGGAATTCACGGAACGCACGAACGCCGCCTGCCTGGTTTCGAGGGCCGGGCGTTATGGCGGGACATTCGCGCACAAAGACATTGCCTTCGAGTTCGCGATGTGGATTTCGGCGGAATTCAAGATCTACATCGTCAGGGAATTCCAGCGCCTCAAAGCCCGGGAGCAGGAACTCGTCGGCTGGTCGGCCAAGCGAGAACTCGCCAAGATCAACTACCGCATCCACACCGACGCCATCCTGCGCAATCTCGTGCCGCCCGCCGTTTCCCGTGCCCAGACGAGCGTCATTTACGCCAGCGAAGCGGACGTGCTCAACGTCGCCCTCTTCGGACAAACCCACCGGCAGTGGCAGGAAGCGAATCCTTCCCTCAAGGGCAACCAGCGCGACCATGCCACCGTCGACCAGCTCATCTGCCTATCCAACCTGGAAAACATCAACGCCGTCCTGATCCACGACGGCCTCCCCCAGTCCCAGCGCCTGCAGAAACTCAATGCCATCGCCATCCAGCAAATGCGCATCCTCTCCGAAGTCGACACCCGCAAATACCTGAAGTAGCGGCCTGTTTCCCTCCAATCCCCCTTTGTCGGAGCGCGGGCGGCCCGCCCGCTTTCCCATCCACTCCGCACCCGCAGGGCGAACGTCGAAGTCACTCGTAATGCTTTCCCTCGAAAAAGACCTTTTGCGGGGGGAACTCGCCCCCGTCCATCGCCCTGAAAATCGTGTCGAACCGCTCCTCGTTGCGCGCCTGGTCCGCAATCTGCCGCCTCTCCGCCGCCTCCAGCCGCGTCAGGATCGGCGCCACCGACGCCAGCGCCTTGCGCATCGCCACGAAAGCACGCATGATGGCGATATTGACCGCAACGGCCCTTTCGCTTTTGAGGATGCCCGAAAGCATGGCGACGCCTTGTTCCGTGAAAGCCAGCAACCCATATCTGTCGCCGCCGTGTTTTGAGGTGACATTTTGGCACCTCAAGTCCCGGACATCGCCGGGAGGGAGATGCGAAAGGAACCAATGTTCCAGTCTTGTCTCTCTCCTTCCCTTTCGCATTCCTTCCACTCCCCGCCTTCAGGGCGTAACGCCATTCGAGATATTCTTGTAGATTCCGTCCTTCCACGTCCCTCCCGCCTCCCTTCCCGCAACTTTGTCCCCCTTTGTCCTGTTTGTCTTTTTCTCCCCTCCCGCTCTCCATCCGCAAGGGCGCGGCAGGATGCCGTAGCGCCCTTCGGGCGCAGTGACAAGTGACCAGTGAAAAGTGAAAAGATGCGGTGCGGTCTTCCAGCCGCGCCGCTGGATGTGAGATTATGGAAAACATTGGCCTTTTCGCTTGTTTTCCGCTTATCCGGCGCCCCGCGGGCGGGACGCCCGCGCTCCCAGCCGCCGCCCGGTTGGGCGGCGCACCTTGGAAAAGGTGTCCCCAGTTGTCCGAGTTGTCTCTTTTCCAAAATGGTCGGGATTGGGCGTCATTGTCCGACCAAACACCTCCACCGAAAAATTTTTCCAATCATTGGAAAATCCGGCCAATTTTTTCCAACCATTGGAAAAATATTTTCCAATCATTGGAAAACCCGCACTCTCCTGCCAGGCCACCGGATTGTGCAAAACCCGAGCCGGGATCGACGGCCACACCTGCCCCGGCCCGCTCCCGCTCCCTTGGGCCGCTCTCCCTTTGGATGGGCCGCCTTGCCATGGCGGCCTGGTTCGGATATGATTGCAAGCATGAACAAAACTTCAGATACTGGCTTCCCGTTTGCCCCACAGGAGTTCCATGACAGGCTCCAGAATGCCGTGGAATTCTATTGGGACGCCAGGCTCGGCCAGGCCAGGCGCCAGAAACGCCGCGGTCGCCCGGATGCCGGTACGCGCGGGGAAGTGACGGGCGGGAAGCAGCTGGATGCCTTCGGCATTCTTCTTGAAGATCTTGCGAAGGCCACCGGCTACCGCGACGACGAGATATTCTTCCGGACCGCCCTTCCCATTCCCGGGTATTACCGACCTCAGAAGAAATGGGATTTCGCCGTTTGCCGGGCTGGAAGGCTGGTTGCGGCGGCGGAGTTCAAGTCGCAAAGCGGCAGTTTCGGCAACAATTTCAACAACCGGACGGAGGAGGTCCTTGGGCTCGCCCGCGATTTCTGGGTGGCCTACCGCGAAAAGGTGTTCGGGCTCGTCCCCCAGCCCTGGCTCGGCTACCTGTTCCTCCTCGAAGAGTCGGGCAAATCGGAGCGGCCAGTCGGTCTCTTTCCGAGTTGCCTTCCGCCTCTCGGGAAATTCTCCGGGACATCGTACCATGACCGATACCGCCTCCTGTGCGAAGCGCTCATGCTCGAACGGGATTTCACGGCGGCGGCGCTCCTGGTTTCGCGCCGTCCAGAACGCGGGGAGCCGGTGGCCTTCGCGGAACCCCATCCCGGATTGACCGTTCTGGCATTTTGCCGCTCCCTGTTCGCCCATCTGTCCGCCGCCGCCCATGTCTGAATCCGGCAAGCGCAAACAGACCGAACCGAACGCCGAGGTGTTCACGCCGGCGCCGGTGGTCGCCTACATGCTCGACGCGGTCGAAACGGCCCGCGGGCGGCCGTTTTCCTGCCATGACCGGATATTGGAACCAAGTGCCGGGGCCGGCGCGTTTGTCCTGCCCGTTCTGGACCGCATCCTCGCCACGCTCCCGGAGGACGGATGGGACGATCCGGCGCTCGCGCGCGTCCTGCTGGCGTTCGAGACGAATCCCGGACACGTCGCGACCCTGCGCCGTGCCGTGGTGGCCCGGCTCGTCGGGGCGGGGTGTCCGGTCGCGCGGGCCCCGGAACTGGTTGCGGCGTGGATTCGCGGGGAGGATTTTCTCCTTGCGGAGATCGAGAGGCCCTTCGATGCCGTCGTGGGCAATCCGCCGTATGTCCGTTTTGACGCCATTGCCAAGGCGGATGCAGCGGAATACCAGCGGCGCTACCCGACCTTCCGGGGCCGTTGCGACCTCTGCGTGCCGTTCATCGAGCGTTCCCTGTCGTTGCTCGGGCCGGATGGGACATTCTGCTTCATCTGCTCCAACCGCTTCGCCAAGAGCGAATACGGCGCCCGGCTCCGTTCCCGCATCGCGGAGGAATACCGCACCGCCCTCTACCTCAACCTGGAACATGCCGACGTGTTCGGGAAAGACATCGCGGCCTATCCGGCCATCCTGATGATCGATCGCCATCGCGGCCTCCCGACCTCGGCGGCGACGGTTCCTTCCCTCGCCGGGACTCCCCTTTCCGCCTTCCGCTACGGAAAAACCACCCGCCTGGCCACATTCCCGGAATGGTACCCGGACGGCGCCCCGTGGGCAACCACCGACGCGGAGGCATACCGCTTCGCGCGGCAGATTGCCGGGAAATTGCCGACGTTGACCGAATCGGCCCCCGGGACCCGCTTCGGCATCGGCGTTGCGACGGGGAACGACGCCGTTTTCGTCCGCCCGGAAGTCGAACCCGGAATCGAACCGGACTGCCTCCTGCCGCTCGCCACGGGCGAGGACGTGCGCGCCGGGCGGCGGTGGGGCGGGACCTACTTGGTGAATCCCTTCCGCCCCGATTCATCCGGAGCCCTCCGCGATTTGGCCGAACGTCCCGGCCTGGCCCGCTACCTCGAAAAACACCGTGCGGCGCTTTCCTCCCGCTTCGTCGCCCGCCGCAAGGAATGGTACCGCACGATCGACCGCGTGAGCTGGGCCCTGTTCAAGACGCCGAAAATCCTTCTCCCGGACATCCAGCGCGGCGGTGTCGTCGGGCTCGACGCGGATGGTTCCCTCTACCCTCACCACAACCTCTACTGGATTGTTTCGGACGGCTGGCCCTTGCCCCTGCTGGCGGCCATTCTCAAAAGCGGATTCGTCACCCGCCAGATCCGCTGGGCCTCCAGCGAAATGCGCGGCGGCAGCATCCGCTACCAGGCGAAAAATCTCGGTCTCCTGCGCATCCCGCCGCGCACCGCGGTTTCCGCCGGCGAAGAATGCGCACTCGTCGCCGCCTCCGCTCGGAACGACACCGAAACCCTGGACCGCCTCGTCGATGCCATCGTGGACCGTTGCCTCGGCGGCCAGACCACACTCTACCGCCAACCGCCCCGGCAACTCCTCCTCGTCATGGAAAAATCCCCGCACTACCGAGGCACGCACCGCGGCACGAGGAATGCAACGGTTCCCGGCAAAATCTGACCCCTCCCGCTTCCCCTCCCGCCCATTTTTGTCCCCTTGTGTCCAGTTTGTCTTTTTCTCCCCTCCCTC
>JAFSUH010000064.1 GCA_017445365.1 Kiritimatiellia bacterium | reverse complement strand
GGGCAAGACGCTCACGAGCTTCAAGTGCGCGCAGCTCGTCTCCGAGTCGGGCCACGCGGACAAGGTCGTGTTCCTGCTCAACCGCATCGAGCTGGGAAACCAGACCTACGAGGCCTTCCGGAACTTCGCGGACGACGCGACCGACGTCCAGCAGACGGAGAACACGGCCATCCTCTTCGGGAAGCTGAAGAGCAACGCCGGCGCCGATTCGCTGATCGTGACCTCGATCCAGAAGATGAGCCGCATCCGTGAAGACCCCGCCACGGCGCACGACCTGGCGACCGTCCGCCGCAAGCGCATCGTCTTCGTCGTCGACGAGTGCCATGCGGACACCTTCGGCGAAATGCTCTTGACCATCAAGGAAACCTTCCCGGCGGCCATATTCTTCGGCTTCTCCGGCACCCCGATCCTCGAGGAGAACGAAAAGAAGGGGTTTTCGACCGCCGACATCTTCGGGAACGAACTCCACCGCTACAGCATCGCGGACGGCATCCGCGACGCCAACGTCCTCGGCTTCGACCCGAACAAGGTGCTGACGTTCCCCGACGCGGGCGTGCGCAAGGCGGTCGCGCTCGAGAAGGCGCGGGCGAAGACGGAGGAGGAGGCGCTCGCGGACGAGGCGAAGCGCAGAATCTACCAGAAGTACATGGCGCTCCCGATGGCGGGCTCGCGGCGCGCCGACGGAACGCGCGAGAGCGGCATCGAGGACTTCGTGCCGGAGTCCCAATACCGTTCCGAGGAGCATCGCGGAAAGGTCGTGGAGCATATCCGGGACAACTGGGCGCGACTGAGCATCCTGGGGAAGTTCCACGCCATATTGGCGACGTCGTCGATTCCCGAGGCGTTCGAATACTACCAGCTCCTCAAGCGCGAAATGCCCAACCTGAAGGCCACGGTCGTCGTCGACGACTCGATCGACAACGACGGCGGCGGGGCGGCGAAGGAGGACGAGCTTGTCAAGGTCCTCGACGACTACAACGCCCGCTACGGAAAGAAGTTCACGCTGAAGACCTTCGCGGGGTTCAAGCGTGACGTGGCGGCCCGGCTCGCCCACAAGAAACCGTATCGCGACATCGGACTGCCGGGCGGGGAGGCGGCGCGGCTCGACCTTGTGATCGTCGTCAACCAGATGCTCACGGGCTACGACTCGAAATGGGTCAACACCCTGTATCTGGACAAGACGCTCGAATATGCGCGCGTCATCCAGTCCTTCTCGCGGACGAACCGCCTCTTCGGCCCGGACAAGCCCTTCGGGACAATCCTCTACTACCGGCGGCCGCACACGATGGAGAAAAACATCGAGGACGCCATCAAGTTGTATTCCGGGGACCGCCCGCTTGGCGTATTCGTCAACCGGCTCGGGGACCATTTGGAGCGGCTCGACGCCCTCTTTGCCGAAATTAGGGACATCTTCCGGCGTGCCGGCGTGCCGGATCTCTCCCGGTTGCCCGAGGCGGAAGAAGAGCGGGCTCTCTTCGCGAGGCGATTCAACGAACTGAGCTCCGAACTGAGCGCGGCTCGCGTCCAGGGATTCCGCTGGGACGTCCGCGACTACGCGGTCGGGGACGGCGAAGACAAGAGCGGATACACCGTCGGATTCGACGAAACCGAATACCTTGCGCTTCTGCAACGCTACAAGGAACTGGCCGGCGGCGACGGGGGCGGCGGTGGCGGAGGCGGCGACGAAACCCCGCCGTTCGACATCCGGCCGACGCTCGTCGAGATCGACACGGGGATGGTCGACTCCAATTACATGGACGCCAAGTTCGGCAAGTTCCTCCGCGCGCTCGCCGACGGGGAGGACGCGACGCAGATCCTGGCCGACCTTCACCGATCCTTCGCGACGCTCTCGCAGGAGGACCAGAAATTCGCGCAGCAGGTTCTTGACGACGTCCAGAACGGCCGGCTCGCGCCGGATCCGGGAAAGACGCTTTCGGACTATATCACCGCCTACGAGAAACGGGCGAAGGACGACCGCATCCACCGATTCGCCGCGGCGTTCGGAGCGGACGAAGCCGCTTTGCGGGCGCTGACGGACGCCCAGCCCCCGGCGGGCGAACTCAACGCCTACGGACGGTTCGACGCCTTGCTCGCGACGGTCGATCCGGCGAAAGCGGCCGCATTCTTCTCCGCGCTGGAAGGGCATCCCGTTTCCCCGTTCCAGGCCAATTTGATGACGGACCGGTATTTCCGGAAGTTCATCGCCGCCGGAGGCTTCCCCGTCCCGGGCGGGCTTCCGTCCGCGGCCGCCGGAGACGCGGACGAATGCGAATACGCCGAGGCGGCCGGAAAGGAAGACAGCAGGGAGAGCGACGGCGATGGCTACCGCGCAATATAACCTGCCGCCCGTTCTGAGACCCCGGGAAAAACTCATCCGGGACCCCGGTGCTTCCTCGCTCTCCGAGGCCGAACTCCTTGCCATTCTCCTGAACATGGGAACGGTCGGATGCCCGGTCGTGGAGCTGGCCCACCGGATGCTGGCGGCGTTTCCCTCGCTGGACGAATTCGTGGACGCCGACTGGCTCGCGATGAAAACCCGTCTCGCGGAATGGAACGAAAAGAATCCCGGCCATCCGGTCAAGGGCGTGGCGGATGCCAAACTTCTCCGCATCGCGGCGGCCTTTCAGCTCGTTCGCCGGGCGCAATCGCGGATATCCGTCGAGGAATTCCGGAAGACGGATGTCGGCAGCGCGGAAGCAGCCGCCAAACTCTTCCGGCGCATTTTGGCAACGGCCCCGGAAAAGGAACACTTCTTCGTCCTTCCCGTGAACGGAAGCCTCCACCCGCTCTGCGAACCGATCGACGTTTCGCAGGGGTCCGTGAGCCGGACGCCGGTGCATCCGCGCGATGTCTTCTGCGAAGCAGTCCGTTACCGGGCCTTCGCCGTGCTCGTCGCGCACAACCACCCGTCCGGCAAGCCGGAACCCAGCGCGGAAGATCTGGATGTCACGCGCACCCTCGCGGAAACGGGCCGTCTTCTCAAAGTCAAACTTCTTGACCACCTCGTTCTCGGCGCCCCCGGCTCCGCCGGAGGAAAGGGCTATCTCTCCATCCGGGCCCTCCGCCCGGACTTGTTCGCGCAATCTGCCGGGCGGAATCCAACAGGGCCTGAACGACCCTGATTTCCCGGAGGGAGATGCCCTGCGCCGCAAGCGCCGCCTCCTCGAAGCCGAGGGCGTCCGCTTCGACGCGGCCGGCCGCGTCGCCGGTAGCGGCGGAGCGCGGAATCGCCTTCCCGCCGCGGCGGGAGATGCTATCCTTCCGGCATGGAGCCCGTCGTCCGCCTCGAAAACTTCTGGAAGACCTACACCTCCGGCGAGGTCGCCGTCCATGCCGTCCGCGGCGTGGACTTCGCCGTCTTCCCCGGCGAAATGGTCGCCGTCATGGGCGCTTCCGGTTCCGGCAAGTCCACCATGATGAACACCTTGGGCTGCCTCGACCGGCCGACCAAGGGGCGGTACTTCCTGGACGGCATCGACGTCAGCCGCCTCTCCCGCGACCAGCTCTCCGACGTGCGCAACCGCCGCCTCGGCTTCGTCTTCCAGGGCTTCCACCTCCTCAAGCGCACCTCCGCGGTCAAGAACGTCGAGCTGCCCCTCCTGTATTCCCCGCACTGCCCGCCGCGCGCGGAACTCCGCCGCCGCGCCCTCGCCGCCCTCGAACGCGTCGGCCTCGCCGGGCGCGCGAACCACCTGCCCAACCAGCTCTCCGGCGGCCAGCAGCAGCGCGTCGCCATCGCGCGCGCCCTGATCAACGAGCCGAAGCTCCTCCTCGCGGACGAACCGACCGGCAACCTCGACACGGCGACCAGCATCGAAATCATGGCGATTTTCCAGGCGCTCAACGACGAGGGCAAGACCATCGTCATGGTGACGCACGAGCTCGACATCGCGCAGTACTGCAAGCGGATGGTCGTCATGCGCGACGGCCGCCTCGTGGGCGACAAGCCCGTCGAACACCGCCTCTCCGCCACGGAGGAACTCGCGCGCACCCGGCGCGAAATGGCCGCGGCCAACCTCGCCGACCGCCCGGCGGAAAACGGCGGGACGCCATGAGACGAGAGCTCCTTGCCAAGGGACTGCGCGTGGGCGTCACCGGCGGCGCCGAGGTCGTCTCCGGCCTCGACCTGACGCTCCGCGCGGGCGAAATGCTGGCCCTCGTCGGCGAAAGCGGGTGCGGCAAGAGCGCCGCGGCCGCCGCGCTGGGCGGCATCCTCCCGCCGGGGCTGGAGCCGCGCGGCGGCACGGTCGCGTGGGAGGACGGGAGCCCCGTCCGCCGCGGCGAAGGCATCGCGTACGTCTTCCAGGAACCGGCGAGCGCCTTCAACCCGGTGCTCACGGTCGGCTTCCAGATCGCCGAGGCGATGCGCGGCGTCCCGAAACGCGAAGCGCGCGAAAAGGGGCTGTCGCTCCTGCGCGACGTGGAGCTGGGGGAGGCCGCCGAACGCGTTTGGAAGAGCTACCCGATGGAGCTTTCCGGCGGCCAGTTGCAGCGCGCGTTCATCGCGATGGCGCTCGCAAGCGGGCCCGCGGTCCTCGTCGCCGACGAGCCGACGACCGCGCTCGACGTGACCGTCCAGCGCGCGGTCCTCCGCCTGCTCCGCCGCGCGTGCACCGCGGGGACGGCGGTCCTCCTCATCACGCACAACCTCGGCGTCGTCGCGCTCGCGGCGGACCGACTGTGCGTGATGTACGCGGGGCGGGCCGTGGAAAGCGGTCCGGTGGCGGAGGTGCTGCGCGCGCCGCGCCATCCGTACGTGGCCGCTCTCCTCGCGGCGGTGCCGCGGCTTTCCGCGGACGCGGGAACCTTGCAGGGCATCCCCGGCCGCGTGCCGCCGCCGGAAGCGCGCGGGGCGGGGTGCACGTTCGCCCCGCGTTGCCCGCAAGCCAAGCCGGAATGTTTCGAAACGGCGCCCGCCTTTGTCGCCGACGGCGCGCGCGCCGTCGCGTGCCACGCGGCGGCGACCTTGCGCGGCTGATGCCGAAAAACGGACAGGGACGCGTCCAAGACGCGTCCCTGTCGAACCGCGAACGGACGGGCGGGCCGTTTACAGGCTCACGCGGAAGGCGGATTCCGCGTGGATGGCTTCGGCGATGGCCTTCAAGGTCGCGTCGTCCACGCGCTTGTTGACCTTGAGGAACGCGAGGGAGGTCTTCCCGCGCGAGTCGTGCGGGTTGCGCACGTCGTCGATGTTGACGCCGTCCTTCGCCAAGGCGCTCGCGATTTGCGCCAGGACGCCGGGCCGGTCGTCGTAGACGAAGACCACGTTTTCGCCCGTCGGGTCGAGGTACAGCCGGTCGAAGTCGTTGATGCGGGCGATGAGGAGGTTGCCTTCCTCCACCGTCCCGCGGACGGACGCCTTGACCAGGTGCTCCGCGTCGAGGTGGCCGGTCAGGTCGATGGTGATGGAGTTCGCGTACCCCTTCGCATCGTCCGGCGTGCGCGCGTTGTACCGGATGCCCTTCTCTTCGAGGAACGCGACGGTCTTCTTGTAGCTCGCCGTGTCGTAGTCCGCCGCGAGCGCCGCGGCGACGGGCGTCACCAGCCACTCGGCGTACGGCTTGAGCGTGCCGTAGAAGCTCGTTTCGAGGAGCGACGGCTTGACGGCATCCCCCAACATCGCGCGGGCGAGGCGGCCCAAAAAATTCGCGAGCCGGCCGAACGAGGGATCCAGCCCCGCGGGCGCTTCGCGGTTCACGACCGCGGAGGTGATGCCGCTGTCGTCGAGGTCGATCAGTTCCTTCGCCGCCAGTTCCGCCGCCTTGGTGTTGGCTTCCTTCGTGCTGGCGCCCAAGTGCGGGAGCATGATGTCGGCGATGTCCGCGACGGATTTTTCGCCCTCGGCGTCCTTGGCGTAGACGTCGTTCAGGAACCGGATGGCCTTTTCCGCCTTGACGCGGCGGAGGGCGTCTTCGTCGAGGATGCCCGCGCGGGCGCAGTTGACGAGGGTCGCGCCGGGCTTCATGGCGGAGAGGAGGGCCTCGCCGATCATGCCGCGGGTCTCGTCGTTTTCGGGCAGGTGCAGGGTCACGTAGTCGCTCTTCGCGAAAAGTTCCGCGAGCGGGACGAGTTCCACGCCGATGGCGCGGGCCTTCTCCTCGGAGAAGAACGGGTCGTACCCCAGGAACTTCACGTCGAAGCCGGAGAGGCGGCGGGCGACGAGGCGGCCGATGTGGCCCAAGCCGACGATGCCGACGGTCTTGCCCGCGATTTCGCGGCCCATGAACTTCTTCTTTTCCCACTTCCCCGCGCGGGTGGAGGGGTCGGCGGCGACGACGTGGCGCGCGTCGGCGAGCATGAGGGCGACGACTTCCTCGGCGACGGCGTTGGAATTGGCGCCGGGGGTGTTCATCACGTCGACGCCGTTCTTGCGGGCGTGGTGGATGTCGATGGTGTTGAAGCCGGCGCCCGCGCGGATGACGACCTTGAGATTCGGCGCGGCGTCGAGCATTTCGGCGGTGACCTTCTCGGAGCGGACGATCATGGCGTACGCGTCGGGATTGGCGCGCAGCAGTTCGTCGGCGGGAACGTCCTGGTTCTGGACGACTTCGTAGCCGCCGTGGGCGACGAGCAGGTCGCGGGCGACGGGGGAGAGGGCGGTGGGGATGAGGACTTTTTTCATGGAAGGCTCCTGGAGAAAATGCGGGAAAATCCCCGCGTTCGGCGCGGACTCTAGGCGGATTGCGCCCCGCGCGCAAGGGGAAAGGCGGGCTTCGGGGCGCGTTGGGGCCGGACGGACCGGACGGCGGCACGGCGGACCGGCACCCCGGGCCGCGAAAATGGCGGAGAGAGAGGGATTCGAACCCCCGATGCCTTGCGGCATTCCGGTTTTCAAGACCGGCGCGTTCGACCGCTCCGCCATCTCTCCGTCACGCGGCACCGTAGGGTTTCCCCCGGCGTTTTTCAAGCCCCGCGCGTCAGCCGCGGCGGCTCTCCGCGAGCCGCGCCGCCTTGCGGAGGCGGAGCACCCGCTTGCCGACCACGACCCACGTGGCCACCAGCAGCACCAAGGCGTACAGCGAGCAGACGTGCAGCGACGGCACCGCGTCCGCGCGCTTGATTTCGTCGTACACGATCCACGCGAGGTACCCCGCGTAGCCCGCGAGGAGCACGCTCCCTTCCGCCCGGTTGACCGTTCCCGTGCTCCGCCGGTTGCCCAGTTTCGCCGGAAGGCCGAAGAAGAACAAAAGCAGCGTGAAGACCAAGGCCACCGGCACGTCGCGGAGGAACAGCTCCGCGTCCACGTCCGGCAACGGGTGGATGGCCGCCGCGAGCCCCACCACGGCGAGCGTGTTGAACAGGTTGCTCCCGACGATGTTGCCCACCGCGAGGTCGTCCTCGCCCTTGCGCGCCGCCACGAGCGAGGAGGCGAGTTCGGGGAGCGACGTTCCCACCGCGACGATGGTAAGGCCGATGATGAGATCCGACACCCCCAGCGCCTGCGCGATGCCGACCGCCCCCCACACCAGGAGGCGCGAGGCGACCACCAAGAGCACCAGTCCCGCCAAAATCCAGAACGCGGCCTTCTTCCCCGTCCAGCCGCGGACGAGTTCCGCGTCGTCCGGCGGCAGCGGGCCGCTTCCCCGTTTCGCGGCGCGGATGCCCTGCCACGAGGAAGCCGCCGTCATTCCGGCGAAAAGCGCGAGGAAGAGGCAGCCGTCGAGGCGGGTCAGCCCGTCGTGGAGGTACAGGGTCGCGCCGGAAAGGAGGGTCACCAGGATGAGCGGCGGAATCTCGCGGTACACCGCCGAACGGGTCACGAAGAGCGGCGAGAGGAGCGCGCACGCGCCCAGGATCAGGCCGATGTTGCAGATGTTGCTGCCGTACGCGTTGCCGAGCGCGAGCGCGGAATTGCCCTGCGCCGCGGAGATGGCCGAGACGGTGAGTTCCGGCGCGGAGGTGCCGAAGCCGACGACGAACATGCCGACGACGAGCGGCGGGACGCCCATCAGGCGCGCGGCGGCCGCGGCCCCGCCCACGAATTTGTCCGCGCTCCAGACGAGGAGGGCGAGACCGGCGACAAGGGCGAGGAAGCAAAGGGCGGGATTCACGGAAGCGGCCGGCTGGCGCCGGAAAAAGAAGGGAGGCGTGGACCGGAATCGAACCGGTGTATAAGGATTTTGCAGACCCTCGCCTTACCGCTTGGCTACCACGCCTTCGAAAAAAGACAGCCGGGACCCTACGGGAATCCGCACGGCGAATCAAGCCAATTTGCCAATGTTCGGCAAAATCGGCCCGTTTTTGCCGAACCTTGGCAAAACCATCCGCCGCGCGCGGAGATCATTTTGCCAATGCTTGGCAAAATCACGTAAAATTTGCCGAACATTGGCAAAATTCCCTGCGGACGCGGCTTGGAGGCGGGAGCGGCGGCACACGGCGTGGAGCCGCCGCAAGCAACGGGTCCGCGACCCTTGCCGAACATCGGCAAAACGGGGGGCTACGGATCCGGCGGACGGTCCGGGACGGGGTCGTGGCCGCCCGCGTGCCACGGATTGCACCGGCAGATCCGCTTGATCCCCATCCACCCGCCGCGGAGCGCGCCGAAACGCGCGACGGCTTCGAGCATGTACGCCGAACACGACGGCGTGAAGCGGCAGCACCCCCGGAACAGCGGCGAAAGGAGAATCCGGTAGCCGCGCACCAGCCCGCACACCACCCGCGCCGCGGGGGACGGCCGCTTTCCGCCGTCCCCGCTCAAGGTTCCCGCTCCCGGCGGGTCCGGTTCCCCCGCGCCATGGTTTCCGCCGCCGCGATTTTCCGGAGGTCCTCCACGAGTTTCCCGAACGGGGCCGACAGGATGGGGCGGCGGGCCACCAGCACCACGTCGTCCGGCCCGGGAAAAGCGGCGCGGTTCCGGCGGAACAGCTCGCGGAGGCGCCGCTTGGCGCGGGCGCGCTCGACGGCGTTTCCGACCTTCCGCGACGCGACGACGCCGAGACGGCGGTCGGCCCCCTCCCCCGCGCGGAAAAAGAGGACGAAGGAGCGGGCGACGTGGCGGCGGTCCTGCGCGTAGGCCTCGCGGATTTCGCGGTTGGTCCGCAGGCGCTGCGACTTGCCCAGCGTTTCGCGCGCGGGGGCGACGGGGCCAAAAAAGCGCACCTCCCCGGAGGGAGGCGCCTGCCTGACGGGAATGCCGTCCATGCAGTTGGAACGGGCGGCTACTTGCCCTTGCCCTGGATGGTCAACTGCTTGCGGCCCTTGGCGCGGCGGCGGGACAGGACCTTGCGGCCGTTGGCGGTGGCCATGCGCGCGCGGAAGCCGTGCTTGCGGATGCGTTTGATCTTGGAAGGATGGTAAGTCGGTTGCATGGGATGACCTTTCGGGGAAAAATGCCTGCGCCTTCTACCGGGGAAGGGGCCCCCAAGTCAAGCGCGGAAATTCCCCGCGCCCGCGGCCGTCAGAACGCCAGCGTCATCGCCAGTTCCGGGCAGGTGAACGGCGAGTCGTACTTCGCGCAATGCGCGCACCCGTGGTAGAGCTTGTACACCAGCCGCCGCTTGTCCGCCGGGCGGAATCCCAGCTTGCCGAAAAACTCCGGCGAAAACGTGAGGACGATGATTTCCTTCGGCCGGTACGGGCGGATGCGCGCGATGGCCGCTTCCGCGAGGCGCCGCCCCAATCCCATCCGGCAGCAATCCGCGCGCACCGAAAGCGACTGCAGCTCGAACGACGGGTTCCCGCCTTCCAGCTCCGGCAGGATGCTCCAGGCGACGGTGCCGACGAGCTCGCCGTCCTTTTCGGCGACGAGGAAGCGGTCGGTGTTGAGGAGGATGTCGCTCACGGGCCGGGGGACCAGGCGGTCGGGGTAGGCCTTGAGCGCGGCGAAAATCGCGGGCGCGTCGGAAAACGTCGCGGGGCGGACGAGGAAGGGCTCGAGCTTGTCGTTCATGGGAAACCGCGGGGAGAAAAGCACGTTCTGCCCGCTCTTGCAAACCTTACAGCAATGCCTTGGCGAACGCCCAGCGGCGGAGGGAACGGGTGGACGCGACCGCGCGGTCCACGTTGACCCGCGGGATTTCGCGCCACTCCCCGCCGCCCGGCAGCACGCACCCCGGCACGGTCGCGACCGCCCCGGCGAACCCCGCCGCGCGCAACGCCGGAACGAGGCGCGCATCCGCCTGCCCGTCGGGCCACGCGAAAAAGCGGCTGGCGGGGCGCGAGAGCTTTCCGCGCAGGAGCGCGAGATTCCGCGCGAGGTCCGCCTCCGCTTCCGCGGCGCCGAGCGAGGGGAGGATGCCGTGGCCGTGCGAATGCGCGCCGAAACGGACGAGGCCGCCGGCTTCCATCTCCGCGATGTCCGCCCACGAAAGGAAGTCGTCCCGGAACCGTTCCGTTCCCGTACGCGCGAAAGCTTCTCCGGCGGCCCGCGCGCGCTCCGCGGCGGGGAGGGCCTTGGCCGCCTCCACGTCCCCGCCGAGCGCATCCAGCCCCTGCCACCAGAAGGGGCGGCGCTCTTCGACGGCGCCGGTGGCGAGAAAAACCGTCGCGGGAATCCCGAGCTTTTCCAACACCGGGAAGGCGTGCAAGAAATTGTCCCGCCAGCCGTCGTCGAAGGTGACGGCGAACCACGGCTTGTCCGCGGGGGCGGCATCGCCGAGAAGCGCCTCGTCCAGCGGGAGGGGAACGGCGCGCGCGGCGGTTTCCGCGAGGAACGCGCGGAAGTCGCCTTGCCGGACGGCGAGATTGGCCATCGGCCCGGCAACGGGCGCGTCGTCCGGCAACACGCGGTGGAAGGTGAAAACGACGCCGAGCCCGCCCGCGCGGCGGAAGCCGCCGCACGCCGCGAAAGCGCCCCCCGCCCACGCCTTGACGGCGTTGCGGATTGCGGCGGGGACTGGAGAGGAGCGGCGCATGCAGCAATCCTACCGCCCCGCCCTTGGCCCCGCAAGGACGCGGAAGGCAACGCACCTCCTTGGTTGCCGCGCGGCGGCGGGAAGGCTATCTTCGGCCCATGCGTCCATCCCTTCCCGCCATCGCCCTCTCGTACCTCCGCATCGGTTGCGGCGCGTTCGGCGGCGGCGTGGCCTCCTTCCCCGTCTTCGTTGCCGAGCTCTCCCGCCGCCGCGGCTGGCTTTCCGAAAGCGACCTCGCCGGCGATTTCGCCCTCGCCCAAAGCGTCCCCGGCGTCATCATCGTCAATTTCGCCGTCCTCTCCGCCCGCCGCCTCCGCGGCGTCCCCGGCGCCCTTCTCGCCGCATTTTCGGTGGTCCTGCCTGCCTTCCTCCTCGTCCTTGCCCTCGCCTCCCTTCTCGCCCGCCGTTTCCCGCCCCTCGCCTCCGCCGCCGTCGCGGGCCTTCGCCCCGCCGTCCTCGCCCTCCTCGTTTCCGCCGCGATTTCCCTTTTCCGCCGCACGCCGCGCGGACTCCTCCCCGCCGCGCTCGCCCTCGCCGCCGCCGCGGCCACCCTCTTCCGCGCGCCCATCCCCCTCGTCCTCGCCCTCGCCGCCGCCGCGGGCGTCCTCCTCCCCCTCCGCACCCGCGCCAGCGAATGACCGCCTTCCTCCGTTTCTTCTCCGTATTCTTCGGCATCAGCCTTTTCACCGTGGGCGGCGGATACAACATGATTCCCCTCATGCGCGAAACGCTCGCCGCCAACGGATGGCTCCCCGCGGAGGAATTCCTGGGCTTCCTCGCCCTCGCCGAAGCGACCCCCGGCCCGGTCGCGGTCAACGCGGCCACCCTGTCCGGCGCGCGCGTGGCAGGCCTTCCCGGCGCGGTGGCGGCGACCCTGGGTGCGTGCCTCCCGGGGCTGGTGTTCCTCCTCGCGCTGGGCCCGTTCGTCGCCCGCCTGCGCGCTTCGCCGCGCTGGGAGAAGGCGCTCGCGGGTCTCCTCCCCGCGCTTGCGGGGCTACTGGCCGCAACGGCCATCCTCCTCTTCCCCGCGGCCTTTTCTTCCGCGGGCGGCACCCCGGCCACGGTCGCCACGGCGGCCATCTTCGCGGTCTCGCTCCTGCTCTTCCTGCGCGGGGCGAAGCCGCTTGCGGTCTTCGCCCTCGCGGCGGTGGCGGGCATGGCGTTCCTCCGGCCCGCCCCGGCGGAAGCGGGCGGCGGCCCGGCCGCGGCGGAGGCGCTCCCGACCCTGCGGACGACCACGATGCGCATCCGCGGGTTCGACCCGGCGCAGGCCGCCGACGAGCCGACGACGCGCGCGACGGGCAAGCTCTACGAGGGGCTTCTCCAGTACGCGCCGTACGCGCGGCCGTACCGGCTGGCGCCGCTCCTCGCCGAAGGGATGCCGGAGATTTCGCCGGACGGGTTGACGTACACCTTCCGCATCCGCCCCGGCATCCGCTTCGCGCCCGACCCGTGCTTCGGGGACTGCGCGGACGGCTTGGGCCGCGAGCTGGTGGCGCGGGATTTCGTCTATTCCTTCAAGCGCATCGCCGACCCCGCGGTCGCCTCGTCGGGGTACTGGATTTTCCGCGGCCACGTCGCCGGGCTCGACGAATGGCGCGCGGCCGCCGCGCGCGACGGAGCGGATTACGACACCCCCGTCGAGGGGCTTTCCGCGCCGGACGAGCGGACGCTCGTCATCCGTCTGTCCAAGCCCTACCCGCAACTGCTCTACGTCCTCGCGATGCCGTACGCCTTCGCCGTCCCGCGCGAAGCGGTGGAGCGCTACGGCGACGGCTTCGCCGTCCACCCCGTGGGCACCGGGCCGTACGTCCTCGCCGGTTCGCGGCCGAACCACCACTACGAGTACCGCGTTTCGCCCGCGTGGGCAGTGCGGAACGACACGGTGGGAGAGGACGCTCCCCCCGACGAACGCGGGAAGAAGCTCCCGCGCATCCCGCGCATCGTCGAAAGCGTCGTGGGCGACGGGAGCACCGCGTGGCTGATGTTCCTCGCGGGCGAACTCGACGAATCCGACGTGCCGCGCGAGAATTTCGATTCGGTCGTCCGCGCCGACGGGTCGCTCGCCGAGGAGGTCGCGGCGAAGGGCATCGCGCTCGCCCGCGCGCCGTCGCTTGCGGTTTCGTACATCCTTTTCAACGGCGACGACCCGAATCTCGGCGGGAACCCCGCCCTCCGCAAGGCCATCTCCTGCCTCTTCGACTTCGAGGCGTGGCGCACGTTCCAGAACGGGTGCATCGAGGAGGCCGCCGGCCCCGTGCCGCCCATCGTGGCTGGCGCGCTGGAAGGCCCGCCGCCGTACCGCCGCGACCTCGCGCGCGCCAAGGCGTTCCTGGCGGAAGCCGGATACCCGGAGGGGAAGGACCCCGCGACCGGGAAGCGCCTGGCGCTTTCGCTCGCGGTGGGCAAGGCCGATTCCGCCGAAGCGCGGCAGAGCGCGGAGCTGCTCCAGTCGTTTTTCGCGGACGGGGGGCTCGACCTTGCCATCGACTACATGAACTGGCCGAACTTTTTGGAGGCCTTGCAGAAGGGCCGCGTGCAGATGGCCATTCTCGCGTGGCTCGGCGACTACCCCGACGCGGAGAATTTCCTGCAGCTGTTCTACGGGGCAAACGCCGGCGGCGTCAACCGGGCGAACTACCGCAACGTCGCCTTCGATGCGGTGTACGAAGCGCTCGCGGCGCTACCGCCCGGCGCGGAAGGGCGGGACGGGCTGTGCCGCGAGGCGGGGAAGATCGTGTCCGAAGACGCCGCGTGGATTTTCCTGGGATACCCGACGAAGCTCGTCCTGCAGCGGACGCGCCTCAAGCCCTTCGCCCCGCACGCCTTTCCCTGGGGGCAGGAAAAATACCGGGCGTTCGTGGAGTAGGGGGTGGGAATGGGGGCAGGGGCTTTTCCAAAGGGAAAAGCCAACGCTTGCCCTTCCCTTTGGGAACCCCGCGGGTTCAATCCGACGGCAACCGATGGCCTTCGATGGCAATCGATGGCAATCGAAACCTCTGCCTCTCCTCTGCCCGCCGGAATCCCCCCGCCAGGGCGCCGCCCCGCCGGGGCGTCGGCTTGCATTGCGGCTCGCCGGGGACGGCTCGCCCCACCACCCCCGCGCCATTGCCTCACCACGAACGCGACAAGATGTCGCATCTCCGAAAGCAGCGCTCCGAGCCGCATCCGCACTTCTTGCTTCACCTCCATGCGGCGGAAGGCGCATGCAAAACGGCGGCCGGGAAACCGGCCGCCGTTTTCGGGAACGGATGGAAAGCTTCTAGAAGATTTCGATTTCCACGTCCGTGTCGCTGGTCTGGTCCACGGTCTTGATTTCCACCGGCTTGTACGTCGGGAGGAACCGGTAGTACACCGTGAGCGTCAACGTCGCCAGCGCCGTCGTGTACGCGTAGTCTTCCCCCCAGTCTTCCTTCGCGCCGCCGTCGATGTTGTCCTTCGTCGTCGCGCCCGGGCTCCGCCACGCCCCGTCGATCTTCGGGTCGTCGCCCTTCATCTGGTTCTGGACGAACTGCGGGGCGAACATGTTGTTCCACTTGCTCCACGACGCTCCCCCTTCGTGGAACTTCGCCTGCGCGATGTAGTACCAGCCGTACATCGCCCAGTTCTGCGGGTGGGCCCAGACGCACTTCTCGTCCGCCATCGCCTTCAACCCGTCCTTGACGGCGCGGTCGTCCGCGTGGCCGAGCAGCTGCATCGACAGCACCGCCGCCGCGGTCATGTTCGCGTACGCCGGGGAGGATTTCGCGTTGGAGTACTTGAAGTGGCCGCTTTCGACCTGATGGGTCTTCATGCTCTTCAGTTCCAGCTCCATCACGTCGTGCAGTTCCGGAACCGTGCAGCCGGCCATCCACGCCGCCTTCATCGCCTGGACGCACCACGCGCCCAGCGAGATGTCGGTGCGGCCTTCCTGCTTCCACTGGTAGTCGTAGCCGCCGTTCGGCCGCTGGATGCCCTTGACGATGATGGCCGTGCCCTTGTCCATCGCCCCCTTGAGCGAGGGGATGCGGGTCATGCCGTAGGCTTCCGAAAGCGCGTACACGCAGATGGCCTGCTCGTACGCCGCCGCGTCGGAACCCTTTTCCCGGGCCGAGTAGAAATACCCGTCGGCGTCCTGGCAGGCGAGAACGTAGCGGATGGCGCGCGTCACCGTCTCGCCGTATTCCTCGCTCGCCGGCGTTTCGCCGTGCGCGAGGAAGGCGAGGATGCCGAGGCTCGTGATGGCCGCGCGCTTGCCCTGCTCCTTCTTGCCGTCCACCCACGACCAGCCGCCGTCGCCGCCCTGGTTGTTCTTGAACCAGCGCAACGCCCTGAGCACCGCGGCTTCCGCCGCCGCGCCCCACGCGCCGCCGTAGGCGCCGATGGAGGCGGCGCGGCCGTCGCCGCTGCGCTGCGAGGTTTGGCCGGACTGCAAGCCCTTCAGGACGATCGGGCTCATCGCGTCGCTCGCGATGTTGAGCTCGGTCATCGTGTCCATCACCGGCGCCGCGGAGAAGTCCTGCGGCTCCTGCGGGATGTCCATGTCGATGTCCACGTCGGGGGGCGTGACGGTGTCGACCATGTCAGGGAGGTCTTCGGGGGGCTTGAGGTCCTCGAGCTCCTGGTCGAGCTGCTTTTCCTCGATTTCGACGACCTGCACCTCGATTTCGGTCTCCTTCTTCTTGTTCATCGTCGTGGCGAGAAGCAGGCCCGCCGCGAGCAGGACGACCACGTGGATGACGATCGACCCGACCGGACCGGCGAGGAATTCCGCCGCGTTCTTGTAAAGGCCCTTGATGCTGATGTCCATGGAGAGTCCTTTCCGCTAGTTGGAGGCGCTCACGATCGACAGGCTCTTCAACCCGTACTTCGAGCAGAGGTTGAGCACCTTCACCAGCTGTCCGTGCGTGGAGTACGCCGAGACGGTGAACATGATCGTCTGGCTCGCGTCCACGGAGGCGAACTGCTGGAACTTGCGCTCCAGCTCCGTCGTCGAGGCGACGCGGTCGTTGAGCGTGTACCCGTCCTTGAGGACGCCCACGCGGATCATCTGCGGGGGCTTGTCGCTGGGCGGGGCGCTCTTGTCGGGGGCGGGACGGAAGACGTCGAGGTTGGTGACGACGTCCACCGGGTGGATGGTGACCACGAAGTAGATCAACAGCTGGAAGCAGACGTCGATCATCGGCGTCATTTCGAGCACGCCTTCCGGCGCGCTGATTTTTCTGCGTTTCTTCGCCATGGCTACGCTTTCTCCTTGAGCGCGGCGAACCGGAGCTTCCACAGCCCCGCCTTGCCGCAGATGTCCATCACGCGGCGGATGCTTTCGTGCTCCGCCTTCTCGTCGCCGCGGATGACGACGGGGGTGCCCTGGCCGGATTCCTTGCGCGCCTTGTTCAGGATCGTCAGCAGCTGGCCTTCGGAAAGATCGACCTTCGCGATCGAAATCTTCCCCTTCTTGTCCACGTCCACCGTCACGGTGCGCGGATCCTGCTGTTCCTCGACCGCGCCGTTGGGGGCCATGGCCATCGACACGAGCGTGTCGTTGGCCTTGTTGGCCATGTCGGCGGTGACGACGAAGAAGATGATCAGCTGGAAGACGATGTCGATCATCGGCGTCATGTTCAGTTCGCCGTCGGGCAACGTCCTTGCTTTTTTCGCCATATCGGACTCCTTTCGCCGGAGGTTCCCGCCGGCGGGGCGTGCCGCCGGCGGAAGGGCCTCCTTCGGGCTGCTACTCCTCGACCACTTCGACGTTGCGGAGGGTCTTGATCAGGTCGACCGTGTCGCCTTCCATCTTGAGGATGATGCGGGAGAGGCGGTTCTTGAAGTAGGTGTAGAACGAGATGGCCGGAATCGAGACGATCAGGCCGGCGGCCGTCGTCCAGAGCGCCTGGGAGATGTTCAAGGCGAGCAACGCCTGTTGCGCGGCGCCGGCCGTGGTGTTGGCCAGGTTCGCGAACGCCATGATCATGCCTTGCACGGTACCGAGAAGGCCCAAGCTCGGACCGATGGAGCCGCAGAGGTTCAGGTACGAGACGCGCTGCATGAGCTTCTCGCTTTCGAGGTCGGCCGCCGCGGAGACCTGCTCTTCGATGACTTCGAAGCCTTCCTTCACGTTGCGGAAGCCGGCCATCAAAATCGAGGAGAAGCAGCCGGGGTTGGCTTCGCAAAGCTCGATGGCGCGCATGACGTCGCCCGCGTCCATCGCTTCCTTGACGGAGGCGACGAAGTCCGGCGGGGTGATGCGCTTGGCGGAAATGGTGATGGAGAAGTCGATGATCAGCCACAAGGCCGCGATCGAGTCGCCGATCAGCGCCGCCCAGAGGACGGTGCCGACCCAGCCGGAACCGAAGAGGATGGCGCCCAGCCCGCTGGTGGAGGACGCGTCTTCTTCTTCGACCTGGGAGACGTCGAGGGTGCCGGCGTCGCCGCCTTCTTCCTGCGCGAGGCAGACGGCGGGAGCGAAGAGGACGAAGGCGATCAGCAGGAGGGAAATCAGGGAGAAGAGTTTCTTTTTCATGGAAGGAATTTTCCTGGGGGTGGGTGTTGGGGTGGGGTGTTTTTCTAGATCGGTCTACATTTTGGCCTTCGCCTGGGCGGCGTAGGTGGAGGCGGGGTAGTCGTTGGCGGCCTTCCGGTAGAGGTCCTTGGCGCGTGCGTCGCGCATGGAGGCGAGGGCCTCGGCGGCCTTGTAGCAGGCTTCGCCCAGAATCTGCTGGTCGTTGCAGTCGGTGAAGAGGAGGGCCGTGCGCAGGTACTCGAGGACGGCGTTGGGCACGTCGTTCTGCGCGATGGCGATGTCGCCGCGCATGTTCTGCGCCTTGGCGGCGTCCGCGCGCGTGCCGTTGGCGGCGACGGCATCGAGGTCGCGGCCGAGGGGGCCGAATTCCTTGTTGGCGAGCATGGCCTTGCGGCGGCCCCACGCGACGGCGGGGTTCTTCTTGAGTTCCGCGTTGCCGCCGATCAACTTGTTGTACGCGGCGACGGCCCCGGCGGCGTCGCCCTTGCCGAGGAGCGCGTCCGCATAGCCGATGGAAGCGCTCGTCCCGTGGTCGAGGCCGCGGGCTTCCTTCTCCGCCTGCTGGTAGAGGCGGGCGGCTTCGTCGAACTTCCCGCCCTTGAGGGCGGCGTCCGCCTGCAGGAGGCTCTGGGGCTTCGGCCCGCCGCCGGCTTCGACGTATTCGCCGGGCTTGAACTGCTGGACCTGACCGTTGGCGAGAGTGATGGAGATGATGCCGCTGATGGACTTGATGGCGGTGCCTTCGACGCGGCGTCCGTTCTTGAGGACGACGTAGGGCTTGGTCGCCTGCGCGGTCGCGGAAATCGCGACGAGGAGCGCAAGGGCGGCGGCGAGGAGGATGCGGGCGGTTTTCATGGTTTCGGTACTCCGGTTGGGGTCAATCAAAATCGTGGTTCATCCTTTTCAGGCGGCGGGAGCTTCGGAAGCGCCTTCCTGCCCGCCTTCGATGCTTTCGAGGCGGAGCTTGTTTTCCGCCGCGGTGCGCTCGCGGCGCACGTCGGCGGCCTTTTGGGCGGTGGGGAAGAGCTCGAGGAACTTGTCGCAGCTTTCGAGCACCTGGCTCTGGAAGCCGTCCATGTCCTTGGCGAGGGCGATGGCCTTCAAAATCGCCGTCTGCACCTGCTCGCGCTCGCGCTCGGAGAGCGTGCCCATCGAACCCAGGATTTCGATGCGCTTGAGGGCGGCCAAGGCCTGCGTCTTGTCGCCTTCCTGCTGGTAGAGGTCGGCGTAGAGCATGTTCGCGTCGTTGCCGAGGACGGGGTCGCGGGCGTAGCGGAGGATGTCGTTCAGGTCCGTCTTCGCGGAGACGGTGTCGCCGTCCTTGAGCTTCGCGCGGGCGAGCATGAACTTCGCGTCGTAGAAGAGGCCGGAGGACGGCCAGCGGGCGAGGAGGGCGTTCAGGTTCTCCACCGCCTTGGCGTTGTCGCCGAGCTCGAACTCGCTCTTGCCCGCGCCGAAGTACGCGCGCTGGAGGTACTGGTCGCCCGCGCCCTGGTCCGCGAGCACCTTGGTGAAGGCCTGGTCGGCTTCGCGCCAGAGGGCGGAATCGAGCATGAGCTGGCCCACGCGGACGAACTCGTCGGTCTTGTAGTGGCCTTGGTCGGCCATCATCGCTCCGAAGGCTTCCTTGGCCTGCTCGACGAGTCCGATTTCGAGCGCCCCGGCGATGCGGGTGTACTGCGCGCTCTTGCCTTCCTCGGTGTCGGGGTAGTCGCGGGCGAGGCGCGCGTACGTGTCGTTCGCCTTCGGGTCCTTGAGTTTCATCTGGAGGGACCCCATCACGCTCAGCGCCTTCGGGGCGGAGGGGCTCTTGGGATGGGCGGAGAGGAATTCCTCGAGCTTGGCGACGGCGCCGGGACCGAATTTCTCGACCGGCAGCTTCGAGTACGTGTACGCCAGGAAGAAGCGGCCGTTTTCCGCGAGCTGGTCGAGCTTGGCCTTGTCCTCGGGGGACTTGGCGTACCGGTCGGTCTTGGTGGTGATTTCGGAGAGGAGTTGCTGGAACGCCTTGATGGCCGCGACGTAGTTCTGCATCTTCTGCGCGGACGGCACGTCCTTGCCCTCGGCGGAACGGCGGTAGCAGTCGGCGAGGGCGAACATCGCCTGGGCGAGGTTGGGGCCGGGCGTGGTCTGGGATTCGGCGATGTACTGCTTCATCCCGTTGATGGCCCCGGCGTAGTCCTTGTTCTGGTACGCGGTCCAGGCGAACTGCGAAATCGCCTTCGGGTACACGGCGTCTTCGGTGTAATCGGAGACGATCTTGGAGAAATACGCGTCGGCGGTCTTCTTGTCCGCGTCGGCGCGTTCCTGGTCGCCGGCGGCCGCGGCGGCGCGGGAGGCCTGCATGGCCTTCTGCGCGAAGTAGAAGAGGAACTGGCCGGCGTTGCGGTGCTTCGGGCAGTACTTGATGTAGGTGTCCAGAATCTTCTTCGCGACCGCGGCGTTCGCTTCGCCCTTTTCGGCGTCCCCGGCCTTCGCGGCTTCGTTCGCGCGCTTGTCGAAGAGGGAAATGAGGCTGGAGAGCGTGTCGCCGGTGCGTTCGCTCTTGGCACCGAAGCGCTCGCCCAAATAGGAGGCGACGACCTGCGCGTAAAGCGGGTCGTCCAAGTAGTAGTAGCACTGCGCGAGGGTGCCCAAGGCGTTGACGGAAGGCTCGCCGCTTTCCGGGTAGGCCGCGAGGACCTTCAGGTACTCCTCCGCGGACTCGCGGTACTTCTGCTGGCGGAAGAGCGTCCCCGCCATCGCGAATTCCTGTTCGGAAGCCGTCTTCTTGAAGGAATCGGGAAGGTCGATCTTCACCGTCTTGCCGAAGCGTTCTTCGAGGATGGACTTGATTTCCTTGCTCGCGACGCCCGCATCCGGGCCCCACTGCTTGTTGTCGCCGTACTTGACGAATACGTTGTAGTACTCGGAAAGCGCGCCGGAATAGGCCTTCAGGGCCCCCGCCGTGTCGCCTTCGCTTTCGAGCTTCTCCGCGTTCTGGCGGCGGAGGCGGCCGAGCAGCGACCGGGCACCGGCCATCGGGGAGTCCTTCATCGGAAGCCCCTGCGCGGCCATCGCCTCGTCGATGGGCTTGATGACGTCCATGTAGTTCATCAAGGTCTTCTCCGCCTCGTCGGGACGGCCGCGGACGATTTCGATGTTCGCGAGCGTCACGATGGAATCGACGAACTGCATGTCGAGGCCGCCCCACTGGATCTTTTCGCAGAGGTCCGCGGCCTTCTTGAGCATTTCCTCGCGCTTGGCGGCATCCTGCGCGTCTTCGGCGGCGCGCACGTAGGCCTGCGAGGCTTCGACCTGCATCGAGCGCTTCTGGCCGGGGTCTTCGGCGGCGCGTTCGACGCGCGCGTAGTTGTCGGCGGCGCCGAGGTAGTCGCCCGCGCCGGCGAGGAGTTGCGCGTACGTGAACGCGGCTTCCTTGTAGGCCCCCTTGAGGAGGCCGTCGGCGGGGAGGTTCTGGTCGTAGCGGGAGAAGAAGTCGTTGTAGAGCTCGCGGCCCTTGTCCATCGACCCGCGCTGGAAATACTGGAGGGCGAGGGAGAGCTTCGCGGCGTCGCCGGCGGGCGTCTGGCCCATTTCGTTGGCGACCTTTTCGGCGGCGGCGAGATCGCCCTTGTGGATGGCGATTTCGACTTCGACGATGCGGGTCTTGTTCTTCTGGCCGGGGTCGGCGCGGAGGATGTTGTCGACGACCTTCTGGGCGTAATCGGCGAAAGAGGGCTGGAAATTGACGAGTTTGCGGGCGAAATCGAGATCCTGGTCGACGTCGAGGGCGGGAGAAGCAAGCGGGACGAGGGCGAGCGCGAGGGAAGCGAGGGCGATGGACGGGAAAGGATGGCGCATGGAAAGGACTCCGGAGGGTGCGGAAACGCCGCAAACCTTGGCGGGCGTTTTACGCGGTCAGAATAGGATTCCCGCCCGCCCCGCGTCAAGCACGGCGTTCGGACGCGTTGCCGCCGCGCGCCGCGCGGCGCGCTTGCGGCGGGGCGGGCGGAGGGGTAAGGTGCATCCGTTTTCCCCAAAGGAGTCCCCCCATGAGCGAACCTTCCGCCTTTTCCTCCCTCGTCATCTCCCTTTCGTACACCGCGATGGGGCAGCTCGGCAAGATCGTCAACCCCGTCACCAAGAAGCTCGAAGTCGATCTTCCCGGCGCGCAGACGACCATCGACCTTCTCTCCGTCCTGCAGGAAAAAACCCGCGGCAACCTCACCGAAGACGAGGACAAGCTCCTCCGCCGCATCGTCGGCGACCTCCAGCTGAACTACCTCGAAACCGCGAAGGACCAGAAGCCCGCCGCCGCGGAAGAGGCCAAGCCCGCGGACGAAGCGTAGCAGCCCGTACGTCCCCTCCCCGACCGTGAGCGACATCCCTCCCGCCGCCGCTTCCCCCTCCCCCGCGCCCGTTCCGCGCAAGCGCCGCGGCCTCTTCGCCGCGCTCGCCGTCCTCGCGCTCCTCGCCTTCGGCGTCTGGTTCGTCGCCTTCTTTTGGCCCTGCGACCCCGCCGCCCTCCCGCGCGCCGTTCCCGCCGGAACGCGCTTCGTCCTCCGCGCGCAGGACCTCCCCGCCGCCGTGGACGAGTGCCTCCTCAACCCGCTCTTCCGCGTCGTCCTCGCCGCGGCGGGCGTTTCCGAACGCGACGTCGCCGCCCTCTCCAACGACCCGGAGACGCGCAAGTGGCTCGAAAAGCTCTCCGGCGAAGAGTGCCTGTTCGGGTTGTACGAAGACGGCCTTTTCGGCGCGAGCTTCCTCGGTGCGGGCGCGACGCGCCTCCGCTGGCAGCTCCAGCTCTTCCGACTCGACGGGATGACCAAGCTCCCGAACGGCGGCTGGCGCTGCGACGGCGACGGCTTCGATCTGCCGCCGGGATGCAAGCTGCACTTCGCCCTCGAAGACGGCTGCCTCTTCGCGTGGATCGGCGAAAACGCCTCCGGCCTCGACGCCTGCCTCGCCGCCGCGCGCGGCCAAACCCCGCGCCTTTGGGACGGCGACGGCTCCTTCGTTTCCTTCCTCACCGCCCCCGCGGAAGCGGGGACCCTGCGCGCGTGGACGGCCCCCCTTCCGCAACTGGACGTGCCCGCGGTGATGGAGCTCGCCGTCTCCCCCGACGCGCTCGCGGCGACCGCGGCCGCCCCCGCCGCGGGTCCCTTCGCGGGCCTCTCCGGCTCCGCGACGCCCGCGGCTCCGCCCCCGGCCGCCTTCGGCAACGACGCGGTCCTCGCGCTTTCCGCGGACGCGGCAACCTTTCCGTGGCTTCTCGCCCGCTTCGGCGGCGACCTCCTCCCCTGGGCGCGGCACGCCTGCTCCATCGCCGGGGATTTCGCGGAAGGCCCCGTGTACGCGTTCCTCCTCACGGGCGCGCACGGCGGCCGCCTCGCCTTCGGTGCCCTCCGGATTTTCGGCCGCGGGCTCAAGGTTCCCGCCCTGCTGCTCGCGACGGAAGCCTCCGATCCGGCCGCGGTGCAGGCGAAAATCGACCGCGCGCTCGCCGACTGCAACCGGCGCTACCGCGGGCGCTTCGTCTTCCGCGAAGACGCCGACGGCATCCGGCGGCTCGCGAGCGAAGACGCCGGCGAATGGACCGAAATGCTTTCGGAGACCGACCGGCCCGCGTACGCGTTGCGCGACGGGTGGCTCTGGGTTTCCTCTTCGGCCGCGGTCCTGAGGACCGTCCTCGCGGAACGCGCGGCCGGAGGAGCGGCGGAAGACGCGTGGCAAAAGGCCTTCCGCGACGGCAACGCCGCGCTTTCGGGGTGGGCAAACCTCGTCGCCTTCGACGGCGCCCTCCGCGACTGGATCGGTCTCTTCCAGACCGCCAAGGACTTCATGGGCTCGGTGCAGAGCGAGGAAGAACGGCGCGCCCTGCGCGCCCTGCGCACGTGGGCGGAGGAACTGCGCGCGTTCGGCACCCTCTCGCTCGCCTTCGGCGGCGACGGCGACGGCCGCGCCTGGACTTCGCTCGCGCTGGGCGGCGCCGCCG
>JAFSUH010000063.1 GCA_017445365.1 Kiritimatiellia bacterium | reverse complement strand
TCAAGGATGTGTCTCCCGTTGCCGATGTTTGGAAAATGCGTTTTTTCATGGGGTTCCTTTGGGGTTGCTTGCAAAAATCATTCCTCGGGGTTCTCCAGCGCGGAGACGCGCGCTTCGAGGTTCGAGAGGGCGGATTGGAGGAGCGCGATGGCGGTGGCGTTGGAGGCCACCGCCGCCGCGTTGGTTGCCACCGCGCCCCGGAGGCCGGTGCCCGCGCCGCCGCCTTCTTCCACCGAGCCGAACGTCAAGCCAACCCGGCATTCCCACCCGTACCAGATGTCATCGCCTTGCCACCACACGCCGATGGCGGAGCCGGAGCACTGCTCGTCGTACTCCGTGACCAAATTATCCCCGATGTACCAATTCCAAACGACGCTCCCCTCCCCGGTGAACCCCTGCCGGAGGGTGCAGACGACGTCGTCCAGGGTGTTTGTCCAGGAGTACGCATGGAGGGTGCGGGTGTCTTCGGGGTCGTCGGGGTTCTCCTCCTCCCACGTGCGGGAGAGCGTGTAGATTTTGTCGCTTCCGAAGCAATCTGCTTCGCCCCAATCCCTGTACATCGAAATCGGCGTGTTCCAGTTCCCGTCGCCATCGATCCAATAGGCCGTTTGGCCGTTGACGTTGGTTTCGACGACGGTGGCGTAGGCGTAGTTGTCTTCGCCCGGCTCGCTCGCCTCCCGCGGCCAGGCAATCCAGTCCTCGCCGCCGTCGTTGGACCAGCGCTCCTCGCTCTCGTTTCGCCACACCCAGCCGGAGAACTCGTCGTCGTTGGCGCGGAGGGTGCAGGCGCCGTTGGAGTAGATGCCGCTCGCGTCGCGGCAGACGTACGGGTTGTTGGTCCCGCGCAGGCACCATTCGTCGTCCGGGAACTCGCCGTCGTCAAGCCAGCCGCCGTCGCCTTCGATGGTGTAGTCGTCGGCAATCCAGATGGCGGGGTAGGTGGCGCCGCCGCCCGCGGAGCCGATCGCGGCGGCGTTGCTTGCGATGCCCGCCGCGTTCGCCGCAATCGCCGCCGCGTTGGTCGTAACCGTGCCTTCGAGCGCCGCGATGGCCGCGGCGTGGGCGGTCGCCATATCGTCCGCGAGGTCCCAAGCTTCATCGGCCCGCGTTTGCGCGTTGTCCGCGGCGGTTTGCGCGGCGTCGGCCAAAGAAGCCGCGGTGTCCGCGGATTGTTGCGCACCCGCGAGGCGCGTTTCCACGCTCGCGGGATAGACACGGCCGGTGGACGGGTCGCCCATGACCCCGACCCAATCCGCGCGCGCCGCGGGGGCGATTGCCAATGCTTGGCAAACGAGGGCCAAAGTTGCCAAGGATTGGCAAGTTTTTTTCGACACATGATTTACGGGATTTGCAAGATTCCGTTGGGAGGCGAATCCTGTCAATCCTGTCAAGGATGTGTCTCCCGTTGCCGAACTTTTCAACTTTTCGACTTCCGAACTTTTCGACTTCATTTCTGCCTCCATTCGTGGGTGGGTTGGTTCGTGTTTCCGTCGGCGTAGACGCCGGTCATTTCAAAGGTTTTCCCGTCCCGCTCCATCGTCGGCGGATGGGCTTCCGTTCCGGCGGAAAGCCGCCATTCGTGGGTCAGCGTGCCGGTGAACGCAACGCACGCCTCCCAAATCCGCCCGTCCGGGAAGGCAACGGTGGG
>JAFSUH010000008.1 GCA_017445365.1 Kiritimatiellia bacterium | reverse complement strand
TGCCCGTGGACCGGCGGCAGGCCGACGCACAGCTCTACTGCGGACTCGGCGCGAGGCACGCGACGCTCGCGGAAGCCCAAACCATCTACCGGGCCGTGCGCATGTTCGGCCACCGCGCCTGGGCCAAGTGCCGCAAGGAGCCCAATGCCCGATAGCCGCCAGATTGCCCCGGAAAGCGGAGTTCCCCGGGGACCCCGCGACCTCCTCCCAACGGCCGAAAGCGCCGCCGGCATCCGGCGAAAGTACGACCTCGCCATCCGGCAGCGCTCGATCTTCTCGGCCCGGACCACGCAGGCGCGGTACCTGGACACCCTCCGCAACCTCCTCGACGCCTGGGAAGCCGGCCGCATCCGCCAGGACGAAGCGGAAGAAATCCTTCGGCAAAAACTCTCCCAACTCGGCTACGACCCGGAAGCGGGCGGATTCCCCGGGGACGTTGGCATCCCCCCCGCGGACAAGGGGACCCTGCGCGACCTCGCAAGCCACGCCCGGCTCGATTTCGTCCTCCGCCACCAGCAGGCCTTCGCCCGCTCTCTCGCCCGCAAGGCGGAAGCCGCTTCCGACCCCGTGGCCGCCTACCTGTTCCCCGCCTGGCGGCTCGTCCGCGCGGGCAAGCCCAACGTGCCGCGCAACTGGATTCCCCGGTGGCAATCCGCCTGGGCGGCCTGTGGCGGGGAAGGCGCGCACCCGTACGAGTTCGTCGCCTTGAAAAGCTCCCCGATTTGGGCGGCCTTGGGAGAGGTGGGCGACGATTCCACCGGAAGCGACGTCCCGCCGTTCGCGTACAACTCGACGATGGACTGGGAGGACGTGGAACGGGAAGAGTGCATCCGCCTCGGCCTGATTCGCGAAGACGAAGAGCCCGCCGCCCCGGAATTCGGGGACGAAGAAGCCTTCGCCGGCATCGACAAGGCCCTCGCCGACCTCCCCGACGAAGACGCGGCCCAGCTCGAACGCGAACTGGAAGCGATGGCGCGCGGGGAAGGCATCGCCAACGAAGCCGCCTTCGCGCGCGACTTGGCGCGGATCGCCAACACCGCGCAGGTCCCGGCCGGATACGCCAACGGCGGGCAGTTCACCGGCAAGACCAATCCGCCCGCCGGCCGGAACAAGGCCGCCCGGAGACGGGCAACCCCCGGGGAAGTGGCGGCATTCCTGGCAAATCCTCCGGACCGGATTCCCGAAGAAATGGCGGATGCGCTTCTCGAAACGGGGTTCGAGGACACGGACGGCGAGGGAAACACCGTAAAATACGGACATCTCCTGCGCGGGCATCTCGACCGGGACAGCCACTCCCCGAAAGACCGGATCGCCCGGAAGAAACGGCTGGGCGTTGCCGTCAAGGTCATCCGCCAAACGAAGCCGGTTGCCTCTGGAAATCCGGGAAAACCGGCGGAACGCGTCTATTTCGGGTGGTGGAAGGGGAAGGCGTACGTCGCCGTCGCGGACGAACACGGCGAACTGGGGGCGATGGAAATGGTCTCCTACCGAAGGGACGGGAAAAATGACGCTTGAAAAGGACCTTGCGCAAGGTCGGTTGCGCACGTCCGCCCTCCGGGGCGAGTCCCGACCGACACACGGAGAACGCATCGGCATCCAACCACGTCCCCCCGCGGAAGGCAAGGCGGAATGAACGGCACCGCGGTCAAGGTCGAATACCGCCCGTCCCCCGCAATCGCGCGCTTCTTCCGGACGCTTTCCGGCGAAGACTTGAAGCAGCTGGACAACGCCGGTGCGCAGTACGCCGCCGCCAAGACGCGTGCCTGGCTCAAGGACCTCGGTACCACCCGCCACGCCACCGCGCAGAAGCTCGGCGCCACCCCGACGCAGATCGTCGAACGGACCCGCAAGGGCGTCAAGGTGGCGGACGTCGGCGGCGCGCAGTGCGTCGTCATCCCCCATCCGCTGTTCCGCCGCGCCTTCCGCGACGTGACCATCGCCCCGGTCACGGCCTCCGCCCTCGCCATCCCCGTCCACCGCCTCGCCTACGGGAGAAGCCCGCGCACCATCGCGGAACTCTTCCTGCTGAAAGCCGACGGCAAGGCCTTCCTCGCGAAATCGGAGGGCAAGCGGCCGAAGAAGACCGTCCTCTACTACCTCCTCCACCGCGGCCGCATCGAGCAGGCGAAAGACGAAACGCTACTTCCCTCGGAAAACACCCTCGCCCTTTCCGCGCGCGCGGGCGTTTCCCGATTCCTGACCTCCCTCTTCCTCTCCCAACCGAAAGGCAAACCGTGAACGTCGATTCCGAAGTCCTGATCAAAATCCTCACGGAGCTCGAAGCCAACGGCATAGACGCGGCGAAAAGCAAGCTCGCGGAGCTCGAAGGCGCCGCCTCGGGTGCCAACACGGCCGCCTCCCCCTTGGGCTCCACCCTCGGCGCCGTCGCCGACTCCGCCGGGAAAATCGCTTCCGACGGCGGCGACGCCGCGAAAGCCGCGGAAGACCTCGGCGAAGGTCTCGGCGGAATCCAGGGGAAGTCCGAAAGCGCCATGGATGCCCTCGGGGATTTCGCCGTGAAGCTCTCCCCGTGGGTCTTCGCCATCGACGCCGCCGTCAAGGCCGCGGGGATTCTCTGGGACTACTACAAGAAGAAGCGCGCCGAAGCCGCCAAGGCGGAGGAGGAGGCCCGCAAGGAGGCCGAAAAGGCAGCCAAGGAAGCGCAAAAGCACCTCGAAGAACTCGACAAGGCGAAGATGGAAAACGCGCGTGCGGCCGCGCAGGACCTCCGCGACAAGCTCAAGGGCGCGGCCGACGAGGCCCGGACCGCCCGGCAGGCCATGGACGAACTCGCCGACGCCGAACTGGCCCGGAAGATTGCCGGAATCGACCTCAAGGAGGCGAATGGAGAAATCAACCCGGACGAGGCCGCCTACCAGCGGGCGAACGCCCGCTTCGATGCGGCCGAAGCCAAGGCCGGACGGGGCAAGGCGGAACTGGAAGCCAATGCGGCAAACGCCGCCGCGGCCGCGGAAGAAGCCGCCGGCGACTTGACAAGGGCCATCCGGGATCACCGCGACGCGGAGGAGGAAGCGGCCGCCGCGGCGCAAGCGGTCACGGATGCGGAGCGGGCGCTGGAAGAAGCCGTGAAACACCTGCGGGACGTGCAGCAGTCCCTGGCGTTCTCCGGGCAACAAGGCAACTGGGAGTACTACCACCGGCAGGAGGGCGAAGCGAAAGCCGCCGTCGCCGCGGCGGAGAAAGGGGTGGAGGAAGCGAAGGCCCGCGAGGAGGACGCGAAGAAAAAGGAGGAGGACTATTCGGTCGCGCTGGCCGCCGCGGAAGGAGCGGCGGGGGCGGCAGCCGAGAAAAGCGCCGCGGCCGCCCGGGCGCGCGAACAGGGCGAAGCCGTTTACGGGATTCAAAGCCAAACGCTCTCCCTCCAACGGGAGAAGAACGAAGTGGTGCACGCCAGCGCCGCCCACAAGGGAGCGGGGACCGGCGGGCAAGGGCTGACGAAGGCGCAACTGGAGCAGGCGGCGGCCGCCGCGGCTCCGGCGGGGGGCGGGGATTTGGCGAGCGCCGGGGACGTGGCGGCGAAATTCGCCGAGTACGCGCAGGCGGAAGCGGCGGCGCGGCGGCGGATGCAGGCGGAATTCAACAGCTTGAAACGCCAGTTGGACACCGCCCTTTCCCAAATCAAAAACACGAGGAACTAGCGCATGGCGGCGACCTGGAGAATCGCGGATTGGAACGGCGGAAACGCCCGCTGGGACGATGGCTACACGCTGGAAGAGCAGGGCATCACGGACCTCAAGCTCCGCTTTTGCAACCACGCCGACGACGTGGCGACCTTTTCGTGCGAGGGGGCGGCGCTCGCAAGCGTCCCGGAGTGGAACCACGGGGACGAAATCGCGATTTTCAAGGACACGGAATGCGTCTTCTGCGGCGTGATCACCTCCCTCCCGCGCTACGGCACCGGGACGGACCACCGCGTATCCTACGAGGCCCGCGGCGGCTGGTATTGGCTGACCAAGGGCTTCTACACGCAGAACTACGCCGTAAGCGACGGCACCACCGCCGGCACCTGCGCGAAAACCCGCGTCATCCTCGGCTACGGCGCTTCCGGCCGCGTCTCGCCGGACACCCAGCTTGCCGAAATCGTCGGCCAGTGCGCGTCGAGGACCGGCCGGATCGCCATCGCCGCGCATTCCGACCCAGACGAAGAAAACCCCGGCATCTGCGTGTCCTCGACGAAGCTCCCCGCCGACGAGGAACTGGATTTGACGTGGGCGGGCGCCATCGACCGGATCCTCCGCTGGTTCCCGGACACCGCCGTCTGGTTCACCTACGGCACCGGGAAAGCCCTCTGCCGCATGACGCGCCGGGCGAACCTCGCCAGCGCGTCCCTGGCGGTTCCGGGGGCGGAAGAGGTGGAAGTCACGCCGCGGTACGATTTGCAGGTTCCGGGCGTCCGCATCGACTACGAAATCACCACCACCGTCACGACCGAAGGGGCCGAAAACGAAGGCAAGCGGTACCGCAACGTCGTCAGCCGCACCGCGGGGAACCCCTCCGCCATCGGCGCGGCGCGCTTCACGGTGCAACTCGACGGGGGCACCGTCCGGGAGCTGAAGCAACGGGTTGTCGTCGAAGCGCTGCCGAGCGGGGCCCCCAGCGCGGCCAACGCCAACGGCTCCGCGTGGCAGGCGTTTTTCCGCAAGTACATTCCGGAGCTGGAAGGCAAAACCTTCGATTCGTTCACCTACGCGAGCGGGGGCGGATGGATGCCGTACGACGGGGCCACGCTCAAGTACGTACTCCTCCGCGGCGAGGTCCAGCCGTGGATGGAGGGGAAGATTGCCCGCGAGTTCACCCTGCGATTCCTGGCCGACTACCACGACAGTGCCAACGCGTACACGGGCCGGGAGTTCGCCGTCACGCTGACGCTCACCAACTGCCAGGGCGGCACCTACTCCTCCCAGACGCGCACGACCGCGGAAGACGTGCCGAGCGGGCTTGCGGGGGAGGTTTACGCCGCGGTGGGGCGCCTCCACTACGAGGGGAGGTACGTCCGGGTCGGAGAGGACCCGCCCGACCTCTGCCTGCCCGGGGAAACGCTCGATCTGACCGGTGGCAGGCCGGAGTGGTACCCGCACGTGGACGGGGGCACCGCCTACGAGGGGATGGGAGCGTCCGTCCGCTCGGTCGAGTGGGACGCGGGCTTGGGGAGGACCACGGTGGATTTCGGCCCGCCGGAACATCTCGGCGTGCAGGATCTGGTGGAGTTGGCACGGGCGAACCGGGCGCGGCAGGCGGTCGTCAGCCAGGGGACGAAGGCGTCGGCCGACGAGGACGACACGGCGACCGACGTCTTTACCATCGGCGGAGCGGGGCCGAACACGCACGAAGGGGAGACGGCGGGAACGCTCGTCAAGCGGGTCCTCAAGTCGCAGGACGGCAACGCGGAGAGGACCATCAAGCTGGACAGCAGTTCAAATTCCGGCGGGGAACGGAAACGCACGCTCATCGTTCCCGGAAAAATTACGTGTGGCAATACTGGCGAAAATCCAATCTCCTTCCCGGCCGATTTCGATTCCTCGGCCACCTTGAACTCCTCGGAGAGCCCCGGGATGCTGCTCGTTCTGACCGGAGAACCGGTGATGACCGGGTGGTCCAGCCGGGGAAGTCTCACGGTGGGCTTCCAAGTGCCGTGCGCGCGGCTCATCATAAAAGGCGGTTTGATTTGCGGCGTCAGCACGTCCGCTTCGCCGATGGGGATGTTGACGAGCCAGGAGATCACCTTCTTGCTACCCTATGGCGAAGAAGGGAGCGGGGACGACAGCGGCGGAGACGGTGGCGAGGGCGAAGGAGGCGGGGAAAACGAAGGCGGGGGCGCGTAGCGCTTGGCCCGCCCTCGCCGAATTGGCGGCCATCCCCGTTGCAAAGCCCCTGCAAGCTCCCTGACAGCCCCCTGCAAACTCCCTGCGCCACCCCGTGGATGTCGTCACGCTCGAACCGAAGGCGTTGTCGTCCCCGATCCGACGATGGGCAACGGGAGTTGCGGGGTGGCCCGCGCAAACACCGGCCGACGGTTCGTGGGGATTGAAAGGGACGCCTACTTTTTTGACGTGGCGCAGACCCGCGCGGCGAGAGCGGGAGTATTCTCATCAATTTGATAATTATTCCCAACTCGCGAGAAAATATACATCGCCCCACCTTTGGATTTTGCCAATGTTTGGCAAATTCGGGCGGTTTTTGCCAAACAGTGGCAAAAACGATAAACACGCGGCGGGGGCCGCGCGTTCGGGGGAAGTCTCGAGGGCGGTCAAACCGCGCGCCAGACGATGGAGAGGTTGCGGACGATGGTGTCGCTCGTCCGCGCCGAAAGCGCGGTTTCCGCAATCTCCGGCTCGTCCGGGTAGCACGCGGTCGTCTCTTCGATGGCCGCGGCGACTTCGCTTTCCAGTTCGCTCAACTGGTTGCGGACGCTCTCCAAATCCTCCTTCGCCTGCTCGATGGAAAGCTTCTTCTGCCGCCCCTGCGCCATCCCCGTGATGCCCGTCGTGGCCCGCCCCAGCCCGCCGGCCTTCCGCCCCAGCAGAATGCTCAACGCCGCCGTCCCGAACGAGACCAGGGTCCGCGTCGATTGCGTCTTCGCCTGCTGCTCGACGCTTTCCACCTTCGCGAGGGCCTTGCGCTCCTTTTCCTTGAGCATGCGGGTTTTCGGCGCGTATTTCGCGCGCAGGCGCTCGATGGCCTTGTCCCGCGCTTCGCGCAACTGTTCCTTCGCGCGGATGCGGAATCCGCCTTCGCTTTCGCCCAGCCGCGAGAAGAGCTTCACTTCCGGGGCGGAGAACACTTCCAGCGCGGACTTGTACCGCAAAACGGATTTCAGGGTCCTCTCGTACTGCGCGAGCATCTTGGGGTTCGCGAGGGCGGGTGCGGGAAGTCCCAGCCGCGCGGCTTCGGGCACTTCGTCGGCCTCTTCGTCCTCGTCGAGGGCGCGCATCTCTTCCCAGAGCGGCGTGCCGGAGGCGTCGCAGGGGACGAGGTAGCGCGGCGACTGCCAGCAGTCGATCTGTTGCTTGGCGGAAACGTAGTGCAACTTGACGGCCGCGAGAATCGCGGCGCGGGCGGGCGGCAGCGCGGCGGCCGGGGCCGCGGGCGCAACCG
>JAFSUH010000062.1 GCA_017445365.1 Kiritimatiellia bacterium | reverse complement strand
GTCGAGCGCGTACGCTAGCCCGTAGGCCGCGAACTGCCGCTTCGTTCCCGCGTACGCCGAGGCCGCTTCGAGGGCGGAGAGGATTTCCTTCTTGGAGAGGCGCGCGACGTAGATGTCGTTTTCGAAGGGGACGGCCTTCCACACGTCCGAGAGGGTGACGGGGCCTTCGGAAAAGGCGTGCGGCGAGAGGATGCCGTGGAGGACGATGTCCGCGCCGGACGCTTCCCGGAACGCCGCGGCGAGCAGGCGCTGCATCGCGCTTTCCCCGCCCAGGCTTTCGGACGGGGCGATGCGCGCGGTCGCCGTCGCGAGCGGGGTGCGGAGGGCGCTCCACGCCGCTTCCAGCACCGGGGCGAGCCGCGCGCGCAAGTCCGGGTCCTCCGGCGCGTCGGGCGTGTCCACCGGGATGTACCGGATGGCGCGGCGGACCACCTTGCCGCGCGCGTCGAGCGCGAGGTCGGCGCGGAGGAACCCACGGGCGCCGCTTCCCGCCTGCGCGTACGGCGTGGAAGCGATTTCCCGCCCCGCCTCGACCCAGTGGAGGTGGCCGCCGAAGACGAAGTCGAACTCGCGGAACGCGTTGCAGACGGCGAAGACCTCGTTGGCGGCGTCGTCCGCGCCGTGGAGGAGTCCCTGGTGGACGAGGAGGATGCGCACGTCGGGGGCTTCGGCGTTGACGCGCGGCATGACGTGTTCGAGCGCGCGGAGGGAGCGGAACACCTCGAGGCCGTCGAGGAACCCCGCCGGGTACCAGTTGGGGAGGTTGGGGGTCGTGAGGCCCACCACGGCGATCTTGAGCCCGCCGCGCTCGAAGAGCGCGTACGGCCGGATGCGCGCGAGCCCTTCGCCGGAGCCGGGCGGGACGCGCAGGTTCGCCGCGAGGGGGACCGCGTCCATGTCAAGCAAAAACGAATCGAGGACGCCAAGCCCGAAGTCGAAATCGTGGTTGCCCAAAGCGAAGGCGCCGCAGCCCATGGCGTTGAGGACGTCCGCGACGGCGCGCCCGCCGGTGTCGAGGCTTTCCTTGGTGCCCTGGAACACGTCGCCGCAGTCGAGGACGAGGACGGCGCCGGGGGCGGCGGCGGCTTCCTCGCGGAGGCGGTGGGCGACGGCGAGGAGGGACCCGGCGTTGTGTTCGGCGTACAGGTCGCCGGTGCGGGCGATCGAGCCGTGGATGTCGGTGGTGACGAAGACCGTGAGCGCGCGCTCCTCCCCGGCGGCGGCAAGCACGGCGATGGCGGAAAAAGGGGCGGCGGAAACGATTTTGCCAATGTTTGGCAAAACCAACGGAAATTTGCCGAACATTGGCAAATCCGTTTGCCGCGCGCGGGGTGTTTTTTGCCAATGTTTGGCAAAAATGCGGAAATTTTGCCAAACATTGGCAAAACGGCGGAACAGGCTGGAAAGGGGCGGCATCGGCGGGGGAGGATACACGGCCTTTGCCGCAAAGCGAGTTCCAAGCGCGCGTTCCGCCGCGCGGACGGTTGGCAGGGGGAGGGGAGGTCTGCTATGCTTTTCCTTCCATGTCCGAAGACGCTCCAGACCTGTTCTCCCCGCCGCCGCCCGGCGCGCCGCCGCTTCCCGTCCAGCCGCTGGCCGCCCGGATGCGCCCGCGCACGCTGGAGGACATCGCGGGGCAAGACCACATCCTCGGAGCCGGCAAGCTCCTCCGCCGCGCCATCGACGCCGACCGGTTGACCAGCATCGTCCTCTTCGGCCCGCCCGGATGCGGCAAGACCACGCTCGCCGAAGTCATCGCCCGTACCACCCGCCGCGCCTTCGAGCGGACCAGCGGCGTCCTCGGTTCCGTCCCGGCCATGCGCAAGACCCTCGATGCCGCGCGCGCCCGCCGCGCCCTCTCCGGCCGCGAAACCATCCTCTTCATCGACGAAATCCACCGCTTCAACCGCGCCCAGCAGGACGTCCTTCTCCCGTACCTCGAAGAAGGCGCGGTGACCCTCATCGGCGCGACGACGCAGAACCCCTTCTTTTTCATCAACACCCCGCTCCTGTCCCGCAGCCAGGTCTTCCAGCTGGAACCCCTCTCCCGCGAAGCCGTCGGCACCATCCTCCGCCGCGCGCTCGCGAAGGACGCCACGCTCCTGCGCCTCCGCGTTTCGGCGGACGAGGACGCGCTCGCCTTCCTCGCGGAGGCCTCCGAAGGCGACGCGCGCAAGGCGCTCGGCGCCCTCGAAATCGCGGCGCTTTCCACGCCGCCGGGGCCGGACGGGGCGGTCCGCCTCGACCGCGCCGCCGCGGAGGAGAGCATCCAGCGGAAAGTCGTCCGCTACGACGCGGAGGGCGACGAACACTACGACACGATTTCCGCTTTCATCAAGTCGGTGCGCGGAAGCGACCCGAACGCCGCGCTCTACTGGCTCGCCAAGATGCTCCACGCCGGCGAGGACCCGCGCTTCGTCGCCCGCCGCCTCGTAATCCTCGCGAGCGAGGACGTGGGCAACGCCGACCCGCGCGCGATTTCCGTCGCGGTCGCGGCGATGCAGGCGGTGGAGTTCGTCGGCATGCCCGAAGCGCGCATTTCCCTCGCGCAGGCGACGACGTACCTCGCGAGCGCCCCGAAGAGCAACGCGGCGTACATGGGCCTCGAAGAAGCCGCGGGCGACGTGCGCGACGGCCGCGTCCTCCCGGTGCCCCGGCCGCTCCGCTCGACGGGGAGCGCGCGCGCGGCGCAGGCCTTCGGCCACGTCGGCTACCAATACGCGCACGATTTTCCGGGCCACGTCGTCGACCAGGAATACGTCCCCACGAGCAAGGTGTACTACCGGCCGACGGGAGAGGGGTACGAAAAGGTCATCGCCGAGCGGCTGGCCCATTTCGACGACCTGCGCGCGGCCCAGCGCGCGGCGCGGCTCGCCGCCGAGCGGCAGGCCGCGGCGGAAGCCGGGGAGGAGGAGCAGGATGGATGAAGTGATTTTGGTCGACAGCGCCGACAAGCCGCTCGGCCGCATGGAAAAACTCGCCGCCCACGTCCCCCCCGGGACGCTCCACCGCGCTTTTTCGGTGTTCCTCTTTTCCGCCGGCGGCAAGTGGCTCTTGCAGCGCCGCGCGGCGGGAAAGTACCACTTCCCGTTGCTCTGGACCAACGCGTGCTGCTCGCATCCCGCCCCCGGCGAGGGGACCGCGGAGGCCGCCGCGCGGCGCCTGCGCGAAGAGCTGGGGCTCGCCGCCTCTCCCGCGCTCGAAGAGAAGTTTTCGTTCGTCTACCGCGCGGAAAGCGGCGCGACGGGCCTTTGCGAGCACGAGTTCGACCACGTGTTCTTCGGCCGGTGCGACCGGCTGCCGGCATCGCCGGACCCGGCGGAAGTGGCGGAACTGCGCTTCTGGGACCCGGCGGAGCTGGAGAAGGCGCTCGCGGAAACGCCCGAAGCGTTCACGCCGTGGTTCCGCATCGTCTGCGGACGCATCGCGGAGGGGCCGTCATGAGCACGCTGTTCCTCGCCTGGGGGGACGACGACTTGAGCGCCGCGCGCGCCGCGCAGGCGAAAGTCGATGCGCTCTGCCCGCCGGAAGACCAGGCTTTCGCGCTCGAAACCTTCGCCGTCGAGCCGGGCGCGAAGGACGCCGAAAGCGCCGTGCAGGCCGTCTGCGCCGTCCGCGAAGCCGTCGCAACGCCCTCGATGCTCGGCGGCGGGAAGACCGTCTTCCTCAAGGGCGCGAATTTCCTTTCGCCGAAGAAGGAGCCGGGCAAGTTCGCCGCCGTGAAGGACGCGGTGGAGCGGCTGACGGGAGACCTCAAAAAGGGGCTGCCCGACGGCGTGAACCTCGTGGTCCTCGCGACCGACTGCGACCGGAGCACCTCGTTCTACAAGACCTGCGCGAAGGTGGGCGAGGTCGCGGCCTTCGTCGTCCCCGAGCGGGCGAAGGACGTGAAGGCCGAGTTCTTCCCGCTCGTCCGCGAGGCCATCGCGGGGCGGGGGCTCAAGATGCCGCCCGACGCGCTCGACGCCTTGCTGGAGCGGACGGGATACGCCTTGCGCCTCGTCGAAAGCGAGCTCGACAAGCTCGCGCTCTACGTGATGCCGAAGAGGGAAATCACCCGCGAAGACGTGGTTTCGATGGTTTCCTCCCAGCGCGTCCACCAGTTCTGGGAATACGCCGAGGCGTTCTGCACGGGGAACCTCGCCGAAACGTTGCAGTGCCTGGAGAAGCTCTTCCGCCAGCGCGTGTTCCCGGTGCCGCTCGTCGTGAACCTGCAAAACCGCATCCGCCAACTGCTGCTCTTCCGCGACGCGATGGACCGGGGACTTGCGAAGCTCTCGGGCGGCGAGAGGTTCCGGACCCTGACGTGGGAGATACGCGCGGGGAGCGAAGAGGCGGAGCTCATGGAAGCCTTGGGGGCGGAGCGGCCGGACAAGGTGATGCCGCCGTTCCGCGCGGCGAGCCTGGCCGCGCAGGCGGTGAAGTTCCCCGCGGGCCGCTGGATGCGGTGGCTCGCGGAATCGGTGCGGGCGCAGATGGAAATGACCGGCGACTCGCGGTTGCCGCCGGAGACGATACTGGAACTGTTCACCATCCGCGCCCTCTCCCCGCTCTCCCGCCGCGCCTGAATCCCGTTTTGCCAATGTTTGGCAAAAATAGCCGGAATTTGCCAAACATTGGCAAATTCCAAAGGTGGGGCGAGCCGTCCCCGGCGAGCCGTTTGCCAAACCTTGGCAAAATCCACTGAAATTTGCCGAACATTGGCAAAATGACGGCAGGCGCGGCGGGTGCCTCCGATGGGGCGAGATTGCGGCTTGAAAGCGGGGGGGCGGTGCGCTAGCATGCCGCGCAAAAACGGGGGACGGGAGTCTGTCATGAAATTGCCATTCAACGAAATTACCATCAAGGAATGGGGCGGCCCGAACGCGTATCGGGAAGGCCGCCTCCTCTCCGAACGCGGCGGCGTCTCCACCGCCACCTGGGACCCCGCCGAGCGCACCATGCAGGGCCTCATCGTCTGGGGCAGCCACAACATCCGCACCGGCGCGCGCGTCCTCTCCGACAATTCCCTCGAAAACCGCTGCCCCTGCCGCGATTCCGTCGAGCGCGGCGTCGTCTGCAGCCACGTCATCGCCCTCGCCTTCTCCCTCCTCGCCCAGAGCCGCGACCCCGAGCGCGAACGCAAGGAACAGGAAGAAGCCCGCCAGGCCGAACACATCCGCCTCCTCTCCGAACAGGCCTTCCTCCGCCGCGTCCCGCGCGGCTCCGCGGGCGCCTTGGATTGCAGCTTGCGCCTCGTCCTCCCCGAAGGCTGGCAGGAGGAAACCCGCTCGGAGGGCCTGACCCCCCTCGAAATCCTCATCGACTTCGACGGCGGCATGACCCGGCGCATCGACGCGGTCCCCCGCACCATCACCCTCGGGATGACCGACACCGACGACTCGCTCCTCTTCGTGCTGGAGGACATCGCCGCCTCCCGCGTCCCGGGGCGCATGCACCTGAAAGGCGCGGATTTCCTCTCGGTCCTCGCGCTTCTCAAGGGCAAGACCCTCGGCGTCGCCGGGGGCGAGCCGGTCAGGATCCTCGAAGACACCGCCCGCAGCACCCTTTCCGTTTCGCTCGACCACGAGACGGGGCGGCTGATGCTCACGATTTCCTCGGCGCCCTCCTCCCGGCCGCCCGCGCCGAAGCCGCGCGAGAAGTTCTCCCTCCTTTCCGCGGCGCGCGCCCCGGCGGCGAAAGCCGCGGCGGACGCGGCGCGTCCGCTCTACGTGGTCGGCGGCACGCGCGGCTTCGTCTTCTCCGACGGCGCCTTCCGCCCGCTCGAAAAGGTCCTCCCCGAGGCCCTCCACGAAATCTACGCGCACCCCGTCCCCGTCGAGCGGCCCGCCGTCCCGCGGTTCCTCCGCGAGGACCTGCCGCTCCTCCGCCACGTGCTCGACGTGGAGACGGAAGTGGAGCCGGAAATCTTCGACATCACCCCGGAAACCCCGCGCTTCCGCCTGGTGATCCGCGGGTCCTCCGCGAGCCTCGCGATGGAGCTTTTCGCGCTCTACGGCGACGTGAGCCTCCCCTGCGGCGCGGTGAGCCCCGCCGGGCACTTCGCCCACCCGGACGAAACCGACATCCTCCGCTACACCGTCCGCAACCCGGAGGCGGAAAAGCGCGCGCTCTGGGCGCTCGACGCACACGGCGTGGGCGGACCGAACGGCGCGGCGCTCACGACGGTGAGCGGCGAGCGCAACGTCCTCAACTTCATCGGCGCCTCCGTCCCCGCGCTGCACCGGCGCGGCTGGGAAATCGGGTACGCCGGGCGCATCAAGATGACCGCGGAGCAGTCGCTTTCGGTGGTGCCGGTGGTGCGCATCGACGGGGCCGCGGGCAGCTGGTTCGACGTGTCGGTGTTCTACAAGGTGTACCTCCCGCGCGGCCGGTCGATCACCATCCCGCCGAGCGAGGTGCAGAGGGCCCTCCTCAAGGGCGACGCGTACTGCCGCTGGGAAGGAAAGACGATTTTGCTTGACACAGGCGCCATCAATTCCCTCCAGAGCGTCTTCGCCGACTGCTCGACGGGGGAGGGCGCCCACCGCGGCAGCTTCCGGCTTTCGGCGGTCCACGCCGCGTACGTCGCCGGGGCCTTGGAGGCGCTCGACGGCGTGGACATCGACGCGCCCGACGAGTGGGAGGCGCGCGCCCGCGAGCAGAACTCGCTCGCCCCCACGGACGACACGCCGCCCGACGCGCGCTTGAAGAAAATCCTGCGCCCGTACCAGGTGCAGGGCGTCAAGTGGCTCCGCTTCCTCGAACGCAACCGCTTCGCCGGCATCCTCGCCGACGAAATGGGTCTGGGCAAGACGCTCCAGACGCTCGCCTGGATTTCCGAAATGCTCCCGCGCATGCGCCAGGAGAGCGCCGCGGAAGCGGGGAAACGCGGCAAGGGCGGGGCGCCCAACCGCCCGGCCCTCATCATCTGCCCGACGAGCCTGGTCGAAAACTGGGCCGCGGAGGCGAAGCAGTTCACCCCGTGGCTCAAGGTCGTCACGATGAAGGGCCTCGACCGGCACGCGCGCTGGGGGGACCTGGAGACGGCGGACGTGGCGGTGACGAGCTACGCGCTGCTGCGCCGCGACGTGGACGAGTACGCCGAGCGCGAGTTTTCCGCGGCGATCCTGGACGAAGGCCAGAACATCAAGAACCCCGGCTCGCAGAACGCCAAGGCCGCCAAGCGCCTCCACGCGTGGCACCGGCTCGTGCTCACCGGCACGCCCATCGAAAACGGCGTCTTCGACGTCTGGAGCATCATGGACTTCCTGATGCCGTCGTACCTCGGCAGCCTCGAAGCCTTCAAGCGCTCCACCGCCCAGCCCGTCGCCGCGGGCGGGCCGGAAGGCGAAATGGCGCAGTGGAAACTCCGGCGGAAATTGCGGCCCTTCCTCCTCCGGCGCCTCAAGAAGGACGTCGTCAAGGAACTGCCCCCCAAGATCGTGCGCATGGCCAAGTGCCGGCTCTCGCCGGACCAGGAAGCGGTGTACCGCGCCCTGCTCGACGAAAGCCGCAGGGAAATCAACGAGATGGTCGGCGAAAAGGGCTTCCGCGAGTCGCGGTTCAAGATTTTGCGCATCCTGATGCGGTTGCGGCAGACCTGCTGCCACCTGGAGCTGCTGCCCAAGATGAACCTGCCGAAGGCCGTCAAGGAGCCGAGCGGGAAGATGGACCTCTTCTTCGAACTGCTCGACGAAGCGATCGCCGGCGGCCACCGGGTGCTGGTGTTCAGCCAGTTCACCTCGATGCTGGGGCTCCTGCGCCGCGCGCTGGACGAGCGGGAGATCCGCTACTGCTACCTCGACGGCGCGACGAAGGACCGGCTGGAGCGGGTGCGGCAGTTCAACACGGACGCGGGGATTCCGGTGTTCCTGATTTCGCTCAAGGCGGGCGGGACGGGGTTGAACCTGACGGGCGCGGACATGGTCATCCACTTCGACCCGTGGTGGAACCCGGCGGTGGAGGACCAGGCGACGGACCGGGCGCACCGCATCGGGCAGAAGAACACGGTGTACGCGATCAAGCTGGTGACGGAGGGAACGATCGAGGAACGGGTGATCGGGTTGCAGAAACGCAAGCAGGAGCTCTACCAGGCGACGATCGGCGGCGACGAGGCGATGGACATGACCCAGAGCCTCACGTGGAGCGACGTCCAGGAACTCCTCGACCTCTAGGGTGCCCGACCCGTTGCTTGCAGCGGCCTCCGCTTCGCTCCGTTGCGGCTGGCCGCTGCTTCCGCCATGCCGGCCAAGGTCGCAGGGAGCGGCGCACGCCAAGCCCGCGACGTTCGCGAAGTGTCCCGAGGTGCGGCGAATCCCCGCGCGCGGGGATTCCATTCCGGAATGGAAACGAAAAGCTCACGCGGAGCCGCGGAGACGCGGAGGCTCAACGCCAAGGGCGTTGAGCAGAGAAAAACGAAGAGTGAAGAGTGAAAAGTGTCGGAATGCGGGCACGATGGAAAAGGCAAAGAAAGGCTCGCACAAAGTTCGCAAGGTTCGCGAAGAGTTAGAACATTGAACCCATTGAAACGCGCTTCGCTGGCATTGAAAAATGCGAACCACAAAGAACGCAAAGAACGCTCACGCGGAGGCGCGGAGGTGCGGAGAGTTTTGGGCAGGACTTCCAAGAATGGAAAGGGGGAAACAAGGCACCCCCGTGACGGAATGTGCAGGACGGGACGCTACGCCGTCAGTGCGTTCCCGTTGATCCGTTCGATGGTCCGCCGGATGTTTTCCCAGAGCGCCACGTTGGCGAACAATTCCGGGACGCTTCCGCGGTCCGTGAACGGCGGATCCCGCAACACCGACAAATCCTTCATCATCCCGTTGCGGACGATGTATTCGACGATCTGGTTGACGAAATAGATCTGCCGGGAGTCCAACCGCGCTTCGTCGAGGAATTCCGCGAAGGCTTCCTTGGCGGCTTTCATGTCCAGCCCGACGATTTCCCGCACGAATTCGCCCAGCGGTTTCTTCCCGCACGCCTCTTCGTAGTCCCGGCGGGTCCCGATTTCGTTCCAGAGGATTTTCTCCAGCGCTTCCACGTCGGCGGCGTTCAACGGCACGTTGCCCTTCAGCTTGGCGACTGCGGGATGGTCCAAATGGGTCTTCAGGTAGTGTTCGGCCCGGGCCTTGTAATTTTCCAGCCCGCCGGTTTCGAGTTCGGACTCCGTCCAGTCCATGGAGAGGATTTCGTCGTCGAAATCCGTTTCGTAGACGGTCCGGTCCGCGGGAAGGAACTTGATCAGGCCGCGCAGTTTTTCCCGGATTTCCTCGAAGGCGGGAACGTCCGCGCGCTCCAGCCAACCGGGGGCAAGAATCCGACCGAGCAGGCCGTCCCGTTCCATGACGGCGGGGATGGTGCCCAGCTGCCGCAGGGCGGCGGCTTTGCAGCGCAGGTCCCGCAGGCCCCGCGGGTGCTTTTTCCCGGCGAGAATCGCCAGTTCGATGCCGTGCAGCAAGGCGTCGAAGCGCAGGGCCTTGGGGTCGTCCGCTTCCGGTTCGACGAGGGGGGCGACTTCGTCGCGGATGGAGAGCGTGTCCCCATAGGAGAGGGCTGCGAAGCCCGCGGGATCGGAACACCGTTCCACCCATTCCAGATGCTGGCGCACGGCGAAATTCCCGCGGTCCAGCCTGCGCGCCCCGGCGACAAGGTCCGCGACAAGCCTTTCCCGGAAGGCCCGCAGGGGCGGCGTCTGCCACTCCGCGCCCTGCAACTGGAAGGCGAGTTGGGCCTTGAGGAAGAAAAGCGCACCTTGCAGGGGAAGCCCCGCCGCGGCGGGCTTGCCCTTGGACATGCGGAAGAATTCGAAATTCCCGCAGAAGTCGAAGATGAGGAACCGTTCCTTGTCCCGGCCGTCGAGGAGTCCCGGGCAGAGGCGGGTCCCGCGGCCGATCATCTGCCAGAACTTGGCCTTGCTCATGACGCGCTTGAAGAAGACGAGGTTCAGCACCTCGGGCACGTCGATGCCGGTGTCGAGCATGTCCACCGAAATGGCGATTTGCGGCAGGCGGTTGGGGTCGGAAAATTCGTCGATGGCGGTCTGGGCGTAGTCCGTGGAGTTGTCGATGACCTTCGCCTGCCCGGCCAGCGCGGGATACTCCCTGCCGAACACTTCCAGGATTTTCTCGGCGTGCCGGTGGCTCTGGGCGAAGACGATGGTCTTGCCGAGCTTGCCGCCGTAGTCGATGCGCAACCCGTGCTCCACGAGGATGCGGAGCGCCTTGCGGATGGTGTCGGCGTTGAAAATCCATTCGTTGAGGGCGGTCGGGGCCATGCTGGGCGGAAGGGTCCCGTCCCCTCCGCGGAAGGTTTCCTCGTAGGCCTGCCGGTCCTCCTCGGAAAGTTCGTCGTAGACGATGCCGTCGCGGACGAACTTGAGGGGCGCCTCCACCGACAGGAAATCGACCAGATAGCCGTCCTTGACGGCCTGCGCCAGGTCGTAGGCGTAGGTGGGGACGCCGTTCTGGAGCTCGAATTCCGCGTAGGTGTTCTTGTCGATTTCGTCCTTGGGGGTGGCGGTGAGCCCCACCAGCGGCGCATCGAACCAGGAGAAGATGTCGCGGTACTTGTTGTAGATGGAGCGGTGCGCCTCGTCGCAGACCACCAGGTCGAAATGGCCGCAGGAAAAGAGCTTTTCGCCGTCTTCGCGCACCGCGTCGATGCACCCGGCCATGGTCTGGTAGGTGGAGAAGACGGCATGGGCGCCGGGATTGTCCTTTTCCTCGCAGAGGTTGGTGGCGGAGAGTTCGGGCAGCAGGGCGGCAAAGGCGCGCTTGGCCTGGGTGACGAGTGCGTTGCGGTCCGCGAGGAAGAGGATGTTCCGCACCCAGCCCCGCTCCAGCAGGACCTTGCACAGGGAGATGACGGTGCGCGTCTTGCCGGACCCCGTGGCCATCACGAGCAGGGCCTTCCGGCGGTTCCGGGCGTCGAAGGCGTCGCAGACGGCCTTGACGGCGGCCTCCTGGTAGTAGCGCCCCGCGATGGCCTTGTCGGGGATGCCGCCGTCCAGGGGTTGCCGCGTCCGCTCGAGGTTGAACCATTTTTCGAGGTCGCGGCGGGAATGGACGGAAGCGACCTTCCGCTCGGGATGGCGGTGGTCGTCGAAACGCGTCTCGAAGCCGTTGGAGAGGAAGACGAGGGGGCGGAGTCCGCCCTGCCGCCGCGCGATGGCATCCGCGTAAACCTGCGCCTGCTGCCGCCCCGCGGCCACGTCGCGGCAGGTCCGTTTCGCTTCGAGGACCGCCAGCACGCGGCCGTCGTTTCCGAGGAGAACGTAATCGGCGTAGCCGGTCCCGGAGGGGGTCGGCAATCCGTGCAGCTCGTATTCGTCGAGCCAGTCTTGGCCTTCGACCCACCCGGCGTCTTCCAGCATCGCGTCGATGTAGAGCTTCCGCGTCGCGTACTCCGAAACGGCGAGCGGCTTCGGGGCGTACCGCGCCCGGCGAGCCTTCCGGCGCGCGGTCCATGCCGCCCGTTGCGCCGCCTCCGGCGGGGGTAGCGCGCCGGCGGCGGGCAGTTCCGCCTCCGGCGGTGTTTCCGCGGCCGCCCGGTCGAAAGCGGCCGGCTCGTACCGGTCCGCGTAGCAGAACGCGAGGAAGTCCAAAAACGCGTGCAGGTTTTCCAGGCACAGCAACGCCTCTTCCTTTCCGGGTTTCTTCCGGCCGCGGCCCGCGGCTTCGGCGGTTTTCCGGATGTATCCGATCCGGCGGAGGAGGTCGGATCCGGCGATTTCCCGGAATTCCGTTCCGCCCGCCAGGCTTTCAAGCGTGTTCCCCCACGCGTCCGCGAGGGCTTCGTCCGCCGCGTGCATCCAGCGCACCGCCCCTTCCAGCGCGTCGCGGCACCCCGCAACGCACCCGGCCGGGTCGGCGGCCAGGAGGCGTTCCGCCGCCAACGCCTGGCGCGCGAAGGGGCGGAAGGGAGGAAAGAGGAAAAAGGGGGTGAAGTTGCTCATGGAGGGCATTTTCCTTGCCTGGGACCGGTTCCTCTCACAAAAACATTCCCATGTAGAGCGGCAGATAGACGATGCCGTCCCTCTCGGAAACGTCCTTTGCGTGCAGCAAATACGACTCGCCGACCGCCGCGGCGAACTTGCGCCGGAACTTGTCCAGCGAGACGTGCTTCGTGTTCCGGCCGCTTTTCACTTCCACCGCGTGGATGTTCTTCCGCCGTCCCACGTCCGCGCGCGTGAGCAGGAAATCGACTTCCATCCGGTTTTCGCTCCCGTCTCCGCTTCCCCGCGAATAGAAAAACAGCTTGTGTCCCGATGCCACGAGCATCTGCGCGACGGCGTTTTCGGCCAACATGCCTTCGTTCGCGTCGATGTCGCCGCACAGCAGACGCCGGTGGATGCCGCCGCTCGCCAACGCGTTTTCGTCGAACGTGTGGCTCACGAGCAAGCCCGTGTCGGCCATGTAGCACTTGATGCTTGTCCGGTCCAGGGCGGACTTGAGACCCACGGCCGGTTCCGTCGCGTTCTGCGCGATGTTGACCGTCATCGCTTCCCGCAGCCAGATGAAGGCGTCCTCCCAGTTTTTCATCCGCGCCCCTTCCTGCAGCGCCGAGAGCCTCACTTTCCGCTCGTGGCGCTGCAGCAGGCTCGGGATTTCGTCGAATGTCCGCTCGATCTTGTCCACCAGCCGCCCCGCGTATTTCCGGATGTCCGCGCGGTACAGGGTCAGGATGTCCCGCTTCGCGCGGTCCGCTTCTTCCACGTCCCGCCCTTCCGCGAACGCCGCCACCGCCTGCGGCATTCCGCCCACCACCATGTATTGCCGGAACAGGTCCATGAGCTGCCGGTGCGACGCGTTCCCCAGCGCCCGCCGTTTCTCGAAGCAGTCCCGCGCCAGCGGTACGGCCGTCTCGTTCCCCAACGCCCACAGGAACTCCTCGAAATCCATCGGATGCATCTGGATGTGCCGTTCCTCCGACGGGATGAGGATGTTCTTCACGTTCCGCTTCAGCGACACCAGCGAACCGGTCTCCAGATAGTGGAAACGCCCGTCGGCCACCAGGTGCTTCAGCGCCGCCCGTGCCGCCGGATACAGCTGCACCTCGTCGAACACCACCAGCGACTTCCCCGGCACCAGCCGCACGTTCATCCGCTGCTGCAGGTAGAAAAAGAATGTGTCCAGATCGTCGAGATACAGCTCGAACAGCTCCCGGATTTTCTTCGACGGCTTGCTGAAATCGACGATGCAGAAGCTTTCGTACTCCCTCCGTCCGAACTCCTCGGCGATGTAGCTTTTCCCCACGCGGCGCGCCCCGTCCACCAGGAGGGCCGTCTTCCCCGCTCCCTTCCGCTTCCATTCCAGCAATTGGTTGTAAATTTTCCGTTTCATGTCATGCGCTGCCCCTAGAATGGCACCAGAACGAAGTTTCCGCAACACCGAAATTGGAACCAAAATGAAGTTTCTCGGACATCGGAACTGGAACCAAAATTAAGTTTCTCTCTTGTCCGAGGTCACTCACCCCGGTTGGCCACTTCCCCCGGCCCGTTCCGCCGCCACCGCCTGGCGCGCGAACGCCGCGAAGGCCGGTTCTCTTGTGAATGCGTCGACATTGCCCATGCCCTCCCCCTACACCCATCGCCGGGGCTTTCAAAGTGCAACTTCGGGATGGGATTGCCCGGCATGGAACCAAAACGAAGTTTCACCTCCTGTTTATGGACGGTCTCTCGCGGTCGCCACGTTCCGCAAGCCGATGACCGTTCTCCATGTCATGTTATTCCTGCCCGACCCGGCTTCATGCGTGCAGAGGCACCCGTCCAGTATCTCTTTCCAAAATGCCGAGCAATCCTTGATGTCGCCATTTAACTGCCGGAGTCACTGTTGGAGAAATCTCCATGCTTTGCAATAAGAAAATGCAACGTCCTCGCAAAATCATGGATGTCAGCAAAATAGTTTGGATAAGCGTGTATCAATGTGTCGAATCTTTGTGTTGAAACCAGTACAACATCTAGCTTTTTGTCGATATTTGAATTCTCCAGTTTGTTGTATTCCTCAGTTGCTTTTGCAATGCCATTGATTTTTTTGACTGTTAATGCCGACTTTTCAACATCCAAAGCCAAAAGATAAAAACCAGCACTCCTGTTCTTTCCTGCAGCAGTTAGTTTTCTTGCCGTTCGCTGTATGGTGTTCAACCTCTTTTTTACGTCCAGTTCTTTCATGAGCGAAAGCAATTCGTCAATTATCGCGTCGATGGAAGGTGAAACCCCTTCCACCAGGGGCGTCCCCTCTTCAAAGGCGAACAAGGCCGAGACAACTTGGAAAAAACGCAACCAGCGATCTGAACCCTGGTTGAATTTCAAGCCGTTTTGCGTAAAGGCCCCAATCGTTTCAACGGCCGTTGCCCATAAATGTTGCAATCTGGTCCTGATTTGAATTTCAATCAGCAATCCATTGTAATCCGTGATTCTTTCGCTTTTATACTTATAAATGATATGGACGCCCCGATAGCCGGTATCCCTTGGTTTTTCAATGTAGTTTGTGAATCGTTTTTCTTCGTGGCGAATCCGCGAATTTTTGAGCTTGTCCCTGATTGCGAAAACACTTGCGATGTCGGGAACGATGACACGACATCCACCCAAATCCTGCATTCGATATAACTTCATATTTGGGAACCGCTGCAATTTGTGCAGTATTGTGTCCAAACGTTTCAATCTTTGTACAGCTATGGCAGAGGGAATGCCACTGATTTGATGCTTGAGATTGACGGCAAATGTGTTCATGGGAAAAGCATGGGCCGCTCTCCAATTGTCGATTATCTTGAGATAGTCTGCACGTTGCTGACTAGAAATGAAGGGGTCATTGACTTTCTCGCCAGCCGTATTGATTTCACTTTGGATGTATTCGACTTTTTTCCACATATTGTCTCTCCTATTCGCCAAAATTCTCCTGTTTGGGGCTGTCGAACAGCGTCGGAGGCTCCTCGCAAGCTTGGCCGTCTGCTTCCATTGTCGCTTTCCATGCGAACGCCGCGAAGGCCAGTTCTTTTGCAAATGCGTCGAAAGTCCCCATCTGCTTATCCTTCACGTATAGATATATCCAACTGGGCGTTTGAGTAATGCGATCTTTTTCACGTTTTCAGACATTTCCAAGATATTTTTGCGGCGACAGCATACTTCGCACGATTTGTATATTTTCTGTATCGGCGGTTGTTGAAGAAAGCATATGTTTGTAAAAATTTAGTATATCGGAATCTGAAAAAATATCGTTGATTTGAGAGTTGTGAATAGCGGCTTCGCACATGCTGTTTATTTGTTCTGTCGTCCAATCGGAATACTGTTGCAATTGGGCGACAAGTGCATGGGTGGTTGCATAACTGGGGCTGGATTTCAGACTGCGAATCAAATCATTCTTGTTTCGCTCGTCCTGCAATTTGATGTCTTTTGCATGTGCACTGAAGAATGACACCAAATCCGGATAATAGTGGATTTCAGATTGCTTTCTTCCCTCCCATTCAAGTCTCAAAAACAAATTGAAGGAATTCTTGTCCACGGCGGATTGATAGTCACTGTCGGCAGTGATAATGTACAAATCTTCGTTTTGCGGGGTTGTTGCCAGGAGGCATTCCCAGTTGATGGCGTCTCCCAGTTTATTGTCTTTTCCCGGAGGGTTTCCTATTTTATAGCGGTATTCTGCCGCATGAATCATTTGTGCGGTACATTCAATGGGGGATACGAAATTGAAAAGAGTTTGAATGACTTTGTCGGCAGGCAGATTTTGCTTGCGAGTATCTTCAAGGATTTTTGACAACCACCGTTTGCGGTATTGTTCCAATATATCAAGCCCTTTTGTAAACTTGGCGCATTCTTCATAGCCCTTGCAAAAATTCGGGAATTGAGGTTTTTTCCAATCCTTGAAGAAGGACAAGGCATCCCGGATTTTTACATCTCGATTGCGAAAGACTTCATTTACGACTTGTTGGGGAAGCAAAAGCTTGATGTTTTCTCCAAGGTGGTTTTTCAGTTTTCCAAACTGTTCCAAGTCATTGTTGGAAAAATGATAGAGTGAAAGCCATATATTCGAGTCGATAAAGAGATTTTTCATTGTAATTCACTCCAAAGTTATCCGAAATACTCCTGCATCAGGCTGTCGAAAAGCGTCTGCGTCTCCCCAAGCGCCCGCTCCACCGACGCTTTTGCGGACTCCACGCGGGAAACGAAGGTCGCAAAACGGTTTTGCAAGGCAAGCGGCGGCAACATGAGGCGCAATTTGCTGTATTTCCCGACATTGAAGTGTTGCTGGGCGGCGCCACCCACTCCATCGTCGATTTGCCGTTTCCCATGAGGCAAATTCGTGAACATGCAAAGATAATGCGGATTGACCTTTGTAGTGTCCGGGCGAACGATGATGACGTCGATGGCATTGCTTCCGGCGTATTTCCGGGGGACCACGCAAGCCGTTCCTGGTGCACCGGACCGCACGACCAGCAAATCGTTTTCACGCAATTGGGATTTCGCGTTTTTTGCGTGCCCTTCCCGTGAAAAATACACCCAACTGGCGTCCTTGATGCACATCGGCCCAACGTTCAGAGAACGGAAGGCCCTCACACCATGTTCGGCATCCGTGTAATACTGGGCGGGCTTGATCACAACCCCCACCGTGGAATCCGCCACCGAATCAACGGAAACGACTGGCCACTCTTTGGAATTGCTTTCATCCCCGAACATCTCCACGAACCGGGCTTTGACAAGCTCGTCCAGTGCGGAAAGCTGGACTCGGCGGTTTTGGGTGATTCTCTCAACGCGTGCGAGTAATGCAACAATTTCTTCCTGTTCCTGCAAGCTTGGGAGGCGGAAGCTCTCGTTTTTGTAATCGCGAAAATAGATGTGTGGAATGGTTGCGCCAGAAAAATACTTCTCCAAGTGCATGTGTTGGACCGCGTACTTGAGATATCCGACGCGTACATTTGCCTTGGGTAGCAAATATTGCAGGGTGCCAATCACGGAAGATTTTTCCGGCAGAAGCATGGTGCGCCCGATTCCGGCACCGTCTTTCACGACCGCCACGTATGGACGGTCTTGGTGGTAAAAACCCACACTTCCGATTTGGCCGGGAGCACCAAAAACCGGATACGGGCCGTTTTCTCCCACGACATCGCTTTGTCTCAAGTTGGACAAAGCCCGCTCGCACACATCTTTGAGTTTTACGAGCCTAGCGGAAGATTCAGGCTTTCTGAATTGTCCCGTGAACTCACGACTCATGCAATAATCTCTTCAGGCTGCTCAGTTCTTTTTGGATGTCCGCCTCCAACGACTCCAGTTTGCCAAGGATTTCTTTCGTCGGCGGATACGCGACGGCCTTGTAGGCGACCTTCTTGTACTTGTTGACGGATAGGTCGTAGCCATTGGCGGCGATTTCGTCCTTGGGAACGAAGAAAGACTGGTCCGAGCGGGAACGGGCGGCTTCGCCGCTTGGGTCGCGGAAGCGGCGGACGATGTCAGGAATGTCGCTTGCGGCAAGCGGGGTGCGGCGGTCGTCGAGCGAAAAGCCGTCGGAAAGCATGTCGTAGAACCAGACGCGGTCCGTCCCGCCGTGGTTGGTCTTGGTGAACAGGAGGATGGCGGTGGAAACGCCCGCGTAGGGCTTGAAGACGCCCGAAGGCATCGAAATCACCGCTTGCAGGCGGTGCCGCTCCACCAGCTCGCGGCGGATGGCCACGTGCGCCTTGGAGGAACCGAAGAGCACGCCGTCCGGCACGATGCAGGCGCACCGCCCGCCGACCTTGAGCATGCGGAGGAACAGGGCGAGGAAGAGCAGTTCGGTCTTCTTGGTCTTGCAGAGGCGGAGGAGGTCCGTGGAGACGATGTCGGCGTCGAGGCTGCCCTTGAAGGGCGGATTGGCGAGGATCAGGGAGTGGAGGTCGCGGTCGGGATTCTGGTCGGAGAGGCTGTCGCGGTATTCGATGGAGGGGTTTTCGACGCCGTGGACCATCATGTTCATCGCGCCAATGCGCAGCATCGTCCGGTCCATGTCGTAGCCGTGGAACATGGCGTTCATGTAGTGTTCCTTCCCGGCGCGGTCGAAGAAGATTTCGGCCTTGTGGCGCTCCTTGAGCCATTCGCCGGCGGCGACGAGGAACCCGGAGGTGCCGCAGGCCGGGTCGCAGATCGAGTCGGAGGGCTTCGGCTCCGCCAGCTCCACCATCAGCCGGATGATGTGGCGGGGGGTGCGGAACTGGCCGTTGACCCCGGCGGTGGCGATCTTGGAAAGGAGGTATTCGTAGACGTCGCCGCGCGCGTCCGCGGTTCCGAGGCGGGCCATGCGCCCGTACAGGTCGTCCATGGCGGTGACGATCCGGTCGAGGAGGAGCGGGGTGGGGATCTTGAAGATGGCGTCGCCCATGTAGCGGGAGTAGGCGCTCTTCCGGTCGCCGTGGAGGTTCTTGATGAAGGGGAAGACATCCTCCTGGACGGTTTCGTACATCTTTTCGGCGGGGAAGTCGCGGAAGACGCTCCACTTGAGGCTTGCGCCGTCCACCGTGCGTCCGCCCGCCCGGACCCGGCCGTCGAAAAGGCTCGTACGGGGCAGGCCGAGCATGGACGCCTCTTTCGCGCGGAGGATGTCGGCGTCGTCGAGGTCGTGGATGAACATGAGGTAGGTCATCTGCTCGATGACGTCCAGCGGGTTGGTGAGGCCTCCGGCCCAGAAGATCGTCCAGAGGGCGTCGATTTGGTTTTTCAGTTCGCCGGTGATCATGGTGGTTTCCCCGGCCCGCCGCCCGGGGACGGAACGCTCCGGCCGCGGAAGGGCGTGGGGTTTCGGGGAATTTGGAAATCCTGCCCGAACCCGTCCCGGAATCCAATCCCATAACGCCCGCCGTGCCCGCTCCGCGGGTGACGCCCGGCGGGAAATCCCGCGCTGACGCGGGAGGGAAGCGAAGCGGCTTTCGAGGGTTCACCCCCTCCGCGTCTCTTTCTCTCCGCGGGAAACTTTGCATCCCGGCGGCGGGGACTCCGTCGCTGCATCCGCAAAGTGCGAGATTACGGACAATCAGGCCATTTCTCTCCCAAAATCTTGCAAATCCTGTCCGAAACTCTCTGTGGCTCTGTGCCTCCGTGTGAGATTTCTCTTTTGTTGAATGGCGCGGCGCTTGCGCCGCATCCGCACTTCTTGCTTCTTCCTTTTTTACTTCTTACTTCCCCTCTCTCCCCAATCCCGTCCATCACTCTCCGCGGCTCCGCGTCTCCGCGTGAGGTCTTTCCCTCTTGTTCCTCCCCTCTTTTCACTTTTATCTCTTCCCTCTTCACTGCCCCGCGGCGCTCGCGCCGCCTCTGTGGCTCCGCGCCTCCGCGTGAGTTCTTGTCCCGCAATCCCGCAGCCGATTCCGTTGCGTTGCAACATTCCCCACCTCACCCCCTCCACACCGCCAGCCGCTCCCGCGACCCGCGGCCGGGATCAGCCCTTCTTTTTCCCCAGTCCTTCGTCGAAGTCGGCCATGGCCTGCTGGTGGCGCGTGAAGACGATGCAGAACCACGCGGGCATCGCGATGAGTCCCGCCCCCGTCCCCAGCGCCAGCCAGAAATGCCAGTCCTTCCACGACATGATCGGCGCTTCCCCGCCCATCGGCAGGAGGTTGAGCGCCGCCGCGAGCACGTACACCACGCCGCCGAGCATCAAGGGCAGGTTCAGAAGCCAGAGAAGCGTGCAGAAAAGGTAGCGGGTCGAGCGTTTCATTCTTCCTCCCAGATCCATTGGCGGATTTCGACGTCCCCCCCGTCCCCGCGGCGCACCCAGGCCGTCGCCGCGGCGCGCCCGCCCTCCTCGCCGCATTCGGCCCGCGCGCGGATGCGGAACCACGTCGAAGAGGTATCGATCAGCCCCTCCATTTCCGCCGCCCAGTCCGGCCGCGCGGCGAAAATCGCGGCGAGGCTTTCGATCGGTTCGTTCGCGCGGAAGGCGAGCAGCGTTTCGACGGCGCGCTCGCGCGCGAGCCCCGCCGTGGCGAGGAGGAGCTCGCCGCTGGCGGTGTTGACGTTGATGCGGAGGGGCTCTTCGCCGTCGGCCACGGGCACGACCGCCGCGTTGTCCGCGAGGGTGCCGGCGGAGAAACGGCGGCGCGCGGCCGCGTCCGGCGGGGAAAAGAGCGCGGCGGACCAGCCGGGGACGGCGGCGAGTTCGCCCGGCGCGCGGAGGAGGCGGTTCTGCGCGCGGTACGGCGGGGCGGAACGCCCGTCCGTTTCCCACGCGCCGGCGTCGTCGCCGTCGAGGGCGTCGCGGAGCGCGGCGATCTTCGCGTCGGGCGAATGGACGCCGCAGAAGGTCATCAGGTCCGCCGCGAGCTCCTCGATCTTCTCGCGCGGCCCGTTGGTGGCAGCGAGGTTGTTCCACGAAAACCGGCGGCTTGCGTCTTCGGTGCGGGAGACGGTGCGGAGACCGGAAGGGTCTTCGGATTCGTGCGGGGCGGCCCACGGATCGAAGGCGGAATCGCATCGCGGGGTGGGGTCGGCGGCGAGGACCGCGGCGGCGATGCGGCAGCGGGTTTGCGCGAGGCGGGCGCGGGCGACGCGGGCGGTGCCGATGCCGCGGGCCTGGAGGAGGAGGCCGAGGGCGGCGGCGAGGAACACCGCGGCGAGGGCGATCAGGACGGCGGAACCGGAGCGCCCGCGCCTTGCGGAAGACGGGAGGAGGCGGCGCATGCCGCAACTCTACACGCTCCGCGCGAAAAAGCGAGACGGGGCGCCCCGGCGGAAAGCGCCCCTCTTTTCTCTCGCGCGGGGGCGGCATCCCGCGCTATCGTAGGGCCATGAAGCCGCGCACCAGCTCCGTCGTCCTCGCCCACGCCGTCCTCGTCACGTTCATCGCGCTCGTGATGGTTCCCCTGGTCATCGTGGTTTCGATTTCCCTCCGGCGCGGCAACTTCGCGGCCAACGGCATTTTCCCCACGGCGGAAACCTTCTCCCTCGAACACTGGCGGCGCGTCCTCGGCCTTGTCGAAGGCGGCGAGCCCGTCCTCCTCTGGTTCTGGAATTCCGTCAAGGTTTCCGCCGTCGCCGCAAGCGGCATCCTCCTCCTCTCCGCCACCGCGGCCTACGCTTTCGCGCGCATGAAATTCGCGGGAAAGGAGCCCCTGCTCAACTCCCTCCTCATCCTCCAGATGTTCCCGATGGTCCTCTCGCTCATCGCCATCTACTCGATTTTGGAGACCCTCGGTCGCTTCTGGCCCGCGCTCGGATTGAACTCGCACGGCGGGCTGATTCTCGCGTACCTCGGCGGCGTCGCGATGCACATCTGGATGATCAAGGGCTATTTCGCCTCGATGCCCGTCTCCATCGAGGAATCCGCCTCCGTGGACGGCGCGAGCCCCTGGCAGACCTTCTGGATGATCATGCTTCCGAGCGCGATGCCGATTTTCGCGGTCGTCTTCATCCTCTCTTTCATCGGCATGATGGGCGAGTACCCCCTCGCGAGCGTCGTTTTGCAGGACACGCGCCACTGGACGCTCGCGGTGGGCGCGAACTCCTTCCTCTACGAACAGAACTACCTCTGGGGCGATTTCGCCGCGACCGCGGTCCTCTCGGGCGTTCCCATCACCATCCTCTTCCTCTTCTGCCAGCGCTTCCTCGTAAGCGGCCTTACCGCGGGCGGCGTCAAGGAGTAGGCCCTTGGACGGCGCGACGCCCTTCCCCGGCGCGGATTTCGCGCGCGACTGGCCCGTCCTCGCGGCGTCGCTCGCGCGGCGCGACCCGGCGGCGGCG
>JAFSUH010000061.1 GCA_017445365.1 Kiritimatiellia bacterium | reverse complement strand
TGCCTCCTTAACGTCTATGCGGCTGCGGAGAGTCTCCTCGTCCGTCATATTTTTCAGGTCTATGCGCAGCCTGAGCTTGCCGTCACCGGTACCGTCCTCCATTACCACATCGGATATCAGCGAGTTCCCGGGCAGTTTGCGGAGAGCAGGCGTACCCGGCGCGGACGGCCGCGGGCGAGCCGTCGCCGAGACCGGCCAGGAGGGTCGGCCGCGCGGCGCCCACGACCCACGCGGCGGAACCGGCCGCGCCGTCGAATCCGGTGGCGGCGAAAGCCTTGGCTTCGTCCGGGGCGGAAGGCGGAAGCTTGCCGCCGGTGACGGCGAACAACGAGCCGCCGGCGGGGACATCGGAAGCGGCGAGGGAAAGGGTGCGGAGGTTTTTCATGGGGAACTCCTATTCGGGAACGGCCTTCCGGCGTTCGGCCACGTCGGCGGGGAGGGCCTTCCAGCCGTTGGCGTCGTAGCCGGCGCGGGCGACGGCGTAGAGGAGGTTGCATTCGCCGAGTTCGCGGTTGTTGAAATCGCAGGCAATCCGGTGCGCGGGCACATCGGCTTCGAAGGAAGTCACGGTGCGTTTTTCGAGCATGTCGGAAAAGGAGGCCCGGATGCGCGCGGCGTCGGCTTCTCCGGTCATGTCGGGTACGGTCATTTCGAAGTGCGTGGTTTCGTTGCGGAAACACGCCGTACAGAGGGCGCAAAGGGCGAAAGAGGAAAGAAGGACGTGGAATCGCATGGTTTCTCCGGTGGTTCCTTGGGAAAATACCACGCTCCGCCGCCTTTGCCAACGTCCGTTTGCCGGATCGCGCCTTGTGGCCGCCCCGCTTCCGCATTCCGCCCCTTCGGCCGCGATTGCGCGGCGCGGCGCGTTGTGCCATGCTTGCGCGCCATGAACTTCAACTGGGTCGATTACGCCTTTTTCGCCTCCCTCGCCGCCGGAGCCGCCGTCGGATTCTTCCGGGGCCTCTCCCGCGTCCTCGGCAACCTCCTCGCCGTCCTCTTCGCCGCCTGCACCGCCCGCGCCTTCTACGAATCCCTCTCCGTCCGCCTCTCCTCCCTCCTCTCCTCCCTCTCCTTCGCCCGCGCCGCCGCTTCCGGCGACGGCGTGCGCCTTTTCGCGATGCTCCTCCTCCTCGCCGGGGCGTTTTTCCTCTTCCGCTTTTTCCTCTTCGGGCTGGGCGTCCTCATCAACTTCAACTTCGTTCCGTGGGTCGAACGCCTCGGCGGCTTCCTCGCCGGCGCCCTCTGGTACGGCGCGACCTGCCTCGTCCTGATGTGGGCGGTCTCCTTCCTCGACATCTCCTCCCTCCAGCGCGCGGTGCTCTTCGATTCGCAGGTCGGCCAGACCGTGATGCCCTCCCTCCAGAACGCGTACAACCGCCTCGCCGACGCCGCGGGCATCCTGCGCGCCGACCGGCCCGTCGGCGTGGAGGCGGAGCCCGGCGCCGTCATGCCGCCCGGCGCGGAAATCCCCTCTCCCGCCCAAGGCCGCTAGCGATGGCGGACCGTTTCGAGAGCGAGCGGATCAAGGAGAACATCCGCTCGGCGGTGGACATCCTCGATGTCGTCGGGTCCTACGTCCAGCTCCGCAGGAACGGCTCCAACGCGCTCGCCCTCTGCCCCTTCCACAAGGAAAAAACGCCTTCCTTCCACGTCAACGCCGCGCGGCAGACCTTCCACTGCTTCGGCTGCGGCGCGGGCGGGGACGTCTTCAAGTTCGTGATGCTCGCGGAAAACGTCGATTTCCCGACGGCGTTGCGCCTCCTCGGCAAGCGGTGCGGAATCGATGTCCCCGAATACGCCCGCGGCGCGCGCGGCGGCGGCGATTCCTCCCCCGCCGCGCGGAAGGACCGCGTTTTCGCCGCGCTGGAAACCGCGGAGCGTTTTTTCGCCGAAGCCCTGCGCAAGCGGGAGGACGCCGCGGAAGCGCGCGCGTACCTCGAAGGCCGGGACCTCCCCGCCGCGGTCTGGGACCGCTTCGGCATCGGCTTCGCCCCGCCCGGCTGGGGCTTTCTTTCCGACCGCGCGCAGGGGCCGCGCGCGCCGTTCGCCGCGGCCGATCTCGACGCGGCGGGTCTGACCGTGACGCGCGAAGACGCCAACCGGCGGTACGACCGCTTCCGCGACCGGGTGATGTTCGCCATCCGCGACGAACTCGGCCGCACCGTCGGCTTTTCCGGCCGCACGCTCAAGACAGACGGCAGCGACGGCGGCAAGTACGTCAACTCCCCCGAGACCGCCGTCTTCCGCAAGAGCCGCATCCTCTACGGGATGGACCGCGCGCGCAAGGGCATCGCGGAGGCGCAATGCGCCGTCCTCTGCGAAGGGCAAATCGACTGCATCCGCTGCCACCTCGCCGGCTTCGCCAACGTCGTCGCCTCGCAGGGAACCGCGTTCACCGCGGAGCACGCCCGCCTGCTCCACCGCTACGCGCCGCGCGCCGTCATCGTGTTGGACGCCGACGCCGCCGGAGAGAAGGCCGCCGTGCGCAGCGCCGCGCTGCTCCTCGCCGAAGAAGTGGACGTCGCCGTCGCCTCGCTCCCGCAGGGCGAAGACCCCGACAGCCTGATCCGCAAGGACGGCGCCCCCGCGTTCCGAAAGGCCCTGGACGGCGCCGAAAGCATCGTCTCGTTTTTCGCGCGCCAGCTCGCGAAGCGCCACGATTTTTCCTCTCCCACCGCCCTCCGCCTCGCCGCGGGCGAGATGTGCGAGCTTGTCTCCAACGCCCCCGGCGCCGTGCAGCGCGAGCAGATGGTGCGCGAGGCCGCCGTCGCGTTCGGGTTGAGCGCGGAAGCGCTCGCGAGCGACGTGGCTTCCCTGATCCGCCGCAAGGCGCGCTTCGCCCGCGCGGACGCTCCCGCGGAGACGGGGGGCGAAGCGGCGGCGGTCGAGCGGATCCTGGCGGAGCCGGCCGGCGGCCCGTCCGCCGTCCCGCCCGCGCCGGAAGAGCGCGCGCTCGCGGAGCTGTTGCTCGGAGCCGCCGACGCGGAAGGCATCGCCATGCTCGTGCGCGAACACCTGCGCTACGACTGGCTGACGGAGACCATCCGCCCCGTCGTCGCCGCGCTCGCGGAGGAAGAGGGGGATTTGCTCGCGGCCATCGAAGGCGAGGGCGAGGCGACGCAGGCGCTCGCGGCGGAACTGACCAACGCGCGCTACCGCATCGTGGCCCCGGGGGAAGGCTCGCGGGAAGAGGCGGAAGCCCGCGCCGCGGAAGACTGTTTGCGGAAAATCTGGCGGCGGAGGCTCGCGGGGGAACGCGCGCGCCTGACCCGGGAACTGGACCGCTGCGATGACGCGGGCCGGGCGGGAATCGCGGCAGAACTGCGCGGGCTGCAAGCCGTCAAGGGCGCGGTGGAATCCCCCGATTGGAGCCTCGCCTCCCGCACCATGCGCCAACGCCTGGCCGAAGCCCCGTAAGGCACCGGCGGCCCGTTGCTTCCCCGGGGAGGCCCGGCACGCCCCGTCCGTCCGGGGCGGGTTCATTCGTCATTGCGCGGCACCGCGCGCGCGGGTATAAGTCGCGGACTTTTCCCACCCCCTTTCCCACAGGACTTTCCCATGCTGCAAGGCATCCTCAAAAAACTTTTCGGCACCAAGACCGCCCGCGACCTGAAGAAGCTCCGGCCCCTGGTCGCGCGCATCAACGAGCTCGAAGCTTCCTACCAGTCCCTCTCCGACGACGCGCTCAAGGCCAAGACGGCGGAATTCCGCGACCGCCTCGCCAGGGGCGAGACCTTGGACGACCTCCTCCCCGAGGCCTTCGCCACCGTCAAGAACGCCTGCCGCCGCCTCTGCGGCACCACCGCCGACGTCTGCGGCCACCCGCAAACGTGGGACATGGTCCCCTTCGACACGCAGCTGATCGGCGGCATCGTCCTCCACCAGGGCAAGATCGCCGAAATGGCCACCGGCGAAGGCAAGACCCTCGTCGCGACCCTGCCGGTCTACCTGAATGCGCTCACCGGCAAGGGCGTCCACGTCGTCACGGTCAACGACTACCTCGCCCGCCGCGACGCCTCGTGGATGGGCGTCCTCTACGGCTGGCTCGGGCTCACCGTCGGCTGCATCCAGGCGCAGATGCCTCCCGCCGAGCGCCGCGCGCAATACGCCTGCGACATCACCTACGGCACCAACAGCGAGTTCGGCTTCGACTACCTCCGCGACATGGGCATGGCCTACGCGCCGGAGGAAATGGTCCAGCGCGGCTGGAACTACGCAATCGTCGACGAAGTGGACTCCATCCTCATCGACGAGGCGCGCACGCCCCTCATCATCTCCCGCCCGGCGCCGTATTCGACCGACCAGTACCTCGCCGTCAAGCCCGCCGTCGAGCGCATCGTCCGCCGCCAGCGGGAGCTTTGCACGCGCCTGATGGCCGAAGCGAAAAGCGCCATCGACGCGGGAGACGAGGACCTCGCCGCCCGCCGCCTCTACCAGGTCTCGCAGGGCCAGCCGCGCAACAAGCAGCTGCTGCACCTCCTCGAAGAGCCCGCCAACCGCCGCCGCCTCGAAAAGGTCACCGGCATGATGACCCTCGACATGTACAAGGACGAGGCGCGGGAACTGCGCGAGGAGATGTACTTCGTCATCGACGAGAAGGGCAACGACGCGTCGCTCACCGACAAGGGCTGCAACGCGATGAACCCCGCCGACCCGAACTACTACGTCGTCCCCGATCTCGTCAGCGCCCTCGCCGCCCTCGACGCCGAGCCCCTCGACGAGCGGGAGAAGTTCGCCCGCCGCCAGGCCCTCCAGGACGAGTTCGCGAAGAAAAGCGAGACCATCCACGCGGTCGACCAGCTCATCCGCGCGTATTCCGTGTACGAGAAGGACGTCCAGTACGTCGTCCAGGACGGCCACGTCCTCATCGTGGACGAATTCACCGGCCGCATCCTCCCCGGCCGCCGCTGGAGCGACGGCCTCCACCAGGCCATCGAGGCGAAGGAAGGCGTCGTCATCGAGCGGGAAACGCAGACGCTCGCGACCATCACCATCCAGAACTACGTCCGCATGTACGAAAAGCTCTCCGGCATGACCGGCACCGCCGAAACCGAGGCGAGCGAGTTCGCGGAAATCTACAAGATGGACGTCGTCGTCATCCCGACGAACCGCCCCGTCCGCCGCGTGGACGGCAACGACCGCATCTACAAGACCCAGCGCGAGAAGTTCAACGCCATCGTCGAAGAGGTCGTCGCGTGCTACCGCCGCCGCCAGCCGGTGCTGCTGGGCACCATTTCGGTCGAAATGAGCGAAATCCTCTCGCGCATGCTCCGCCGCGCGGGGATTCCCCACAACGTACTCAACGCCAAGAACCACCAGCGCGAAGCGGAAATCGTCCTCGACGCGGGCCAGCCGGGCGCGGTCACCATCGCGACCAACATGGCCGGCCGCGGCACCGACATCAAGCTCGGGCGTGACGTCGTCTGGCTACCCCGCGAGGCCATCGAAAGCAACATGACCCTTTCGACGAAGCTCCCCGACCACGGCAACAAGACCCTGCGGCAGCTCGTCGAAGAGCGCCCGTGCGGCTTGTACGTCATCGGCTCGGAGCGCCACGAGTCCCGGCGCATCGACCGGCAGCTGCGCGGCCGCTGCGCGCGGCAGGGCGCCCTCGGCATGACGCGGTTCTACGTCTCGCTCGAAGACGACCTGATGCGCCTCTTCGGGTCGGACCGCTTGAGCGGCATCATGGAGCGGCTCGGCATCCAGGAAGGCGAGGTCCTCGAACACAAGTGGCTCAACCACTCCATCGAAACCGCCCAGCGGCGCGTCGAGGAGCAGAACTTCGCCATCCGCAAGCGCACGCTCGAATACGACGACGTGATGAACACGCAGCGCGAAATCATCTACGGGTTCCGGAGCCAGATCGTCTCCGCTTCCGTCGTCACCGACAAGCTCCTCGAAGTCGCCCGCGACGTCGTCGAGGCGCGCGCCGAAAACCTCGCCGACGAGGAGGGCGCGAAGAAGGACTTCCTCGATTTCGTCAACATCCACTTCCCGCTGGGATGGAAGGCGGAACAGCTCGTGTACGCGGGCGAAGGAAAGAAGCGCCACCTCGACCAACAGGCGACCGCGGACGCGGTGATGGAGGCGGTGAAGCAGGCGTACGAAATCAAGCGCGGCATCGAAAACCCCGAGCGCATCGACGCCTTGGAGCGGTTCATCATGTTGAACGCCGTCGATTCGCAGTGGCAGGAATACCTCCGCAACATGGACACCCTCCGGCAGGGCGTGGGGTTGCGGGCGTACGGCCAGCGCGACCCGTTGGTCGAGTACAAGAAGGAAGCGTACGAAATGTTCTCGGACCTGATGGACCGGATCAAGGACGAGATTTCGTCAAGGATTTTCCGCGCGACGACGACGCCGGAAGCGTACCAGTCGTTTTTGGGCGACCTGGCGCGGATGCGCCGGGCGACCGTGGCGAGCGGGCCGGGGGAACCGGCGGGCGGCGCCGCGAGACCCGCAAGCGGGGCGTACGCCGCGGCGCGGCCGAG
>JAFSUH010000060.1 GCA_017445365.1 Kiritimatiellia bacterium | reverse complement strand
GGGCGACCTCGCCTCCGCCGCCGCGGGCGAAAACGGCGCGAACGCGGCGGACCTCGCCGCGGCGCTCCGCCTGTAGCGCTTCCGCCGTCGCGTTTCCTCCCCTCCCAACCGGCCTCTTGAACTTCGCGGGAACGCCCTGTCTCCCCTGCCGCCCCTTCCTCCGCCTTCCCGCACCGCCCCGCGGCCGCAGGCCGTTTTGCCGATGTTCGGCAAAACCCGCGTGGAGGTGGATGCAGGGCCCCACGAAGCGGAGGCCCTGCAAGCAAGGTGCCTCCGGCACTTTGCCAAACATTGGCAAAATTCGCGCAAATTTGCCAAACATCGGCAAAAGTGCTGACAACCGCTTTTTCAAGTCCGCGGGGGTCCGCGGCGCACAAGGAGTCCACATGGCCAAAGGTTTGCAGCCCGTTCAGGGCATGAGTGATTTGTCGGGCGGAGAACTCCGCCTCTGGCAGGGCATGGAAGCCACCGCCCGGCGCGTCTTCGCCGCGCACGGCTTTTCCGAACTGCGCACCCCCCTCCTCGAAGACGTGTCCCTGTTCACCTGCGCCGTCGGCGAAACCACCTCCGTCGTCCGCAAGAATTAACGGGGTCTGTCCCCTTGGCGGGCCCGCCTGAATTGCCAAAAATTCCCTGATTTTTGCCTGAATCTTCTTTTTTCCTCTTCCAATCCGTCCGGGGTTCTCCCCGGCCGCGTGGAACGGGATTCCGCCCTTCGATGTCCGCCGGAGGCGGCTTTCCATGGGGTTGAATGTCCAATCCTTTGCGCACGAAACCTGTTTTCCGCGGCCCCGACAAGCGGCGACCCTCCCCACGGACACGCGGCCGGGAGCCGCATCCCCCAAAAATCCTGGCAATCCTGCAAACCCCGTCCGAAAACCCCTTCCCCCTCCGCGTGAGCTTTCTTTGCGCCCTTTTGGGCCGGAAGTTTTCAATGCTCGCGAAGCGGTTTCAATGGGTTTCCCTGTTCTCCGCGCGGCAATGCTTTCCGGTTGACGGCTAATGGTCGTTAGCCTACTGTCGGAGGCATGGAAACCGATTGGATCATCCGTCCGGAACGCCCCGAAGATCGGCGCGAAACGGAAACCCTCGTCCGCGAGGCGTTCTGGAACCGCTACCGCCCCGGTTGCACCGAGCATTTCGTGCTCCACCGCTACCGCACCGACCCCGCTTTCGTCCCCGAACTGGACTTCGTGATGGAGGAACGCGGCCGCCTCGTGGGGCAGATCGTCTTCTCCCGCGCGTCGCTCGCTCTCGACGGCGGCGGCACGTTCCCCGTCTGGACCTTCGGCCCGCTCGCCATCCACCCGGACTGCCAGCGCCGCGGCCTCGGGCTGGCGCTGCTGGACCATGCGCTCGAAGCGGCGCGCGGGATGGGCGTCGGCGCGGTCTGCATGGAAGGCGCTCTCGACTTCTACCGCCACGCGGGCTTCGACCTCGCAAGCAAGTTGCATCTCCATTGCGACGGCGAGCCGCCGGACGCGGAAGTGCCGTATTTCCTCGCCCGCGAGCTGGTCCCGGGCTTCCTGCGCGGGGTCGAAGGCTCCTACCGGACGCCCCGCGGCTATTTCGCGGCCGACGACGACCCCGCCGGGTTCGCCGCCTTCGAGGCGACCTTCCCGCCCAAGGAGAAGGCGCTCGGGCCCGGCCAGCTGCCGCAGTCCTGCCAGAGTTGCGGGATGCCGCTCGCCCGCAACGAAGACTGCGGGACCGAAGCGGACGGCGGACGGAATTTCGACTACTGCAAATGCTGCTACGCCGGCGGGCGGTTCCTCCGGGACTTCACGATGGAGGAGATGATCGACCATTGCGCCGGGTTCCTGGACGGGGAAAACAAGCATTTGCCTTCTCCCGTCTCCGAAGCGCAGTACCGCGAACGGATGCGCGCCTTTTTCCCGCGGCTCAAGCGCTGGCGGACGCCGCCGGGGAATGCCGTTTCCGTTTGACGCGGGGGAGGGGAGGCGCAGGATGGAAGGGCGCAAGTCCACCAAGGAACGGATCCTCTCCGCGGCGCTGGAACTCTTCGCCCGCGAGGGATACGAAGCCGTCGGCGTCGCCCGCATCGCGCAGGCCGTGGGAATCAAGGCCCCGTCGCTCTACAAGCATTTCGCAAGCAAGCGCGCGGTTTTCGAGGCCATCCTCCGGCGCATGGAGGAGCTGGACGCGGAAGCCGCCGCGGCCTGTTCGCTGCCGCTCGCCCCGCCCGGCGCCGACCCGGCGACCTACGCGCGCGCCGCCGTTTCCGATCTGGTCGCCTTCGCGAAGCGGCAGTTCCGTTTCTGGACGCGGGACCCGTTCGCGTCCGCGTTCCGGCGGATGGTGACGGTCGAGCAGCACCGCTCGGAAGAGATGGCCGCGCTGTACCAAAACTGCTTCGGGACCGGCCCCCTCGACTACACCGCCGGCATCCTGGGTTCGCGCGAAGAGGCCGTCGCGTTCTACGGCGGAATGTTCCTGCTCTACGCCGTCCACGACGCCGACCCCGCGAGTCCCGCCGCCGCGAAGCTGCTCGACAAACACCTTTCCCGCTGGCTTCCGCGCCACCGCGGACGGTGACGGTCCTGGGCTTGCCGTCGCGCGCGGCGCCTTGCGGGCGTGCGAAACGCTGGCGGAAGCCGGCCGCGGCAAAAACGCGCGGCGGGTGGTTTTGCCAATGTTCGGCAAAACCGGGCCGCTTTTGCCGAACATTGGCAAAACGGCGTCCGGCGGCCCGGAATCTTGCCTCAGCCGTTGGGGAAGCCGAGGGCCTTGAGACCGAGGAGGAGGTCGGTCGCGGCGCGGAGGACCGCGTCGTGGCGCGTGCGGTCGCGGAGGGCCCGGTCTTCGATTTCCTCTTCGGAAAGCGTCTTGCCCTTCCTCAGGCGCGGCTCTTCCGGCTCGTAGGCGGGCTTGTCGTCCGCTTCGCGGGGCACCGCGACATCGGGAAGGACGCCGTGGGTCCCGTCGTAGGTTTTCCCGCGCAGCACGAGCGGGCGGGCGGCCCATTCGGCGGTGCGGCCGTCCGCGAGGACGAGGCGCGCGCGTTCCGGCAAATCGCCGCGGGTTTCGCGGCCCACGATGGCGCTCGTCCCGTCCGGCGTGCCGCGGGCAAGCAGCATCTCCGCCTCCCCGCCGGTCTCCTCGTCGGCGAGGAACACGAGCGGCGAGAGGTTGTTGGTGAAAGCGGAAAATTCTTCCACCGGGCGGGGAAGGTCGGTCGTGCCGCGGAAATCGACGACGACGCCGTAGATGCCGTTGGGGGCGATGGCGTCGAGCGCTTCGGAAAACGCGGCGAGCGCGCCGTCCCCGTCGCCGCGCACGCGGACAAAGAGGATGGCGCCCGGGAGGCACTCGAAGGAAACCGGCGGCTCCGGTTCTTCCGCGGCGGCTTCTTCGGTCGCGGCGGGCGGCGGCGCGGGCTCTTCCGCCTCCACGAGGCGGAAGGCGGGAAGGGTGGAGAGGATTCCGAGCTGCAACGCGGAAACCCATTCGTCGTCGGAGAAGGTTTTGCCCGCGGTCTCCGCGAGCGCGCGCACGCCTGCCAGCGCCGCGGCGAGCGGGTCGGGTTCCGGGGCGGGCGCTTCCACGGCGGGGGCTTCCACAGCAGGGGCTTCCGCGGCGACCGTGTCGGACACGCTTTCGGCGGCGGGCGCTTCCGCCGCGGAGAGCGCGGGGGCGGCAACCTCTTCGTCCGCTTCGGCGGCGGGAGATTGCGCGAAAGAAGCCGCCGCGAAGACGGCGGCGAGGAGAAGGACGAAGGCTTTCTTCATTTCGCGAGCGAGGCGTATTCCTTGTTGAGCGCCATGCCGATGATGTCGCGCTGGATCTGGTTGGTGCCTTCGTAGATCTGGAGGATCTTCGCGTCGCGCATCATCTTTTCGACGGGGTACTCCTTCATGTAGCCGTACCCGCCGAGGGCCTGCAGGGCGTTCGTGGTCACTTCCATCACCATGTCGGAGGCGAAGACCTTGCACATGGCGGAATACTTCGAGTAGTCCTTCTGGCCCGCGTCGATGGCCCGCACCGTCGCGTACGTCAAGGCGCGCGCCGCTTCGAGCTTGGTCGCCATGTCCGCGAGCATCCACTGGAGACCCTGGTTGGCGATGACGGGACGGCCGAACTGCTCGCGGACCTTCGCGTAGCTCACCGCTTCGTCCAGCGCGCCTTGCGCCAGGCCGATCGCCTGCGCCGCGATGCCGGGGCGGGAGAGGTCGAACGTGCGCATCGCCCAGATGAAGCCGGTCCCTTCGCGTCCGATCAGGTTTTCCGCGGGCACTTCGCAATCCTGGAAAATGAGTTCGCGGGTCGCGCTCGCGCGGATGCCGAGCTTGTTTTCCTTCTTGCCGAAGGTGAAGCCGGGCGTGCCCTTTTCGACGATGAAGCAGCTGACGCCGCGGGCGCCCTTGGCCTTGTTGGTGACGGCGAAGACGCAGTACGTGTCGGCCTCGCCGCCGTTGGTGATCCACTGCTTGGTGCCGTTCAGGACGTACTTGTCGCCCTTTTTGACCGCGGTGGTGCGGATGGACCCGGCGTCGCTGCCGGCGTTCGGTTCGGTCAGGGCGTACGCGGCGAATTTTTCGCCCGCGGCGATGGGGGGCAGGTACTTCTTCTTCTGCTCTTCGCTGCCGCCGAGGAGGATGGGGTCGCTGCCGAGTCCGTTCGCGGCGAAGGAGGTGGAAACGCCCAGGCACACGCGGGAGAGCTCTTCGACCGCGACGATGTTGCAGAGCGAGTCGCCCTCGAAGGTGCCGCCGTATTCGACGGGGATGTACAGGCCCATCAGGTCCATCTTGCCGAGTTCGCGGAGCAGGTCGGCGGGGAAGATGCCCTTTTCGTCGAGTTCGGCGCGGACGGGCTTGACGCGGGTTTCGGCGAATTCGCGCATCATCGAGCGGATTTCTTGGGCCATTTCGGAAAGGCCGTAATTGAGTTCGGTCATGGGAAGCTCCTCGTGGGGGGTGAAGCGGCAACCGCGCCGCGTTCCGTCCACTCTACGCGTCCGCGCCGCGGATGACAAACGGCAAATGACGGAACCACTCCGGCGCATCGCGGCGGCGGCTCAGTTGCCGCGCAGGAGCGCTTCCGCGAGCTTGCGCGCTTCGCCGTCGGCGGTTTCGCCGCCGAGGATGCGCGTCATTTCCTCCACGCGCGCTTCCCCTTCCACCCGCGCGATTCGGGTGACGGTCCGGCCGTCCTCGACGTGCTTGCTGACGGCATAATGCGCTCCCGCCCGCGCCGCGACGGGCGCCAAATGCGTGATGGCGATCACCTGCCGCGCCTTCGCAACTTCCGCCAACTTCTTCCCCACCGCCTTCGCCGTCTCCCCGCCCACGTTCGCGTCGATTTCGTCGAACACCAGGATCGGGATTTCGTCCACCGCCGCGAGCACCGCCTTCAGCCCCAGCGCCACGCGCGAGATTTCGCCGCTCGAAGCGATGTCCTTCAAGGGGCGTTCGCCCTCGCCCACGTTGGCCGAAAAGAGGAACTCCGCCGCGTCCCGCCCCGTGGGCCCCGGCTCGGCGGTTTCCGCCAGCGCCACGCGGAAGCGCCCGTCGGCGAAGCCCAGTTCCTTCGTCGCGCGCATCACGTCTTCCGCCAAGGGCGCCGCCGCCGCCCGCCGCGCCTTCCCCAGCGCCGCGGCGGCCTTTTCCGCCTCCGCCCGGGCCGCGCGCACGTCC
>JAFSUH010000059.1 GCA_017445365.1 Kiritimatiellia bacterium | reverse complement strand
GCCCCCGGACGGCGCGGCGGTCAAGACGCTCTACGTCCTCCTCGAAGACGGCACGCTCAAGCGGACGGACGCTTTCTGCGGCATCACCGACGGCGCGTGGACGGAAATCCTCCCCGGCGGCCCGCTTTCGGAGGGCGACCCGATCGTCACGGGGCGCAAGTCCGCCGCGCCCGCGCCCGCGAAATCCGCCGGTTCCTCCAACCCCCTGGCCCCGCGCGGCCCCGGCGGCCCGCCGCCGCGCTGATGCCGGCATGAAAGCGGCTGCCTGTTTCCTCGCGTTGCTCTTCTCGTGCGCTTGCCGGGCAAAGGAGGCGGTTGACATGCCCACCCCCTGCACGGGAACCGTGACCTTTTGCAACGGCGTCCGTGACGCCGATGCCTGGATTTTGCCCCAAACGCCGGAAATCCTCAAAACCACCGCATGGGGAACGCCCGGTGCCGCCAAAGTCCGAACGGGCGAATCGCGCCCGGTCCCCCTGCCCGCCCCGGGCGACGGCGGGTTCCATGTTTTCCGGATGATCGACGCCGACGGATTTTTTTACGCCGCGAACGGCATCGCGCTGGAAGACGGCTGGACCCTGGCGGTCAAAGGCGGCGGGTTGCAACCGGTCATTCTCGAAATCTCGGACGGAAACGGCGTGTTGCGGCAAACCCGCGAAGTCTTTTCCGCCCGGCTTTGAGGAGCGCGGACACGCCCGGCGGCACGGCCGCGCCTTCGGCGGGGCGCACCGTTTCGACGGGACCGCCCATGACTCCCCCTCCCGGCTTCAGTCCAGCGGGATTTCGGGGTGCTGGACGGCGAGGGGGACGCCGGGCTGCGAGATGTAGAACATGTCGAGGATGACGGTCTTGTCGCCGCGGTTCTCGCCGTGGTGGATGGTATCGACCATCTCCACAACGGCTTCGCCTTCGTGGACGGTCTTTTCCTTGCCGTCGAGGCCGATGATGGTCAATTCGCCCTGTTGGAGGACGCCGTAGTTCATCACGGGGTGGTGGTGCCAGCCGAGTTTCTTCCCCGCCGGGAATTCGTAGCGGATGGCCACCAGCTCCGGCCGCCCGTCGGGGTAGTCGGGCAGGTCCGCACCGTCCCAGCTTTGCGAGGTGCGGATGAGTTCCGTCGTGGAGACGGCGGCGGGAGCGGCGCCTTTCGGGCAGGTCGCGCAGGCGGCCAGGCAGGCGGGGAGGGCCAAGGCGGCAAGAAGGCGGTGGAAGGAGGAAGCTTTCATGGTGGGTTCTCTTGGGTTCGGGATGGAAAAATCGCGTTTCCGCCCGGGATGCACGCAACCGGCGGACGGTTGCGCCTGCCCGGGTCCGGGTTCCGCGACACTACCACCTCCCCTCCCCCCGCGAAAGCCCGTTGTCCGCCGACCGATGCACGGGCGGGATTGGGAGGAGCGGGGAACCAGAAGCGGAAATGGGATTGGGTGCGGGATTACGGGAAAACAGGAGAAGCGGCGTTTCCCGGTGCGCTTCCGGATGGCGGGATTTCGTGCGGGATTACGGAAAAACGGCCGATTTCGGCCCTTTCCATGTCCGCGAAGCGGGTTGAAACGGTTTTCGACGGCAATCCGCCGGTCGGGCGCGGCCGGCGGCCGCGGGCGGGAGGCGGCTTGCGGGAGGGCGGACAAGCGCGGTATCCTTTTCCCCGCCCCCATGAACGAATTCGTCCACCTCCACCTCCACACCGAGTACTCCATCCTCGACGGCCTCTGCGCCCTCGACCGCGGCAAGGACCACCATTCCCCCCTCATGGACCGCGCCCGCGCCCTCGGGGCGAAGTCCCTCGCCATCACCGACCACGGCAACGTCTTCGGCATGGTCCACTTCTTCAAGCAGGCGAAGGCGTACGGCCTCAAGCCCATCCTCGGCTGCGAGGTCTACGTCACCCCCCTCGACCACACCAAGCGCGAACTTTTCGAGGGCCGCCAGGCGAACCACCTCGTCCTCCTCGCCGAAACCTTCGAGGGCTACACGAATCTCCTCAAGCTCGTCTCCCTCTCGCACCTGGAGGGGATGTACTACAAGCCGCGCATCGACCGGCCCCTCCTCGCGCGGTACTCGAAGGGCCTCATCGCCCTTTCCGCCTGCCTCAAGGGCGAAGTCGCCGAACGGCTCTCCCTCGGACGGAAAGACGAGGCGCGCGCGATTGCGGCGGAATACGCCGACATCATGGGGAAAGGCAACTTCTTCATCGAGTTGCAGGACCACGGGCTCGACGCGCAGAAGGCGGTCAACCCGGACCTCCTCTCGCTCGCCCGCGAGCTCGACCTGCCGCTGGTGGCGACCAACGACGTCCACTACCTCTCGCCGGAGGACAAGGAAGCGCACGAGATGCTCCTGTGCCTCCAGACGCAGGACAAGTGGAGCAACCCGAACCGGATGAAGTACGGCAGCGACCAGTTCTACTTCAAGAGCGCCGACGAGATGGCCGCGCTCTTCCCCGACCACCCGGAGGCCCTCCGCAACACGCTCGCCATCGCGGAGCGCTGCAACGTGGAGCTCAAGCTCGGCGGGCAGAAGAACCCGCACTTCCCGACGTACGTCTGCCCCGACGGCCTCTCCCACAAGGACTACATCTGGCGCATCGCTTCCGAGGGCATCCGCAAGAAATACGGCATCGAGGACCTGAACCACCCGAAGAACGCCGACGAGCAGCGCGTCGCCGACCGCTATTTCCACGAAATCGACATCATCGAGAAGACCGGCTTCCTCAACTACTTCCTCGTCGTCTGGGACTTCATCCACGCCGCCAAGGAGCGCGGCATCCCCGTCGGCCCCGGCCGCGGCTCCGGCGCGGGCAGCCTCGTCGCCTACGCGATGGGCATCACCGAACTCGACCCGTTGCGCTACGGCCTCATCTTCGAGCGCTTCCTCAACCCCGAACGCGTCTCCCCGCCCGATTTCGACGTGGACTTCTGCCAGACGCGCCGCGGCGAGGCAATCGAGTACGTCCGCGGGAAGTACGGCCAGGACGCGGTCGCGCAAATCGCCACCTTCGGCACCCTCGGCGCGAAGACCCTCGTCCGCGACATCGGCCGCGCGCTCGAATTCCCGCTCGCCGAATGCGACCGCATCGCCAAGCTCATCCCCGACGGCGCCGGGGTCACCCTCAAAAGCGCCATGGAGGCGAGCGAGGACTTCGCGAAGGAAGCCGCGACGCCGGGCAGCTACCTCGCCGAAATCCTCCGCTACGCGCCGCCGCTCGAAGACGCGCCGCGGCAGACCGGCACCCACGCCGCCGGCGTCATCATCGGCGAGCAGAAGCTCTTCAACTTCATCCCGCTCATGCGCGACAAGGAAGGCAACGTGCAGGCGCAGTGGGAGAGCGTGCCCCTGGAGGAAATCGGCCTTCTCAAGATGGACTTCCTGGGCCTCAAGACCCTCACGGTCATCCAGGAAGCGTGCGACCTTGTCGCCGAAACGCACGGGGAGAAGCTGGAGCCGCTCCGGTTCCCGCTCGACGACCGGGAGACGTACAAGATGCTCGCCCGCGGGGACACCATCGCCGTGTTCCAGGTCGAAAGCGAGGGGATGAAGAAGCTTTTGAAGGACCTCGAAATCAACCGCATCGAGGAACTCATCGCCATGATCGCGCTCTACCGGCCGGGACCGATGCAGAACATCCCGACCTTCATCGCCCGCAAGCTCGGGCGGGAGAAAATCGAGTACGCCCATCCGCTCCTGGAGCCGATTTTGGCCGAAACCTACGGCATTTTCGTCTATCAAGAGCAGATCCAGCAGGCCGCGGGCGCGCTCGCGGGTTTCTCCATGGGCCAGGGCGACGTCCTCCGCCGCGCGATGGGCAAGAAGAAGGCCGACGTCATGGCCAAGCAGCGCGAAGCGTTCGTCGCCGGGTGCGTCAAGAAGGGAACGTGCGACGAGAAGAAGGCCGGGGAAATCTTCGACATCATCGTGCCCTTCGCGGCCTACGGCTTCAACAAGTCGCACTCCGCGGCCTACGGCATCGTCACCTTCCAGACGGCGTACCTGAAGGCCCACTACCCGGCGGAGTTCATGGCGGCGACCCTGTCGCTTGAAATGGGCAACACCGACAAGCTGCCGATTTTGATCCAGGACATCCAGGCGCACGGCATCCAGATGCTCCCGCCCTCCGTCAACGAAAGCGGGTTGCGGTACACGCCGGTCATCCACCCGGAAGGCAGCGCCATCCGCTTCGGGCTCGGCGGCATCAAGGGCGTGGGCGTCGCCGCCGCGGAGGCCATCATCGCGGAACGCAAGAAAAACGGCCCGTTCAAGTCGTTCGTCGATTTCTGCGAGCGGGTGGACAACGCCTCCGCCAATGCCCGCGCCATCGAGTGCCTGATCAAGGCGGGCGCGTTCGATTTCACCGGCATCCCCCGCGGGTGCCTCGTCCAGAAGATTCCGCTGGTGGCCGAACACGCCGCCCGCACGCGGGCCGACCACGCCAACGGGCAGCGGTCGCTGCTCGATCTGCTCGGCGAGGACGAGGACACGGGTTTGCGGCTCACCGACAAGGACCTGGGCGGGCCCGACCCGTGGACCTTGACCACCAAGCTCAATTTCGAGCGCGAAATGATCGGTTTTTTCATTTCGGGCCATCCGCTCGCGAAGCACGACTGGATCTTGCGGGCGTACAACCTGACGAGGGCCGACAAGGTGGCGGCGCTTCCGAACGATTCGAGGACGCGCATCGGAGGATTGGTCGCGCGGCTTGCCAAGCGGACCACGAAAAAGGTGCCGCCGACGCAGTGGCTGAGCTTCGACCTGGAGACCTTGGAGGGGAACGTCTCGTGCGCCGTGTTCGGCGAGTCGGTTTCGGCGGTGGGGGGGAAGCTTTCGGAAGGCGCGGAAGTCATGCTGGTGGGGACGGTACGGACGAACGACCGGGGGACGAGCCTTTCGGTGGACGAGGTGCATCCGCTCGAAGAAGTGCCGAAGCTTTTCTCGGCGGGCTTGAACGTGAAGCTGTCGAGCACCGGGGCGACCAAGGAGACGGTGGAGAAAATGAAGGCGCTTTTCGCGCGCTTCCCGGGGAAGACGCCGGTGACGTTCTTCGTCAAGCAGCCGGACGGCGGGGGCACGGCGCGGGTGCTGTCGGACGCGAAAGTGGAAATCGCGGACGAACTGCTCAAGGGCTTGAAGGAAGTGGCCGCGGGCGTCTCCGTCGCCTCCATCGCCGACGCGGGCCTCGCCCCCCCCCGCCGCCGCTACCGCGGTTGAGCGCCGGTTTGGGGTGGGAAAGCGGGAGGCGGAGCGGTAGGATGTCGGCCATGAAAACTCCGTTCCTCCCCTTCGTTTCCGCCCTTTGCCTCGCGTTTTCCGCCGTTTCCGCTCCCGCCGCCGGGGACGGGGAAGCCGCCGTCCCCGCCGATGCCGCCGCCGAAGCGCGCGCGGAAGTCTTCGCCTTCCTCAAGGACTGCCCGGCGTTCTTCCTCGCCACGGTCGATGCGGCCGGGGAGGGCGCGCCGGTGCCGCGCGTCCGCCCGTTCGGCGCGCTGGCGCTCTGGGACGGGGCCCTCTACATCCAGACCGGCAACTTCAAGGCCGTGTACCGCCAGATGACCGCCAACCCGCGCGTCGAGCTCTGCGCGCTCAAGCCCGACCGCGCCGACGGGTGGATCCGCATCGAAGCGACCGCCGTGCCCGACACCCGGCGCGAAGCCCTTTCGGCCGTTCTCGACGCCAATCCCGCCCTCCGCGGCATGTACGACGAAGACGACGGCAAGACCGCCGTTTTCCGCCTCGAAAACGCCACCGCCACCATCAGCTCCTTCCGCGCGCCGCCGCGCACGCTCTCCTTCTGATTTTCCGCGACCGGCAACCCTTCAAAGGTAGCGGCCGGTGAGGCTGGCGGGGCAGGAAGCGATGTCGGCGGGGGTTCCCGCCGCGACGATGCGCCCGCCGTCCGTCCCGCCGCCGGGTCCCATGTCCACGACCCGGTCCGCGGCGCGGATGACGTCGGTGTCGTGCTCGATGACGACCACCGTCGCGCCGCGCGCGATCAAATGCCGGAACACCGCCATCAGGGTTTCCACGTCGAGCGGGTGCAAGCCGATCGTCGGCTCGTCGAAGACGAAGAGCGTGTCCTCCTGCGAGCGGCCCATTTCGCTCGCGAGCTTGAGCCGTTGCGCCTCGCCGCCGGAAAGCCCCGGGGTCTCTTCGCCGAGCGTCAAGTACCCGAGGCCCAAATCGTGCAGGGTCTGCAAGCGCGAGCGGACGAGCGGCAACCCGTCGCAAAGCGCCAGCGCCTCGTCCACGCTCGCCGCCATCCATTCCGGGAGGCTCGTCCCGCCGCGTTTCACGGCGGAGGCGGCCTTCGCGTAGCGCGAGCCGCGGCAATCGGGGCACGGGATGTCCACGTCCGGCAGGAACTGCACGTCGAGGCTGATTTCGCCGGTGCCGTCGCAGGTCGGGCAGCGCAGGGACCCGGTGTTGTACGAAAAATCGCCCGCCTTCAGGCGCCGCGCCTTCGCGTCCGGCGTCCGGGCGAAGGCCTTGCGCAACTCGTCGTGGACGTTCGCGTAGGTCGCGACGGTCGAGCGGATGTTGATGCCGATGGGCGTCGCGTCGATGAGCTGGACGCGCGCGATGCCCGGCGCGGAGACGGAGCGGACGTGGGCGGGGAGCTTCCGGCCCGCGATGGCCGCGGCGAGCGCGGGGACGAGGCTTTCGAGGACCAGCGTCGTCTTGCCGGAGCCGGAAACGCCCGTCACGACGGAAAGCTTTCCTTTGGGGAACGCGACTTCGAGCGGTCGGACCGTGTGGATGGCGCCGGTCGCGAGGCGGATTTCCTCCGTTTTTCCTTTTTCCGCCACGGACGGGAACGCGCGTTTCCGCGTTTCGCGCAAAAACGGGCCGATTTCGGACGCCGGGTTCCGCGCCAATTCGCGCGGCGACCCGACCGCGACGAGCCGCCCGCCGTCCGCGCCCGCGCCGGGGCCGAGTTCGGCGATCCAGTCGGCGTGCCGGAGCACCTGCGGGTCGTGGTCCACGAGGAGCACCGAATTGCCGTCGGCCACGAGGTCGTCCATCACGCCGCACAGTCCTTCGAGGTTCGCCGGGTGGAGGCCGATGGACGGCTCGTCCAGGACATACAGCACGCCCGTCGTCCGGTTGCGGACGGCGCGGGCGAGTTGCATGCGCTGGCGTTCGCCGGTGGAAAGCGTCGAGGCGGCGCGGTCGAGCGCGAGGTACGACAGGCCGATGTCCACCAGCCGCCGCGCGGTGTCGAGGAAGGATTCCGCGATGCGCTCCGCCATCGGGCGCATGGGGGCGGGAAGCGACCCCGGAACGCCGCGCACCCATTCCACGGCTTCGGCGAGCGTCATCCGCGCGGCTTGGTCGAGGGAAATCCCGCGCAGGAGAGGCGCGCGGGCGCGCGCCGAAAGCCGCGTGCCGCCGCACTCCGGGCAGGGGCCTTCCTTGAGGAACTTCGCGACGCGCTTCATGCCCTTCTCGTCCTTGACGTTCTTCAAGGCGTTTTCGACCGTGTACACGGCGTTGAAGAACGTGAAATCCATCTCGCCCGATTCGCCGGTTTTCATTTGGTACACCATGTGGTGCTTTTCCGGCGGCGCACGGAGGACGATGTCCTTCTCGCGCTTGGTGAGCTGTTTCCAGGGAACGTCCGTCCGCACGCCCATGTCGCGGGCCATGTCCTTCATGAGCGACCACATGAGCGATTGCCACGGCGCGACCGCGCCTTCGTCGATGGAAAGCGACTCGTCGGGGACGAGGGTCGCCATGTCCACTTCGCGGACGACGCCGGTCCCGTCGCAACGCGGGCAGGCGCCCTGCGAATTGAACGCGAGTTCCTCCGCGCCGGGAGCGAAGAACTTTTCTCCGCATGCCGGGCAGACGAGTTCCTTTTCCGCGGCGACGTCGAGGGTAGGCGGCAGGTAGTGGCCGTTGGGGCAGCGGTGCGAGGCGAGCCGCGAATACATCAGGCGGAGCGAGTTCAAAAGCTCCGTCGCGGTCCCGAAGGTCGAACGGATGCCGGGCACGCCGGGGCGCTGGTGGAGGGCGAGGGCGGCGGGGACGAAGCGCACGTCGTCGGCGTCGGCGCGTTCCGCCTGGGTCATGCGGCGGCGGGTGTAGGTGGAGAGGGATTCGAGGTAGCGGCGGGAACCTTCCGCGTACACCACGCCGAGGGCGAGCGACGACTTGCCGGAGCCGGAGACCCCGGCGACGGCGGCGATCTTCCCGAGGGGGATGTCCGCGTCGAGGTCCTTCAGGTTGTTCTTCCGCGCGCCGCGCACTTCGATGGCGGCGGGCTTTCCCCGGTTGTTGCGTGCGCTGTCCATGGCGGAGGCAGGAATGCCCCATTCCCGCCTCCGTGGCAAGGTTATTCCGCGCCCGGGCGGGTCACTTTTCTCTTTTCACGCCTCTCCGCGGGACACTACTATCGGCGGCCATGAAATGCGTGCGCGCGAACTTGTGGCCGGCCATCGCGGCAGGTGCCGTCTGGATGGCATCCGCCGCGCTCGCCGGCGAAATGCCGCAACCCGCCATCCCTCCGGCGGCGGATGCCGCCGCCCCGGTCCCCGCGGACCCGGCGCTCCTGCCCTCTTCCGTCCTCCGCGCGGCGGACGACCCGGCGGCGCTTCTCGCGGCGGGCCGCGCGGCCTCGGAAGACTCCCTCTTCGCCTTCGCGGCCGGGCGGTTCGCCCTCGTGCGCGAATCCCCGCACGCGACCGCCGCGCAGAAAGCCGAAGCCGCCCTCGGGGCCG
>JAFSUH010000058.1 GCA_017445365.1 Kiritimatiellia bacterium | reverse complement strand
TGGGTCTGCAACGGCTGCAGGAACGAGCCCCGCTGCACCCTCCGCAAGATGTACTACCTGCATTCCTGCGCCCAGAAGAACTACCGCGACCTGCTCGTCGAGTCCCGCACCGGCGCCAACGTCTCCGAAGGCGAGCTCGCCGCCTTCGACCAGACCCTCCGCGACCTGACCGCCCAGGGCCAGAGCGTCCACGCCGCCATGGCCAACAACCCCGGCCTCTTCCCCGTCTGCGAGAAGACCGTCTACCGCTACATCGCCGGCGGCCTGCTCTCCACCAGGAACGGCGACCTCCCCCGCAAGATGGCCCTCAAGCCCCGCAAGGGCAAGAGCGTCGAGCACAAGGTCGACACCCAGTGCCGCATCGGCCGCACCTACGCCGACTACCAGCTCTTCCTCGCCGACAACCCCGGCTGCCCCGTCACCGAGATGGACACCGTCGAAGGCACCAAGGGCGGCAAGGTCCTGCTCACCCTCCAGTTCATGCCCTGGGGCTTCATGCTCGCCTTCCTGCTCGAACGCAAGCGCTCCGCCGACGTCCTCGCCGCCTTCGCCGACATCCGCCGCCGCCTCGCCGCCGCCTTCGGCCCCGAGGCCGCCCGCGGCCTCTACCGGCGCCTCTTCCGCTGCATCCTCACCGACAACGGCTCCGAGTTCTCCGACCCCCGCCCCATCGAGACCGGCAAGGACGGCGAGCCTCTCGCCCGCCTCTTCTACTGCGACCCGTGCAAGTCCTGGCAGAAGGCCCACGTCGAGCGCAACCACGAACTCCTGCGCCTCGTCCTCCCCAAGGCCACCGCCTACACCCGGGCCACCAGCTTCGACTCCCTCACCCAACGCGACATCGACCTGCTGCTCTCCCACGTCAACTCCTACCTCCGTCCCTCCCTCGGCGACCAGACGCCCCTGGCCCTCTTCGCCCGCGAGTACGGCGACCGCCTCGCCTCCCTCTTCGGCGTGAAGGCAATCCCCCCAACGACGTCTGCCTCAAGCCCTCCCTGCTGGGCATCGACGTGAAGCTCAAGCCCGGCGTCACCGATGGCGGAAACGGTTCGTCCCCGACCGCCTGACGCCCTTTCCATGACGGCCGGCCCCCGTCCGGCCGCCGGGGTACTCTTCCCCGGAATCCGGCGGTAGCATCGACCGTGTCCGAAAAACCGACCTTGCCGCCGCCACGCCCTTTTGTTGCCTTCCGCCCCCCTTCGCGCCCCCTCCCGGCCCCATGCCACCCCGTCCCGCCCCGCTTTCGGAAGACTTCAATGTCCATTCGGCGACACGAAATGCCCCCCTCCCCCGCGGTCAAGCGACCGGAAAGCCCTTATCCCCGAGGATTGGCAAACGGCTCGCCGGGGACGGCTCGCGCGGGAAGGGCGGCGCAGTTGAGAACTGCGAATAGTCGCGACAAGTCGCACAAAGGCGAGATTCCAAGCGGCATTCCGAGTCGGGCGGGCGCGATCGGCTATGTGAGAAATTCAAGCGCCCCGGCGGCCTTGCAGAGTCTCAGTTATCAAACAGTTGAGAATCGTCCAGGGCTCGACAAGGGCCCGGCAAGGGGGTTGCAAGAGCCGGGCAAATGGCTTGCCGACATGATTATTTCGTCGGGGATCGCCGGTAGCGTTTTTTGCCGTCCGCCAAGATGCCTTCCAGTTCCTGCCGCAACTGGTCCCGCTCCCCCTGCGACAGCCCCGCGACCACGTCCATGATGCCCCGGTCGCCTTCCGACAACGGCTTGTCCGCCGTCCTCTCCTCCAGATAGGAATCCAGCGTCTCTCGGTCCATCAATCCAAAGCCAAGCAATGCATCGGTCTCGACCGCGGAGCAATGCCAAACGCTTCCCGATACAAACGGCGGCGTGTCGAAATCATCCCGCCCCCATCCCATTCTTCCGAGTTCCTTCCAAATCGGAGAGGTGACCATCGCAATCAAGTGCAATTGCCCCTCATCGTCCCGGAACGCACCGGCCGCCTCGGCCCAGCCTACACGCTCGCCAGCCAAAGACCAGCGCCGGCACCAGGCGTCCTCCATGTCTTCGGGGTCTGTCGGCAACCCACAACATTGCAAATCCCAAGCCGGATTCATCCGGAATGTCATTGCATCGGAGAATACCTCGTCGCGATTGCGTTTCTCCGCGGCCCGGGTTTCACGATCCCATTCTTTCCGCTGTTCTTCCCGGTATTTCCGATCTTCGAGTTCGGCCGCATCTTCCTCAGCCATAGTTTTCCTCTTCGTTTTGATTTCTGTTGCACCGTGGCAAAAGACTTGCAAGCCGCCTTGCAAGGGTGTTGGCCAAGCCAACCCGGATAAGGGTGGCAATAGACATTACGTTGTTGCAGGATTCTGTATGTCCGAAACAACGATTTTGCAAGGACGGATGGAATTGTCGGATTCCCGCACGGTGACGATCAATTCGCCATTACAGCGCACCGATTGCCGATACATCAAGTCGCCGGGATTGACCTTGTCCGCAATCTCCATTTTGATTCGGACTTTTCCGCAAACATGGTCGTTCGGCAGATAAGCGGCCCATCCCGTTTTGGCATGGTCACGATCACTGGCGACAATGGTCAGCTCCACATCGTTCAAGGGGATATTGCGTTGGGCGTCTCCCGTTTCCATGTCAGCCGGATTCGGCAAGGATGCCGTAGCTTCCCTTGGTATCACGATGGAATCTGCGTCTTTCCCAATCCGCACGTCACCGGCCTCGGTCGAATTGCCCGGTTGCAAAGCGACAACCGCAGCTTTGGCAATTGCGTTTTTCCCCTTCAAGGAGTCAAACATGCCACGGAATGCAGACTCCGTTATGTTCAGCTTGCCAGCCGAGGCAACCACAATCGAATTGTGGGCTTCAACCATTGGATGAGTATCGCCTTTGGGTCTCAGTTTCCGAAAGGCCCACATCCCGCCAACGCCCAACATGCCGCCCATCACCAATGTGGCGACGGTGCTGGGAGAAAGAGGAAGGAGGTTTGCGAGCATTTGCCGTGCATTTTCCGTCCCCCCGAGCAGAATGTCAACAAGGAGTGTTTCGCTCAAAGAGCCCGGAGACATTTCTTGTACCGCAAGGCTACAGCGGACTTTTTCTCTTCGGTCCAGCTGGGCGATTGTTCGGAAAACCGGAGCCGATTTTCTCACGAGATCGTTCAAGGCCAAGAGGGCGTCTCCCACCACGACAGCGCTGGTAGCTGGGCGACCTTCAAATTTTAGATGCAATGGAATTCTAATCTTCGCAGACCCTTCTTCCCAAACCGTTCCGTCACTTGGTTGAACAAGGCTTACAACCTGGTTGACATTCCGCTGCAAGGCAACTGGCGCGGGTTGAGACATTTGTGAACGGATTGATTTTTTCGATGCTTTCTTCATTCCGACATCTCCTGAAATTTCATATCTGACATTCCCATCGGCGACATGCCCACGACACCTCAAAACCCACGATTGACCAACTTGTCCGCCTCGGACGAGGCCCATCGAGGCATGCACAGTGCATACCATTCATAAACTGTATGGACTATGAGCCAAGATTGGACAATTGAGGAGGACCAAAAGGATGTATCATAAAATGTTGGGGGCCGTTTGGGAATGTCTTCCAAGAGATTGTCGAAAGCTGGATTTTCCGGAAAATGATGCAATCTCTTCCACACATCGTCTATGGCCAGCCGCAAGAAATAGCAACCATTGACAAGTAATTTCTTTCCATTACTCGGCTGGGAGAGAATTCCGCATACATCAAGACAGGTTCTTACCATTGCTTCACGGGAATGATAGGCGACTGTCTTGATTTGATTGGCAATAGTCTCGGATGGGAACCTCTCGTCCCTGTCATTTCTCAACAAGATTACAGGGCGTCCATTTTCCAAGAGATCAAAACCCGCCGCAATGGGGGATACGATTGCATACGCTCTACGAAGGATTTTTCTCTTATCGCATTCATGGAATTTGAAATTGCTTCGCAAACTCACTTCACTGCCTCCTGCAATTCCTCAAACCCCTTGAGTGCGTGGCCAAGTGCGCGATTCACGCGGGCAAGTTTCTGTTCTGCAACGATTGCTCTAGCATGCCAGTCCGACTGTTCTGAAGATGGATGCGATTCCAGCCCTAACAGCCAGTCTGCCGTGCATCCGCACTTGGAACAAACAGCGACAATCAACTCAACTGACGGCTTGCGTTCTCCCTTCACGTATAGGTCCAACGTCTTTTGATTGAGGCCTAAATGCCGCGAAAATGCAGAAACAGACATTCCTTTTCTGCAGACGTTCAATCTCTCCAAAAAATTCTTCATTTGTTCTTGACCTGTTAGGAACATTTGTTCTAGTTTGGCAACCGTTGCGGCTGTTTTTGCCGCACGGTATCCCAAAAGGAGCACACTGACAATGCCAATTCCCCGAACGAAATCCTCCTCGGTGGTCTGCGTCCGCCAAACGCTTTCCGGCGTTGCGCCACTCGCCCGGAAGCTCGGCGTCACGCCGGGTCACCTCTCCCGCGTCATCCGCGGCGAACGGAAATCCCCCCGCCTCGAACGCCTCCTCCGGAAGTACGGGATGGTCAAGGTCCCGGAAGGAGCGGCGTCGTGATGGGAAGCGACATCAGAAGGAGCGCGTCACCACAAGGTGCGCACGCGTTTGTCGCTCCGGATCTCGTCCGTTTCCCCGTTCAGAAGGGCCGGATGTTTGTTGAGATGCTTCCACGCGGTCTCGCCGATGTTGTACGCGAATCCCTCCAGGACGTTGCCCAAGCTGGACGCCCGGAACAGGACGCCTTCGGCCACGAGTCCCTGCACGACGCCGTCGTCGAAGCGGAGCGTGTTGCTTCTCGTCTGTCCCCATATGTAGAACCGGAGAATTTTCTTTTCCTCTTCGGTCAGTCTCTCCAAGCGCTTCAGGCAGCGCTTCTGCATGTGCCGGTAGAGTGTTGCGGCAAAGACATACCGGCCCGCCCACGCCAAAAAGGCCAAGACCGCCAGTGCCGTGCAAACGAGGAAAACAAGGCCGACAACGTTGCGGTGGTGGTTTGCAAAATCCAGAAGGCCAAGCCTGGAGAGCACCCGTTCCGGAGCGAACAGCAGGGCCCCGCAAACGACAGCCCCTGCCGCGCAGTAACGTGGCGAGAGTTTCAGCAACTCAAGAGCGAATTTGAATACATCGGCCATGCTCGGAATTTTGCCGAGCCCCGGGCGTTGCGTCAAATGCCAATTTGCGGGGAAAAGCCGAGACTGTCCACCCCCACCAACAAGGAACGCAAATGAAAACACTCCTCGCCTTTCTCGCCGGTGTTGCCGCTGGCATCTGGTTCACCCTCGACTCCCTCTTCTGGGGCATCGTCGCCCCGCGCCATCTCCACGACCCCGACGAGGGCGTCTGCATCGGCCCGTTGCCCGAAGACTACGACTGGAGGGCGAAATGAGTTTCAAAAATGGCCCCAGAAAAAGCTACGGCCGCTGCTCCCTCCGCATCGGCGACGAAACGCATACCGCCCGCAAGGCTGCCCGCCTGACCACCATGCGGAAAGCCGGCACACTTTCGCTGGGCGACGTCGTGCGTTGCACGTTCTGCGATTTCATCCGTTCGGAATTCGGCGGCCTCTACCGTGTCACCGACATTCAGCCCGCCGAGCACGAAGGCAATTATCGCAACTACGTTCTCGAGAAAATCTCCTATGGAGGTGCGAAGTGAGCGCCGCCATCCTGATTCTCATCGAAGAGACGCCGAGCGGGCTTTTCGACATCTCGTGTTCCAAACAGTGTGTCCGCCTCACCGAAACGGAGCGCCGGGCCGCCGATGCCATCGAGGCCGTCATCAAGTTCGTGACATCCGAAGAGAAGACCCCGCAGGGAGAAGACTGACATGGCCTGCTTCCCTCCGCTTCCCCCGAATTTCGGCCGTTCCGTTCCGACGGAGACCCAATCCAACCTCGCGGCGATCGTGAGCTGCATCCGGTTGCTGTCCCACATCGCGACGCCCGAGGCGTGCCGCGCGCACGAGGGCCTGTACCGCAACGTCGTCGCCGCCTCCGCAGCCCTCCGCAACATCCACGACATCCTTTCCCGAGGGGCGCGACAGGACGGCTTGCCGGGGACGGCTCTCCCCACCATATCCCAATTCCCGGTGCCCGGAGGCATCCAATGAGCGATCGCGAAAAAATCATCTCCCGCCTCTCCAAAATGAAGGCCCTCGCCGACGGTGGCGTCGGCGGCGAGCGCGAAAACGCCGCCCGCCTGCTGGAGGAGGTGGCCGCAAAGTACGGCATCGAACTCGACGACATCGTTCCCGATGAAGAAACCCTCCATCCCATCGACATTCCCCGTGGCTGGAAACTCGACCGCGTCAACCAGCTCCTTGCCCTGATGCGCCTAGAAAAATACGGAAGCACGAAGGTGCTCGACCATTGCTGCATCGTCTACCACCACAAACTTCGCAAAGGAAGATTCCACGTCGCGTCACGTTCGGTGAAATGCACCGATACACAATTCGTCGAACTGATGTCCAAATTCACCGTCCTTTCCCGTGATTTCGACCGGCAGCGCAAGGCCCTGTTCCGCGCCTTTATCGACGCGAACGACTTGCTTCTCCCTTACGCCCCCGAATTAGCGCCGCAAACGGATGAGGAAAGAGACCTCTGCGAAGAAGCCCGGCGACTTGCTCTCGGGATCCAGAAATCCGCCCTCGCCAAGCAACTCCCACCTCCCATGCTGGAAGGCACCCCGTGAACGCGACCGTGCAGGCCATCATCGCGCGGCTTCCCCGGAAACTCCTGCTCACCCCGGGCGACATCGCCGGAGCCTGCGGATTCGAGACAAGCTCGGCCGTTCTCGCTGCCATCCGCCTCGGAAAAATCCCGGCGGTGAAGATCGGCTCGCACTACATCCTCGGCCGGGAAGCCGTGGTGCAGTGGCTGGAAGAAAACGAATTCATTCCCGACGAAGGAGAAATCCGATGAAGGTTGAAAAGGTGAAAGGTGACGAAGTGAACGCGGCGGAAGCGCTGTCGGCGCAGTACGCGAAGGCTCTCGCCGGTACCCGCGAAATCCTCCTTTTCGGCGCCATGATGGACCGACTCCCCACCGTTTTGTCACGACAAAACGGGCAACAGGCTCGGAACGCTGGCGGACGGTTTGACGGTGGCCTCAAGGCGTGGCTTGCGGAGCACTGCCCGGAAATCAACTACCATGTCGCGTACGGCTTTCTCCAGCTCGCCCGGGCGATGGCCAAGGCCCTCGCCCTCCCCGCGGAATGCGACCTTCCCCGCCTCCTCGCCGCCCCGGCCGAGGAGCTTTCCGAAGACGATGCGCGCGTCCGCGAGACCATAGACGAAGCCATCGAAGGCAAATCCCGCCGCCAGCTCGAATTCGACTTCGGCATCCGCGCCGCCCCGCTCCCCACCGGCGGCGCCCGCCCCGGCGCCGGGCGGAAACCGATTCTCCGCCAGGCAGGCGATGCCGGGGAATCCTCCATCCACAAGGCCGCCGTCCGGACTTGGGGAGAAGTCCGCCGCAACGTCTCCGCCTTCTTCGACAATTCTTTCGATTCCGCGCTCTCCGTTCCCGAACTCCGCGCCGCCATCGAACAGCTCGAAACCTGGAAATCCGATCTCGCCGCAACCCTGAAAACCCTCGATTCCAACGCCAAAAAGCACTGAAGCCCATGTCCTCCGTTCTCGCCACCTACCGCCGTCTCGCACCCCGTACCGCACCCGCCGCCCGTACCCGCATTGCCAGGCGTGCCGAACTCGTCGCATCCGTCGCCGAAGCGGTCGCCGGAGGCGAAGGCGTAGTCCCCGCCATCGCCCGGGTGGCCGAACGCTGCCGCATTCCGGCAGGCTCCCTCAAACGCTGGTACTACGCCTGGAAGAAATCCGGCGACGACGCCCTCATCGACGCCCGCCACAATTCCCGCGGCTCCTCCGCCGCCAAGTGGCTCCCCGTGTTCAAAACCTACGCCGAACGCGACCTCAACACCACCCGCAACGCCTGGCGGAAAATGATTTCCGACCTCCGCGACGGCAAGGTCTTTCCCGGCCTCGGCTCCTGGAGCGACCTCTGGGCCGCCGAACACCCCTTTTCCCCCCTCCCGGACCGCTGCGACCCCGCCTGGATTCCCTCCGGCGCGTCCTACCCCTCCCTCATGCGCGCCCTCCGCGCCGACCCCGACGGCGTTTTCGCCCTCGCCGCCTCCCGCCGCGGCATGCGCGCCGCGCACGCCCACGTCCTGCCCGTCCTCACCACCCGCCGGGGGCTTCCCGTGGGCGCCATCTACGAGTTCGACGACGTCTGGCACAACATCGACATCATGCTCCCCACCGGCAAGGTCGCCCAGCCCCTGGAGTTCGCGGGCTACGACGTGGCCAGCGGATACAAATGCATGTCCGTCGTCAAACCCCGCTTCGTCGCCGAAGACGGAACGCGCTCAAACCTCAAGGAACAGCAGTTCCGCTTCGCGTTCGCCGCACACATGGTCTCAGTCGGATTCCACAAGGCAGGCGTCCGGTGCGTCGTGGAACACGGAACCACCGCGATCCGTCCGCCCGTCGAACGGAAAATCAGGCTCATTCCCGGGTTCGGTTCCCTCATCTCGTTTGCCCGCTCCGGCATCCTCTCCGAGCAGGTGCACGCGGGGCTGTTCATCGGCTCCGGCGGCGGCAACTTCCGCTTCAAGGCACTGGTGGAGTCCTCGCACGGCGTGATGCACAACCGCACCGCGTCGTTGCCGGGGAACCGCGGCCGCGACGCCGAACACATGCACGAGTCCCGCGATGCCCTCGTGAAATACGAGGAAAAGACTTTCGCGGAGCTCGAAAAGTGGGGCGGGCCCGGGTTTGGCGCGCGGATGCAATCGGGGCTCCTTTCGTTCGACGAGTACGTTTCAGCCTTCCGCCGCGCCGAGGCGGAGGTGATGGACGACCCGATCCACCGCCTCGAAGGCTGGGACGAGCGCACCGTCGCCGAATACCGCCTGGGGCCCGGCGCCCCCTGGCGCAACGCCGAAGAGCTGATGGACATGGACCCCGCCGGGGCAAACGCCATCGCCGCCTTCCTCGCGGTCCATCCCGATTGCCGCCGCAGGCGCTTCATGACCCGCCGCGAGGTCTGGGCGCGCGGCCAGGCGGAGCTGATCCGCTTCCCCCTCTTCGAGATGCCCGCATTCCTCGACGAAAGCGACACCCGCGAGGTTGTCGTCCGCCAGGACGGAACCTTCGGCTTCCGGGATGCCCTTTACTTCGGGCGGGACGAGGTGCTCTACCGCGCCGAAGCCCGTTCCTTCGAGGGTGCCGTCCGCCGCTTCGCTCCCGGCACGCGCCTGACCGTCTTCTGGAATCCCATCCTCCCCGATCAGGTATGGGTGGTCGATCGCGACAGCGGCATCACCATTGGCACCGCCCCGCTCCACGTTCGCGCGCCGACATACGACCAGGACGCCATCAAGCGCGCGATGGGCGCGCAGTCGCACGACCTCGCCCGGAAGGTGCTGCCGATCCGCGGCCGCCACCAGCGCGAAGCGGAAGAGCGCGCCGCGCGGATGTCCGTCAACGCGGAACTGCTGCGCGAGGCGCGCGCCGCGGCGGCCGACCTGCCAGATCCGCCACCGGAGGCGGAGGACGGCAACCCAGCCGACGCCCTCCCCGAGGACGAATCCGCCGCCCTCGCCGCCGCCTACTGCGACGCCGGAGCCCCCGCCGGGGCCGACGACGGCTTCCCGCACTGACGAGAGAAAAACGAAAAGAGAACAGAGAAAAGAGAATCCGAATCTTTTCACTTTTCACTCTTCACTTTTCACTTTTTAGCAACCCCCAACCCAAGGAACGCAAACATGAACGAAACGAACGAAAACGGGAACCCCCGGATGAGCTGCAAGGAGGCGGTCTTCCACCTGATGCGCCTCGCGGAGCGGCGAAACCTCCGCGAAGACGAGGTTGTTGCCTTGCAAATGGGGGCAAAGCAGCTTGTGAAGCGCCAGTTCGAGAACTGCCGCCGCCGGGCCCGCCACGGCGAAGAACGCCGAATCCGCCTGCTCGCTTGCCAAGGTTCGGCAAAAACGGAGGAAAGTTGCCAAACATTGGCAAATCCGCCCGCGGCCGCGTGCCAACCTCCGGCAATGGAAGAGGAAATCCGCCAAACATTGGCAAAAGCGGAAGGAGGCGCGGCATGACCGAAGCGCTCGCCACCACCCGCATCTCCGACACCGTCGCCGCCAAGCTCGACCCCGCCAAGATCGCCGCGTACCCCATCCCCGAAGAATCCAAAGCTCTCATCTTATCCTATGCCGACCGGATCACCTCCGACCCGGCCTGCGACTGGTCCGCGGTCGAAGCCGAAACCGGCTACTCGTCCAGCGTGATGTCCCGTGTCTTCCGCGGGGAATACGCGGGCAACATCGCCAACGTCGTCACCGCCCTCCGCCGCTACTTCGACCGGAAACGCCATGCCGTCGCAAGGGCAAGCTACGTCCCCAACGCCATCACCCGCCGCATCCACACCACGATTGCCTTCGAGGCCGCGAACAACGAAGACATCGCATTGATCGTCGGCCCCTCCCGCATCGGCAAAACCGCCGCCGCCGAAGCCTGGGTCGAAGCCAACGGCGAACGCGGCAGCGCCGTCCTCGTCACCTGCCCGCCGATCGGCGGGACGAGCGAATTGATGCGCCGGATTTGCGTTGCCGCCGGCATGCGCGCGGCCACGTCCCTTTCGGCCTCGCAGATGCTCGCCAAAATCCACGGGTTCTTCTCCCCGTCCCGGACGCTGATTTTGGACGAGGCGCAACGCATGGTTCCCGCCGAACGGCGGAGTTCCCCGCGCCTCATCGAACTCGTCCGCGACCTCCACGATGCGGTCAAGTGCCCGGTCGTGCTGATTGCCACCGCGCGGCTGGAAGACCAATTGGCCATGTCCGCGTACGTCCACGAACAGCTCATCGGCCGCATCCTCGCGCCCCTCCGCATCTCCGGCGACCTCGCCGCGGCCGATTGGCAGCCGATCGCCCGCCAGATGGTTCCAGACATCGGCCCGGCCGCGCTGGAAGCCCTGGGCGGGCCCGCCGTGGTCCAGTCGCCGCAACGGCTGGCCGCCTTGGTCCACGTGCTTTCCATCGCCCGCCGCGCCGCCGAAAAGGCCGGCCGCGCCCCCAACGACGACGACGTGCTCGCCGCCATCAAGTGGCGCCGCGCTAACTTCGCCGCCTCCGTCCTCGCAACCCCTGTCCGCCGCCCCCTCCTCCGGGCGGCCAAATAGCCCCCAAAACCCGAAAGGACCCCACCATGCAGAAACTGCCCAAGATCAAGACCCAGGACGAAGCCGAAGCCGCGCTCGGAGCGTATTCGCTCGCATCAAACCGGCTCGCGAAAGTCGCCGCCGAAATGAACCTCAAGCTGACCGATGTCCGCCAGCGCTACGAAGCCGAAATGACCGAGCTGGCCGAAACCATGAAGGCCGAGGAAAAACGCCTGCACGCCTGGGCCGACGAAAACCCGGAGGCGTTCGGGAAATCCCGCTCGCTCCGCCTGTTGCACGGCGTCCTCGGCTACCGGACCGGGAACTGGGCCGTAAGGCTGCTCCGCGGCACGACGGCCGCACGAGCCATCGCCCTGGTCAAGCAGGTCATCGGGCCCGGATACGTCCGCACCCGCGAGGAGCTCGACAAGGAGGCGATCATCGCCGATCGCGCGCGCTACGACGCCAGGACGCTCGCCAAATGCGGCCTTGCCATCGAGCAGGGCGAGAAGTTCTTCATCGAGCCGGAGAAAACGGAGGCTCCGGAATGAGTTTTTTGACCAAGGAAGAAGCCGCGGTGGTGTTGTTGAAATTTGCGGCGGAAACGCACGAAGAGTGGCAACTGGCCGCCATCCTCGGTGCGAAGTGCCTGATCCGCGCCGGCATCCACAAACGGCGGAACCACGCCTCCCGCTGCGCGCGCAAGGCGGCTTGCCAATCTTCGGCAAAAGCGGCCCCGGGTTGCCAAGGATTGGCAAACGCCCCGGAAGCCGCTCGCCAATCTCCGGCAAACGGGGAGGAAAGTTGCCAAACATTGGCAACGCCGGAAGGCGGCGCGGAATGATTTCGGCTCTGCAAATCCGGCGCTTCTGGACCGCTTTCCGGCCCGCGTGGGAAGCCTACGCGGGCCGGAAAGGCCTGGACGTGCGCGACCGGGCCGTGGCGGAGTCCTGGCGCCACGCCATCCTTGCCGAAGAATGCGCCGGCCAAAGCTCGCTCAAGACACTCTCCCAAGGCGACTACGACGCGGTGATGCTCCGCTTGGCGGTGGAATCCGGGAAACAAGCCGCCGTCGCCTATTGGGCCCCGGCCGACGAGCGGAGAATGCGGCACCTGATCCGCGAGAAGCTGCGCGAAATGAGCGAAGCCGATCCGCCGAACCGATACGGCGAGCGGTACGCCCTGGCAATCGTCCGCCAGGCGAAGCTTGCCAGCCCACCGCGCACGCTGGATGACCTTCCCGCGGCGCTCCTCCGCAAGGTCCTGATCGCCCTCGACCGCCGCCTCCGCAAGCTCCGCGAAGCAGCCCTCGAACCCGCCCCGTTCTAGCCCCCGCAACGGCCTTCCTGTCTGCCCCTTGCAATCCCCTTGCAAGGGGCTTTTCGAGGCCGTTGGAAATCAATTGATTTTGCCGCGTCCAACAATGTTGGATGCGCTTGAATCAACTGATTTCCCCGATTTGGCGGATTTGGCGCACGGGAACAAATTCAATTGATTCCGGCGTTTTCGACACTTTTGCGGATTTGACGCATCCCGCGTTTTGAAGTTGCGGAAAGCGGCTCCATAGTGGGGCCATGCGAAAGGAACGCAAAACCCCCATTCAGGACCGCGTGCGGTCCGCCCTGGAAAGATTCCACACCTGTCCGCCCCGCGGCGGATGCCGGCTTTTTGCGTTCGCCGGAGTGCACCTCCGCCGCGGGGTCGGGCTTTCCCTCCCCAGGAGGACCGCGTGAGCGAACTCGGCAACATCATCCAGGGCGGCGGCCTCGTCCTTTCCGGCGCCCTCGTCTACAAGCTCCTCGACGCCGCGCTCAAGGTGTGGGCGACCCGCCACCAGAAGTCGGAAACGGAAGTGACGCCGAATCCCCTGGGCGTGGTGACGGAAAAGAAGGCGGAATACGTCACGAAGGACGAGTTCGCGAAGCACGTGCTGGACAACGACCGGGCACACGAGAACCTGGAAGCGCGGCTCAACCGCAACG
>JAFSUH010000057.1 GCA_017445365.1 Kiritimatiellia bacterium | reverse complement strand
GAGCCGGTGTCCTCGACGCGCGTCCGCGCCGCGCTGGAAGCGGGCGACGCCGCGGAGGCCGCCGCGCTCCTCGGCCGCCGGTACGCGCTCGCGGGCCCCGTCGTCCGCGGCCGGCAGGTGGGGCGGACGATCGGCTTTCCCACCGCCAACATCGACGCGGGGAACCGCTTCCTCCCCGCCCCCGGCGTGTACGCGGTCGAAGTCTTCCTCCCGGACGGAAGCGCCCCGCGCCGCGGCGCCGCGTTTTTCCCCGACCCCGCCGACCCCGCCCAGCAGGCCGCAAACGGCGCGGTCGAAGTGCACATCCCCTCGTTCGGGGGCGACCTGTACGGCAAGCGGCTCGAAATCGCGCTCGTCCGCCGCCTGCGCGGCCACCACTCGTTCGACACCCTGGCCGCCCTCGCCGCGCAACTCGCCCGCGACATCGCCATCGTCGAAGCGGGAGAAAATCTGTGAATGCCGTGGAACGTAAACATGGGATGCCGTTGAAAACCCCCTTGCAGGGGGCATTGAAAAAGGGGGCATCGCCCATCCGGGAAAGAGGGGTAATGCAAAAATGGGCATGAGGTTTGCCGAAGAATGCCACGGAATCCGCGGCGCCGTTTTTACGGTCTATTCGGTTCTGGGTAGCGGCTTCGCGGAAGATGTGTACCAGGAAGCGCTGGAATGGGAACTTGCCGAACGGAAAATCCCGTTCGTGGCACATCTCCAAGCGAGAATCCGCTACAAAACGCACCTGCTGGACAAGGTCTACATCCCGGATTTGACGTGCCACGGCAAAATCCTCGTGGAATTGAAGGCCGTGAAAACGCTGTTGCCCGAACATGAAGCGCAAATCGTCAACTACCTGCGGGCGACGGGAATGGAATTGGGTTTGTTGGTGAATTTCGGCGCAAATCCCCGGGTGGAAATCAAAACGTTTTCGAACCGGGCGGATTTCAATGCCGGCGAAGCCGTGTTCAATGGCTTTCAATGTTGAAAGGAGCAAACGGTGAAATTCTTCCTCTTCGACATGGACGGGACGTTGCTCGACACCTTGGGCGACTTGATTGCCGCGGCGAACGCGATGCGCCAACGCTTCGGCCTGGAGCCGATTCCGGGGGAGCGCATCCGCTCGTACATCGGAAACGGCCTGGGGAAGCTCGCAACCCGTTCGCTGGAAGGCGCGCCCGTGGATGCCGCCGAAGCGCTCGCGGTGTTGAAGGCGTGCTACGCCGAACGCCTCTTCGAGCGGACGCACCCGATGCCGTACGTGGAGGAGACGCTCGCCGCCCTGCACCGGAAGGGGGCCAAGATGGCCGTCGTCACCAACAAGGCCTCCGAGCTGGCGCACCGGCTCGTCGCGCATTTCGGCTGGGAGGACTACCTCCCCGTCGTCATCGGCGGCGGCGACGTCCCCACCCTCAAGCCGGAACCGGAAGGCGTGCTGGAAGCTCTTTCCCGCTTGGACGGGACGAAGGAAGAAGCGTGCGTCGTCGGCGACAATTACACGGACTTGGAAGCCGCCCGCCGCGCGGGCGTGGCGAGCGCCTTCCTCGAAAACGGCTTCGGCTCCCCGCGGGAGGAAATCCCGACCCGCCGCCTCGGCGACATCCGCTCCCTCCCCGACCTTGCCTGACCGCCCCGCCCCGCCGCCCGGACGGGCCTAGAGAATCTTGAATTTCGGGAGGTCCTGGAGGTCGATCAGCCCGCACACGCGGTTGTCCGCGTCCGTCACCGGCAGATCGTCGAAACGGTGTTCGCGGAAGACGGCGAGCGCTTCGGCGGCGAGCTTGCCCCGGCGTACGCTCGTCGGGTTCTTCGTCATCGCGTCGGCCACCTTCCCGGCCAGCGCCGCGGGGTCCTTGGCGAGCGCGCGGCGGAAATCGCCGTCGGTGAAAAGGCCGAGGAGCTTCCCCTCCCCGTCCACCACGACGCACGCGCCGGACTGGGCGCCCGTCATCGCGAGCAGGGCTTCCTGCAAGGTCGCCTCCGGCGGAATCTTCGCGAGCTTCTCGTCCGAGCGCATGATGTCGTCCACCTTGAGGAGGAGCGACCGGCCGATGGCCCCGCCGGGGTGGAACCGGGCGAAATCCTCGCGGGTGAGGCCGCGCGCTTCGAGGAGGGCGATGGCCAAGGCATCGCCCATCGCGAGCGCCGCGGTGGTCGAGGCGGTCGGGACGAGGTTGAACGGACACGCTTCGCGGGCGACGGAAGCGTCCAGCACCACGTCGGAAGCGCGCGCCAGCGAGGAATCGAGGCCGCCGGTGATGGCGATGATGGTGGCGTGGTACGCGCGGAGGAGCGGGAGCAGCGTCACCAGCTCGTCGGACTCGCCGGAGTAGGACAGGGCGATGACGAGGTCGCCCTTGCGGAGGAACCCGCTGTCGCCGTGCATGGCCTCGGCGGGATGGAGAAGGCTCGCGGGGACGCCGGTGGAAGCGAGGGTCGCCGCGATTTTCTGGCCGATGTGCCAGCTTTTGCCCATGCCCGTCACGATGATGCGCGCGTCGCGGCGGGCGGCGTCGAGCAGGAGGTCGAGGGCCTGGTCGAAGGCCCCGTCGAGGCGCGAGGCGGCGCGTTCGAGGGCTTCGATTTCGATTTGGAGGACGGAGCGGGCGATATCCTGGGGCGCTTTCATGCGGGGCGTTGTACCACGGTTTGCCGAGGTTTGGCAAATGGGGAGCGGTTTTGCCAAGCATTGGCAAAATGCCCGGCGGGCGCGGCTTGCGGCCGGGGGCGGGGAATCGCGCGGCTTTGCATGGCGGGGGGGATTGCGGTAGGATGGAAGGGATGAAACGTTTCCGGCTTCCGGCCGCCGTTCTCTCCGCGGCGCTGTTCCTCCTCTTCCCCCGCTCCGCCCCCGCCCTCGACGCGGAGGGGCTTTCCTGTGTCGTCGCGTACAACGCGTCCTCCCGCGCGAGCCGCGCCCTCGCCCGCCTCTACGCCAAGGCCCACGACATCCCCGCCGCCAACCTCTGCCCCGTCGAAGCCCCGCTCAAGACCTGGACGATGTCCGAGGCGGAATTCGCGCGCCTGCGCGACGGCATCGACGCCTTCCTCCTCGCCAACAAGCTCGCGGGCCGCATCCGCTTCCTCGTCCTCTCCTCCGACATCCCCGTCCGCGTCGGCGCCGACAACTCCGTCACGGCCGCCCTTTTCTACGGCCTCCACCCGCGCTCCCCCGGCGCCAAGGGCTGCGACATGGCCCCCGGCAGCGCCAATCCGTACTTTTCCGCCGAGCGCACCTACCGCCCCGAGGCCGGCTGGATCGCCGAAAACCGCCCGCTCGTCTTCGCCCTCGCCGTCCCCTCCCCCGCCGCGGGCGAAGCGCTCGTCTCGCGCGCCGTCCGCCCGCCGCCGGAGAAGGCCGTCGTCTGCCTCCACGGTTCCGGCGACGGCGCGCGCAACGTCCGCCATCCGCGCTACGGCGCGGTCGAACGCCTCTGGAAACTCTGCGGCCCGGCGCTGTTCCCCTCGCTTTCGCTGTCCGTTTCCCCGTCGAACCACCCCGCCGTTTCCGAACCCGTCGCGGGCTACACCATCGGCCGGACGGGGGTGCCCCCCGTGCTTTCCAACGCGACTTTCGCCGCCTGCGCCATCGCCGAGCACCTGACCAGCTGCGGGGCGATCTTCCCCGACGCCTGCGGCGGACAGGACACCCTCTGGAAGTGGTTCGAAGCGGGCGCGTGCGCGAGCTACGGCACCGTGGCGGAACCGTGCAACTTCACCGCGAAATTTCCCGATCCGGCGATGTACTTCTGGTACGCGCGCGGCTTCACGGCGGGCGAAGCGATGTGGATGGCCGTCAAAAACCCGTACCAGGGGCTGATGGCGGGCGATCCCTTGATGCGGCCCTTCGCGCAGGGGCCGAAAATCGAAGTCGTCCGCCCCGCGCCCGGCGAAACGTTCCTCCCGGGCATGAACTTCCTCCTGCGCCTGCGCCGCGCGGAAGGCCGGGCGGCGCCGGTGCATGTCGCGATGTACGTGGACGGCCGCTTCCACGCCGTGGTCGCCCAGCCCATCCCGCCGCTTCTGAACGAGCTCGCCGTCACCATCGGGGAGGACGAATTCCGCTACGCCGTCGCACCCGGCGAGATGGCCGGGGAGGCGGTGGCCGGCATCGCCTGGTCCATCCAGCGGCACGGTGGCGGCAAGTACAAGGCGAAGGCATTCTCCGACCGGCTGGAGGTGACCGCGCAGGTGCCGCCCGACGCCCCGCCGGTGCCGTTCGCCGCGCGCGTCGGACAGGGCCGCGGCGAGGGGCTGTACATGGAGGCCCGCGCGCTGTCGGACACGCTCGTCGAAACCGCGCCGGGAACGCGCGAGGCGTGCGCGCTCTTCTCGCTCGGGAGCGTCGGGGAATACGAAATCGCCTACCCCGCGGACCTGACGGGCATCCCGCGCGGCAAGCACGTCGTTTCGTTCGTCGTCCGCGACGGGTCGGCCCTGGAAGCCGCCGGCCGGTGCGACTGCCTCGTCCGGGTGCCCTGATGGTCTCGTTCCGCAAGAAACCGGAGTTGCCGGAGTGGCTCAAGGCGTTCGCCCGCATCGATTTCGCGGCGCTCCTCCTCGTGCTGGGCCTGCTCGCGACGGGACTCTGCTTCGTCTATTCCGCATCCTACCGCGGCGAGGCGACCGGCATCGTCGGAAGCTGGTTCCGGCGGCAGGTGTTCTGGGGAACGGCGGGGCTGGCGGCGTCGGCCGTCCTCCTCGCCGTCGGGCACCGCGCGCTCCTGCGCCTATCGGGGTGGATCTACCTCGCGTCGCTCGTCCTCCTGTTCGCGGTCCTGATCGCCGGCAAAAGGATTTTCGGCGCCGTCCGGTGGCTCGAAATCGGCGGCTTCCAGCTGCAGCCGAGCGAATTCGCGAAGCTCGCGCTCGTGCTGGTCCTCGCCCGCATGCTCTCGCTCGACGCCTTCCCCGCGCGCCGCTTCTGGACCGTGCTCGCCGCGGCGGGGCTGACGGCGGCGCCGTTCGCCCTGGTGATGCTGGAGCCGGATCTCGGGACGGCGGTCGTCTTCCCCGTCGTCGCCGCGGCGATGCTGTTTGCCGCGGGCATGGCCAAGCGGTGGATTTTCGCCGCGGGGGGGCTCGCCCTGGCCGCGGCGCCGCTCGGGTGGTTCGTGCTCGGCGACTACCAGCGCGACCGCATCCTCACCTTCCTCGACCCCTCGCGCGACCCCTTGGGGACGGGCTGGAACGCCCTCCAATCGACGCTCGCGGTGGGGAGCGGGGGGATGTACGGCAAGGGGTTCCTCCAAGGCACGCAGAACGTGCTCGGCTTCCTGCCGCGGACGGTGAGCCCGAGCGACTTCATTTTCCCCGTGCTCGCGGAGGAAAAGGGGTTCGCCGGCGGGGCGATGCTGCTGGCGGCCTACGCGTTGCTGCTCTTCTGCTACCTCCGGACGGCGGCGCGGGCGAAGACGGCGGACGGGGCGTTGCTCGCGGTGGGCGTCGCGGCGGTTTTGTTCTTCCACGTCTTCGTCAACATCGCGATGACCATCGGGCTCATGCCCATCACGGGGCTGCCCCTGCCGCTGGTGTCGAGCGGCGGGACTTTCATGGTCTGCACGCTCGCGGGCTTCGGGCTGGTGGAATCCGTCCGCGCCCGCGAAACGGCGTGAGAGCCGGGGAACGCACCCCGCGCCCGCGATGGCCGTTTTGCCGCCTGCCCCCTTTCCCTCCATTGCCCCGCGGCGGCTCGTCCGGTAGGATGAAGAAGCATGAACGCCGCGAAAACACTTGACAGGGCCCCGCAAGCCTCCGCCCCCCGTCCGCACCGGGGCGGGCTTTTCGCCCCCGCCGCGGCCGCGCTTCTCCTTTCCGCGACGGCCCTGCGCCTTTGGGCGGCGTGGGCCGCGCGCGTTCCCCTCGATCCCGATTGCGCCGTCGTCCACCGCATGACCCGCGCCATCGCCTTCGACGGCGCCCGCCCGCTCTTCTTCTGGGGCCAGGCGTATCTCGCCCCCTTCGAGCAGGCCTTGGGGGCCATCCTCCTCCGCCTCGGCTGTCCGCTCATTTTCGCCCCGCCGCTCGCGACGGCGCTTTTTTCCTTTGCCGTCTTCGCGGTCGCGTTGCGCTTCTTTTTCCTCGCGGACGGCCGCCGAACGGCCTTGCTCGGAGGGCTCCTCCTCCTGGCGGGGCCGACGGACTTCGCCCTCTTCCAGGTCGCGCCGCGCGGGGGGTACATCGCCATCCTCCTTCTCGCGCTTCTCGCCCTCCTCGCGGGGAGCCGCCTCGCCTGCGGCATCGCCGCCAAGGCCCCCGCCTCCCGCCTCCTGCCGCGAGCGTTCCTCCTGGGCCTCCTCGCGGGCCTCGGCATCTGGCAGAGCTTCCTCGTCCTCCCCTACCCCGCCGCGGCGGCCTGCGGCATCGCGCTCGCCCTTCTCCGCGCCCGCGCGCCCGCCAAACGTTGGCTCGGCGTCCTCGCGGCGGGCCTCGCCGGGTTTCTCGCCGGCGGCGCCCCCTTCTGGGCGTACAACGCGCGCCACGGCTTCGAGAGCTTCGCCTTCTCGCAAAGCGCGCTTTCCCTTTCCTGCCGCGTGCGCGGGTTCCTCGCCTGGAAGCATTTCGTCCTCCTTTTCGCGAAGGATGCGCCCTGGGCACCGTGGGCGGCGGCCGCGGCCGCCGCGCTCGCCATCGCGGGAACGGCCAGCCTCTTCCGCCGTCGCGCGGCACGCCCGCCGCTCGCGCGGGAACTGCTTCTGGAATCGGCGCTTGCGGGCGCGTTTTGGGCGCTTGCCTATCTCGCGAGCGGGTTCGTGGCCGCGCCCACCGCGCGCTACTTCCTTCCCGCGGTCCCCCTCCTCGCCTTCGCCGCGGCCGCGCTTCTTTCCCGCATCCCGTTCGGCCGCCTTTTCGCCGTCCTTCTCGCGCTCGCGCAAATCTTCTCCGCCGCGTCGCGTTTCGCCCAAACGGCGGACGACGGGGAAAAACTCCTCCGGCACGCCGCCGCCTTCGAAGAGACCGCCCGCGCGGCGGGGGCCGACGCGATTTACGCGCCGCTTCCCCGTTTCGCCATCGGCCTCCACCTGCCGGAAAACCTCCCGCTGGTCTCCGCGCGCAAGGCCTTCGACCCGGCCCTCCGCCGCGCCGCGGAACGCGCGCGCAATCCCCTGTACGACGCCGGGGAGGACGCGTTCGGCCGTTTCCCCGCCCGAAGCGGCGGGGAAGCGGAGCGCTTCGGCCGCCTCTTCGGCAACGCGCGCTCCGCGTGGGCCACGGCGGAGGAGATTCCGCCCGCGAGCTTCACCGGCCCGCCGGAACTGTCGGACGGGGCGACCACCTGCCTCCGCGCGCCGGAAGAGGGTGCCCCCGTCGCGTGCGAATGGCGCTTCCCGGACTCGCCGCGCATCGGGTTCGCCGTCCTCTCCTTCGCCGCCGCCAACGGGCGGGAAACCGTCGCTTGCGAGCGGCTCCGCGACGGCATTTGGGAACCCGTGGTGCCGCGCGGCGGCTTGCCCCGGTGGATGTGGAGCGGCCCGCGCGCCTATCCCGAAACGGGCAACCGCGCCCTTCTCGCCCTCGACGGCGCGCCCGCCGACGGCATCCGCCTTTCCGTCGCGGGAGACGCCTGGGCATTGCAGGAAGTCCGTTTTCTCGGCCCCGCCAGGACCATGCCGCCGCGCGAAGAACTTTCCGGCGACGACGCCGTCTGGCGCGCGCTGGGCCGCGAGTCCGCCGGGGGCCTCTTTTTCTGTGGCGCGCGATGGGCGGCCAACCGCGTGGCGGAAGCGGGCGGGGACCCGCGCCGCATCTTCGGGCTCGACCCGGCGGCCTGGCCGGAGGGACGGCGCACCGGGGACGTGCCGGAAGGCCGCCCGCTCGCCGTCGCCGCGGAAGGCGCGGACGCCGCGGCCGTCCGCCGTTTCTGGCGGGACCGGGGGCTGGAGCGCGAAACGCCCGCGGGCGGGAACTGGACGGTCTTCCGGGGCACCGCCCCCGCCGCCGCCTTCTGGGACGGGACGCGCTTGCTTTCCCGCGAAGGAACGGTTGACGGGAGCGCTCCCGCTCCGCTAGAGTGAGGAGTGTTCTGCGGGAGGTCGGGACTTGCCCGGCTTCCGGCGCGGAAAGGACTTCGAAACCAAAGGTTTTACGTGACGGAAAAGACGTCTGGCGATTGGCTGCTGGAAACGCGGGGCTTGGTCAAGGAATACCGGGCGCGCCGCGTCGTCAACGGCGTCAACATCACGGTCCGCCCCGGCGAAATCGTCGGCCTCCTCGGCCCCAACGGCGCGGGCAAGACCACCACCTTCTACATGATCACCGGCCTCATCCGCCCGACGCAGGGGCAGGTGTTCTTCAAGGGGAAGGAAGTGACGAAGCTTCCGATGTACAAGCGCGCGCGCCTGGGCTTGGGGTACCTGAGCCAGGAGCCGAGCATCTTCCGCTCTCTCACGGTCGCGGAAAACGTGATGGCGGTCCTGGAGACCCTCCCCCTTTCGCGCAAGGAGCGGCAGCGCCGCCTCGCGTACCTCCTCGAAGAACTCAAGATTTCCTACCTCGCCCGGCAGAAGGCCTTCACGCTCTCCGGCGGCGAACGGCGGCGCCTCGAAATCACGCGGGCGCTCGTGACGAATCCGTCGCTCATCCTGCTCGACGAGCCGTTCAGCGGCGTCGATCCGCTCGCGGTGGCGGACGTCCAGCAGATCATCCGGGAACTGAAGGCGCGGGGGCTGGGCATCCTCATCACCGACCACAACGTGCGCGAAACGCTGTCGGTGACGGACCGCGCGTACGTGGTGTACGCGGGCGAAGTCCTCTGCGAAGGTTCGCGCGACTTCCTCGTCAACGACCCGACGGCGCGGGAGAAGTATCTCGGGAGGGAATTCAGCATGTAGCGGCTCCGACGACCGGACCGCGGCAAAAACAAACTCAAGGAGCAAACCCGATGGACATTCAGATTGCCGGACGCAGCATCGAAGTGGCGGACGCGTTGAAGGAAAGGCTGGAGAGCAAACTTCCTCCCGTTTTGGCGGACTATCCGCGGGTGGAGAACTGCCAGGTGGTCCTCTCGCAGGAGAAGTTCCGGCACACGTGCACGATCACGGTGCAGGGGCGCGACAAGATGCACATCACCGGGGCGGCGACCTCGGACGCGGACATGATTTCGGCGATCGACCTGGCCATCGACAAGCTGGACAAGCAGCTGCGCCGGTCGCGCGAGAAGATGCTGGACCGGCAGAAGGCGCGCGAACGCCTGGGCGACGTGCCGGCGGCGGACGCCCCGGTCGACCTCCCGTAAGCGGGCCTCCAAACGACGGACGCGGCGACGCGCCGCGTCTTTTTTTGCCGCCGCGCCCGGCACGCGTTTTGCCGATGGCAAATTCCCTTGACAAGGGACCGGGGCGGCCTCCCGCGTGGGTCAAGCGCGTCCGCCGTCCGTTTCCACCTGCGCCACGCCGGGCAGGGAGGCCAGGCACGCCGCGAGCCCGCGGGCGGTCTGTTCCGCCGCGCCCTTCGTTTTCGCGCGTTCGGATTCGTGCACGAGCCACCAAATGCGTCCGCCCGCGCGCTTCAACGACACCCGGCACGTCCACCAGCCGTCCTCCCGCCGCTTCGCCTCCAACCGGAACGAAAACCCGCGCCGGAGCGGCAGCCAAAGCGGGAATATCCCGAAATTCTTCGCGAACCAAGCGTCCCCGGCCTGGACGAGCGCGAACGACGGCAACGCCTCCGCTTGCACGAAAAAGAGCGCAGGGAGCAGGAAGGTCGCGGAAAGCAAGGCGAAGAGGCACCTCCCCGCAAGCGCCATCCACGACGGGGCCGGTCCCAGTGCGGCAAATTCATGGGTGATGACGAATCCGAACCCTGCAACCAGAAGCAAGGTGATGGCCAAGGGGACGAACGCCTCTTTCGCCCGCGTTCCCCGGGGCCATCCCCGGCGCGCGAGGAGTTTCCCCGCGTCCACGGAAACGGTGCATTCCGTCCAACCGCCCGCGCCGGCCGCCGCCTCGCCCGGCCAATCCCATTTCTCGAAGCGGAGGGGAGCCGCGGGCCATCCTTCGCGGATCCGCCTAGCCAGCCGTTCCGCCGCGAGGCGGGCCGCCAACTTCGATCCGCGACCCGCATCCATGTACAGGAACCAGCCGCGCCGGCGCCCCTCCCGGCACAAGCGAAGCGCGTGGCCCCATCCGGCCCGGGTCGCAAGCGGTCGCAAGGAAAGGAAATGCGTTGCGTCCAGGGTCCGCCGCACCCGGAAGAGCCCGTAACGCGCGGAAAATCGCCGTTGCCGCGGATCGATTTCCGCCGCCACCCCGAAAAACATGCGTTGCAAGAGGAACGCCATCATCGACACGAAGAAGGCGAATCCCCCGCCGAAAACCAGGAGGAAGACGGCCGTCTTCCACGAAGGCGATGCGACGAAGCCCGGCACGGCCAACGCGGCCGCCCACATGCCAAATCCGCCCATGCCCAGCGCCAGGAGCAGGAAGAGCGCGAAGAAGACCCTTTCCCCCGCCGTCGGGCGCTCGCGGAAGCACAGCCGCCCGTCTTCCGCGAAACGGAAGCACGCGGACGGGCGGGTTTTGCGTTTGCGGGATTGCATGTTCCGACCCTACCACGCCCGAGCGCCGCGCCGCGAGGCATTTTGCCGAACCTTGGCAAAATGCAGCTGTTTTTGCCAATGTTTGGCAAAATGTTCCCCGCGCGCGGCCAATGGTTTTGCCAATGTCCGGCAAATTTTCCTTGATTTTGCCAAGCATTGGCAAAACGGCTTCCGGGCGCGGCAAACGGTCCCCAAGAGGAGGGCATTCCGGCTTGCGGGAGGGGGGCGGGAGGGAGTATCTTGCAGGGAACCGTTTTGATTCACCCCAACCCCAAACAGGAGCTCCCAACAATGGCACGCAAAAAACAGTCGATGGACGGAAACCAGGCCGCCGCGCATGTCGCGTACGCGTACACCGAAGTCGCCGGCATCTACCCCATCACCCCCTCCTCCCCCATGGCCGACTTCGTGGACCAGTGGTCGGCGAACGGCCTGAAGAACATCTTCGGGACGCAGACCAAGGTCATTGAAATGCAGTCCGAAGCGGGCGCGGCCGGCACGGTCCACGGCTCCCTCGCGGCGGGCGCCTTGACGACGACGTTCACCGCGTCGCAGGGCCTCCTCCTCATGATCCCCAACATGTACAAAATCGCGGGCGAAGGGCTGCCGGGCGTGTTCCACGTGTCGGCGCGCACGGTGGCGGCGCAGTCGCTCAACATCTTCGGCGACCACAGCGACGTCTACGCCTGCCGCCAGACCGGTTTCGCGATGCTGGCCGAAAGCAATCCCCAGGAAGTCATGGACCTCGCGCCGGTGGCGCACCTCGCGGCCATCGAAGGCCGGGTGCCGTTCCTGAACTTCTTCGACGGCTTCCGCACGAGCCACGAAATCCAGAAGATCGAGACCTGGGATTACGCGGACCTCAAGGACATGTGCGACATGGAAGCGGTCAAGGCCTTCCGCGCCCACGCGCTCAATCCGGAACACCCGGCGATGCGCGGCAGCCACGAGAACGGCGACGTGTTCTTCCAGCACCGCGAGGCCTGCAACGGCGCGTACGACGCGCTGCCGGCCGTGGTGGAGCGCTGCATGGCCAAGGTCAACGCCAAGCTCGGCACCGACTACAAGCTCTTCAACTACTACGGCGCGCCCGACGCCGACCGCGT
>JAFSUH010000056.1 GCA_017445365.1 Kiritimatiellia bacterium | reverse complement strand
TCGTCTCTTCCCCCAAGCCCCGGAACGGCGGATGCTTCCTCTGCGACATCGCCTCGCATCCGGAAAACGACGCGGAGACCTACGTCGTCGCCCGCGCGGAAAAGGCGATGCTTCTTTTGAACCGCTATCCCTACAACGGCGGACACCTCATGGCCGCGCCCCTGCGCCACGTCGCCTCCTTCGGGGAACTTGAAGAAGCCGAACGCGCCGCGGTCTGGGAGATGGCGCACCTCGGCGAAAAACTCCTGACGGAGCTGATGCACCCGGACGGCTTCAATTTCGGCATCAACCAGGGCGCCGCCGCCGGGGCGGGCCTCAAGGAACACGTGCACCTCCACGTCGTCCCGCGCTGGACCGGCGACTCGAATTTCCTGCCCGTCCTCTCCGGCGACCGGGTCGTTTCGCAAGGTCTGGCGCCATTGCACGACGCGCTCCGCCGCCTCCGCGCCGCCGCGGACGGCGCCCCTCCCCCGGAAAGGCCGCGCGCGTGACGGACGGAACCATCGGGTTCGCGACGGGCGAAGAAGCCGTCGCCGTTTTCGGCCGCGGCGGGGAGGAACTCCGCGCCTTCACCGCGGCTTTCGGCATCGAAGCCTCCCAGCGGGGCCTGTGCCTCTCGATTTCCGGCGGCGAGGCGATCGCCCGCGCCCGCGCGAAGGAATACGTCGAAGGGATGGTCGCCGCCCACCGCCTGGGATTCCCGCTTTCCGCCGCCGTCCGCGAAAGGGCGCGCGCGCTTTTCGTTGCGGGGGAAGGCGAACGCTGGAACGAACTCCCGCGCACCCGCGTCGCCACGACCGCTTCGGGCCGCGCCGTCTTCCCGCGCACCCCGGGCCAGCTTTCGCTCGTCCGGTCGCTCGCCAAAAACGGCATCACGCTTTGCGCCGGGCCCGCCGGAACCGGCAAGACCTTCCTCGCCGTGGCGGCCGCGGTCGCCGCCCTGAAGCGCGGCGAAGTCGCCCGCATCCTCCTTTCCCGCCCCGCGGTGGAAGCCGGCGAGGCGCTCGGGTTCCTCCCCGGCGACCTGACGCAGAAGATCCTGCCGTACCTCCGGCCGCTCCACGACGCCTTGGGCGTCCTCGCCTCCCCGCAGGAACGCGACGCGTGGAACGCGAAGGGCATGATCGAAATCGCCCCCTTGGCCTACATGCGCGGCCGGACCGTCGAAGACGCGTTCATGGTTCTGGACGAAGCGCAGAACGCGACGCGCGAGCAGATGCTGATGTTTTTGACGCGCCTCGGCCGCGGTAGCCGCATGGCCGTCGGCGGCGACCTGGGGCAGGTCGATCTGGACCCGCGGCGCCCGTCGGGCCTGCGCGAAGCGATGCGGCGGCTCGGGCGCGTTCCGGGCGTCGGCGTGGTGCGCTTGACATCCGAAGACGTCGTCCGGCATCCGTTGGTGGAGCGGGTATTGCGCGCGTGGGAAGCGGCGGAGGAGACGCGCCATGCGTAAGCTCGCCGTGCTGGAAGAAGCGCAGGCCGCGGTGTTCGCCGCGTATCTCGCCGAGCGCGGCATCGACTCGGAAAGCGAGCCGGTGGAAAAGACGGGCCGGCGCGCGCTCTGGATTCTGGACGAAGACGAGGTCGCCAACGCGAAGGCCCTCCTTTCGCGGTACCGCTCCATGCCGGACGCCGAGGAGTTTTCCCGCCCCGCGCTCGAAAAGGCGGCGAAAAAGGCGGCCCCCGCGGCGGACAAGCCCCTGCCCCTGGCGGACGCGCCCGCCCGCGCTCCGCGCCCCCGGCCGCCGATGGCCCGCATGCCGTGGGGGACGATGGCGCTCGTCGCGCTCGCCATCGCCGCGACGTGGTGGACGGGGATGGGGAAACTGATCGCGCGGACGGCGGTGCTGCAGATGACCGCGCTTCCGCTCGGCGGCGCGGGCTGGCCGTCGGCGAAGTGGCTCGAACTCCTGCCGGAAATCCGCCAGGGGGAAATCTGGCGGCTCTGGACGCCGGTGTTCCTGCACTTCGATTTCTGGCACATCCTCTTCAACGCGTGGTGGATGAAGGATCTGGGAAGCCTCGTGGAAGGCCGCGAAGGCACGGGGAAGTTCCTGGGCTTCGTCGCGGTGGCGGGGCTCGCGAGCAACCTCTCGCAGTTCGCGTGGGCGGGGGCGTGCTTCGGCGGGATGAGCGGGGTGGTGTACGCCTTGTTCGGCTACGTGTGGCTGCGCGGCCGGACGGAACCGCTGTACGGCACGTGGATGCCGCCGGCGACGACGGGGCTCATGCTGGTGTGGCTCGTGATGGGGATGATGGGGCTGACGGGGCCGACGGCGAACGCCGCGCATTTTTCGGGGCTCCTGGTCGGCGCGGTCTGGGGCGCGGTCTCGGGCCTGCTCGCCACCCGCCGCCATTCCCGCCGCCGCTGAGCGCCGCGTCCGCCTTGCAAGGCGTTTTGCCGGTGTTTGGCACTGCCATCCCCCGGGAATCGGCAGTCTGCCGGTTTTGTCCGGATTCCGGGGGACGGCGTCACGTTCCCGTCCCCGCAAAAACACGTGTTTTCCCAAGCAGGACAAAACCATGCGAAACCATCGGCTTTTCCGCATCCCAGCGGGGATTCCGTCAGGAGGGCCCATGAACGACTTGAAGCCAACTCTTCCCCCCGGACGGCCCCGGGGACGCCACCTGCGCCGCGAACCGGATCCGGAGTTTCTGCAGCCGCCACGGACTCGACAAGGAACCCGGCGTTGCCGGCGGGCCGCGTCGGGAAAGAGGCGGTGCGTGGCGGCGGTGGCGGAGCGGCTCTACGGGCATCTTTCCGGGGCAACGGTCAGCGATTCGCCGGAAAAGGCATTGAAAAAGGAGAGAAGGATCCCAAAGGCGCGTCCGGGCGCTTGACAAGCCACATGGATGCCGAACATCGGCAAAACGGGAAACCCGCGCGCCTACGTCCGGCGGATCATTTCGATTTTCCGCCAGCGGCCGGACCGGAATCGCCGGCCGAAGCCGAATCCCATCAGGAGCACGATGGCCATCATCCACACCCACTGCGGCAGCAGCGCCCCGTCGCCGCACCAGCGCGCGAGGAGGAAAATCCCCGGCATCCACAAAAGCCAGTTCGAGAGCACCGAAAACAGCAGCACGAACCGCGTGTCCCCCGCCCCCTTCAAGGCGCCGCTGAGCACGACGGTCATCGCGTCCACCATCCCCCACCCCGCGAGAATCGCGAGGAGCCACCGCCCCTTCTCCATCAGCTCCCCCACGCCGAACTCCGCCCCGCCGCGCGCGAAAAGCCCGAGGTAGAACCGCGGGAACAGCAGGAACGAAACCGACAGCGCCCCCGCGTAGAACCACGCCATCTTCATCGCGTGCGAGGCCGCCCGGACCGCCGAGGCGGAGTCGCGCGCCCCTTGGTACTGCCCGACCAATATCTGCGCCGCGATGCCCATCCCCATCAGCGGCATGAACGCGATGTTGTTGACGCTGAAGGCGATGTTGTTGACCGCGACATCGCGCGCGGGAAGCCGCCCCACCACCACCAGGAACAGCGCGAACGACGCGATGTCCAGCACCGCATGCACCGCCCCCGGCACCCCGAACCGGCACAGGTCCGCCATCCCGCGCCGCCGCGGCCGCCATTCGGCGAGAATCCCGCAGTCGCGCCGGTTCCGCGCCCCCGCGAACCGCACGGCGAGCCATGCCGCGGAAAACGCGCCCGCAAGCACCGTCCCCCACGCCGCCCCCGCGATGCCCAGCCGCGGGAACCCCCAATGCCCGAAAACCAGCGCGTAGTCCAGCACCACGTTGAGGCCGTTTCCCGCCACGTTCGCCCAGAGGGGCGTCACCGTGTCCCCGCGCCCGCTGAAAAACCCGGCGAACACGTGCGACAGGGCGAAAAGCCCGCCCGCCGCGGTCAGAATCGCGTAGTACGACCGCTCCGCCGCGAGCATCGCAGGCTCGTGCCCCGCCAGCCCCAGCAGCCAATGCCCGGCGGGCACCAGGAGGAAGCAGAGCGGCCACGTGGCGAGCGCCATCCACACCCCCTGCCACGCCGCGCGGGCGCATTCGCGCGGCTTTCCCGCGCCGTGCCACTGGGCGACGAACGTCGCCGAATACCCCGCCAGCGACTGGAAGAACATCGTGAGCGTCAAAGCCAGCATCCCCGCGGGCAACGCCGCGCGGAGGGCCACCTCGGAATGCCACGCGAGAAACAGCCGGTCGATGAACTGCATCACGGTGAACGACGCCGTGGAGAGGACGATGGGGAAGGCCACCCGCCAGACTTCGCGGTAGCCGCCCGGTTGCGGCGCGCGCCGGTCCACCGCCTAGCCCTCTTCCCCCGCCGTCGCCGCCTCTTCCCGCTCGGGGTCGCCGCCGGATGCTTCATCCCGCGCGCGCCGCGCGAGTTCGCGGATGGAAACGCCATCGAGTTCCACGTCCGCGATGACGATTTTCCCCTTCCATGCGCGGTACACCGCCACCGCTTCCGTTTCCTCCCCCCGCCCCGCGAAAAGCCTGTCCGCCTGCGGCGCCAGCCGCTCGTCCATGAAAAGCTTCCCGGGAAACGCCACGCGCGCAACCCAACCTTGGTCGTCCGAGCCGAGATAACCATGGGGCGGCTTGACCCACAGGCCGTCCCCGTCCGGATGCATGGCAAGCCGCGCCACCCGGTGCGTCGCCGTGCCGTCCCCCGCCGGTTCCAGCTTCGCCACGAGCTTGCGGCAGAGCCGCCGCCGTGCTTCCCGATCCATCTCGTCCAGCGGAGTGTCCGACTCGATGTCCCGGCACTCCAGCTCCGCCCGCACGTTGAGATACCGCCCGCGCAACGGCTCGCTCGGGTCGAACGCCCCGCAGGGAATGCGCACTTCTTCGCCTTTTTGCACCACCCGTTCGTGGCACGCGACCAGCCACCCCAGCGCCGCCAGCTGCACCGCGAGCGCCGCCGCCGCCCACCCAATCCACGCTTTCGTTTTCACTTCGCCGCCTCCTGTTTCTTGACCCGCACCAGCCGGAAATTGAGCGCCCACAGCGCCACGCCCGCGGCAATCAGCACCACGCCTTTCAGGGTGAAGGAGACATTGCTCCCGCAAAACTTGCCCAGCACCAGCCACGCGGCGAGGAGCGTCCCCGCGTTGAGCTGCCACAGGCTCCGCCGCCAGACGCCTTGCACGGCGAGAAACAGCGCGTAGGCCAACGAAATGCAGTAGAACAGGAACACCAGTCCGCCCCCGTGGTGCCAGGGCGCGATGGTCGGCACCGCCGCGCCGACGGCCACCAACGTTCCCGCGACGCTCCACGCCTTGTGCCCCGTCCACCGCCCCAGCACCCCCGTTGCCAACGCCGCCCCGAAAAAGAGCGCCCAATACCAGTCGCAAGCAACGTGCCACGGCATCGCAAGCACCGCCACCAGCGGCAACCCGGCGGCCCAGGCCAACCCCATCGCCCCGCGGCACGACGCCGCGAGCGCCCCCTCCCCGCGGCAGCGAATCGCCCACGTCCACGCCGCCGCCGAAAGCGCGAGGATGCCGCCTGCCGCCCCCCAGGCCAGCACGGCCGATTTCCCGGCTTCGTCGGCCTTGACGCATGCCCACGCGATGGCGAACACCGTCCACGCCACCGTCGCCACCCGCGCGCGCACCGCGAAGAGCACCGGATACGCCAGAAGCGCGATGAAAAGCAAAAGCCCCGCCACCGAGTCCCCCACCTGGTAGGTCTGCGCCACGATGGTCGCCCCCGCCGCCACCGCGGCGAACCAGAGGAGCCCCATCGGCTCCATCACCGCCGCGGAGGTTTTGCCCTTCGCCGAAAAGAGGAGCGCCGCCCCGCCGCAGAGCACGACGGGCGCGAACGCGACCGCCGTCCGAGCCGCGCGGCCGAAGGCGTCCCAGTTCGCCGCGACGAGCGCGACAAGCCCAAGCCCCACGAGGAACGCGCCGAAGACGCCCGCGAGGAGGATGCCCCACGAAAGCCGGCCCGGGGCCGCCGCATACCGCGCCTCCAGCCGTTCCGCCGTCGCCGCGTCCACGAGCCCTTCGGCCCGCCACGAAGCGATTTCGCCTTCGATCCAAGTCCGCTTGTCCATGCGCTCCTCCGTTCCGGTTTTGCCAAGGTTCGGCAAAATCCTGCCATTTTTGCCAAGCATTGGCAAAACGTTGCCCGCGCGCGGCGGATGGTTTTGCCAAACATCGGCAAAATTGGCCCGAATTTGCCAAACATTGGCAAAATGCGCCCCCTCCCCCGGCCGCACCTAGCGGTTGCCCTTCGCGCGGTTGTGCGTCTTGCAGAGCATCTGGCAGTTGGAAAGGTCCGTCGTCCCGCCGCGGCTCCAGGCGGTGACGTGGTCGGCGTCCATTTCGGGGAACTTCCAGATCCGGCGCGCGTTCGCCGCGTGCCCGACGGCGCAGAGCGGGCAGTTGGAGACGCCCGTCCGCTCCGCCTCCGCGGTCTGCTTCGCATAGACGGCTTTCGTCTCCTTCGGGTCGAAGACGCGCACGTCCAGGAGCCGCGGCTCCTTTCCGCCGCCGAGGACGAACTCGAAGATGCCCCGGCGGTTGCGCACGCATTCGTCGGCGTACAGCGCCTTGACCCGCGCCCACACGGCCTCCGGGTCGTAGGCGTTCGCGTGGTACGTTTCGTACAGCCGCCCCCAGTCGAGCCCGCACATTTCGTCCTCCACGCCCTTGAACACCGTCCCCGCCCAGTCGATGACCGTCCCGAAACAGGTCTTCAGCTCCGCGATGTCCCCGTCGAACCGGTGCCGGGCCAGGTAGCCGTCGACGTCGCCCCGGCTGACCCAGCGCAGCGCCTCCGCCAATATCTCCTGCCGCTTCTCGTTTCCCTTGACGTACGCCTTCCATTTCTGGAGCGGCGGCTTCGCGGAATTGGAGAACTCCGCCTTCGCCGCCGTCACGAACGGGCCGGAATAGATGGCATTGAGAAGCTCCTGCCCGTTGAGCGGGATGCCGGCGATGTTGATGGTTTTGAACCACTCCTTGATTTCGCTTTCCTCGCCCTCGCAGACGTAGATGGTCAGCCTCGTCCCGAGAAGCAGCGCCTTCTTGTCGGCGGGCAGGCTCGTGAAGTTGCGCTCGTGCCCGTCGTGGTCGGGATGGGCGAACTTTTCGGTGAGGAAGCGGCCGATGCTCGTGATGCGCTGCTGGCCGTCGAGGACTTCGTACCGGCCGTCGCCCGTCTTGACGAAATGGAGCAGGCCGATGGGGTAGCCCTTCAGGAGCGAGTCGATCACCGCCACGTCGCGCTTGCCGTCGGCGTAGATGTAGTTTCGCTGGTATTCCGGCTGGATGACGAGCTTGCCGCCCCAGCCGAAGAGGCCCTTGCCCTCGTACTCGTTGTACACGAACCCCTCGCAGAGTTCCGCCACCGTCAAATCCGTCAGCAATGTCGTTTTCATCGTTTTCCCTCGCTTTCTTTCACTTTTTCGCGCGAATGAGGATGCGCGCGTAAGTCGATTGCAACACGCCATCCACCAACAACGCCCCGCGTCGGTTCAAGTCATTGGCGTTGGGCGTGTCAACTTCCGTGTACTCCCGCGTTTTCAGTCCGTATTCGTTTCCTCGGTCCGTGATTCCCAGAATCTCGAACTGTTCGGGGCAATACTTGTCCAAAAACGAAATCGGCACCCCCATCGCACCTTCGTAATCGCTCGGGATTGCATCCGTGTACGGGATGTCGATGGCATCGTAGTTGTCGTACTTTTGGTAAAGACGCTCGCGGATTTCCTTGTGTTTGGAGTATTTGAGGTTGTCTGCCATCGTCATCAAGTCCAACGGCTGGTGGCGCCGTCCGTGTTCGAGATTCGTGAACCAGCGGACGCCTTTCACCCGGATGAAATGATTTCCTTTTTCATCGATGCGCCATCCCGCCGCCTCCAACGGGTATTCCTTCGGAACCCCGAACTCGCGGTCCCCGCTGTGGATGCTTTCCCCCATCCACAACTTGTTCGCCTTGATGAGGGGGAACACCTCCTTGTAGGTGATGGCATTCATGCTCCCGATGACGAGGAACTCCTTTCCCGCCTCGAAAATCCACGCCAGAAACTCCCGGAAGAGGGAAAACGGCGGATTGGTGACGATGACGTCCGCTTCGTCCCGCAACGCGCGCACTTCGGGGCTGCGGAAATCCCCGTCGTCTGCGAGATACCGCCATTCCAGGTCGTCGAGGTCGATGCGCCCGTTCGCGTTCGTGTCGTGGTCCAGGACGAAAATCTTGCCCTTCACCGCCGTCTTCGTCCGGTCGAACTGCGGCGCCTCCGACTCGAAAAGGGTCGGCTGGTACGGCGTCTTGAACCGCTTCGATTCCGCCGCGTAGCTCGTCGAAACCAGCCGCTTCAAGCCCAACCGCTCGAAGTTTTCCGCGAAGAAGCGCGTGAACTTGCTCCACTCCGGGTCGTCGCACGGCAGGAGCACCGATTTGCCGCGGAACGTGTCCGGGTCGAATTCGAGATAGGCGTTCACTTCCTTGGAAATGTCGCCGTATTGCGTGTAGAACTCGTCGTTCTTGGCGCTTTTCGCCGCGCCCAGCTGCCGGTTGCCTTGTGCCATGCTTCGCTCCTCGTCTCCCACGCGGCGGAGAGGGAAGATCGGCAACAAAAAAGTACGCTTTTCTCTTGGCCTCGCACTCTACCGATGGTGCCTGAGAAGACCAAAAGAGGAATGCGAGAAAGCAGAAAAGCGCACCCGGTTCGGGCGCGTTTCCGGCAATTCGTCGTTCCTCTTTGAAAAAGTTTCTCAGGCTTTTCGGTAGAACGTCGCGTTGCGCGTGATGCGCAAAAGGGTATTCAGGTTGGATTCAGTTCGAAATGTCCGGGAAAAACTCCGTGGTCCGTGCCCGGCGGGCGGTGCGGGAACGCCCCGCGGCCCCCGGGCGCAAGTTGCCTCGTATCGTACCAAACCCCCGCCCCGCCCGACAAGCCGTCCCCGCCCGCCGGAAGGGAACGCAAATTGCCGTTTGTCATCCGCCGCTTTTTGGAGCAGAGTGGACGGGATGACCACTCCCTACAGAGGTGCGCGCGAAGAGGATTTCTCCCGCGAGATGCTCTACCGCGAGCGGGCGCAGGTTTCCGGCCCCCTGCCCGGCCCGCCGTCGAAAGGGTTCGTGCGCCTCGGCGAGGCCATGCACGCCCTCGCCACCGCGCGCGCCAGCGACCGGCAGGCCGACGACCTCCTCGCCCTCAAGCGCGGCTGGGAACCGGCCGTCGGGCGCGATCTGGCGGCGAACACGCAGGTCAAATCCCTCAGGAACGGCGAACTGCTCGTCGCCGTCCGCAATCCCGCCATCAAGATGGCGCTCGCGAGCGAAGGACTGGACCGCCTGCTCCTCGAGCGGGCGCGCGAAGCGACGAAAGCCCGCATCACGCGTATCCGGCTCGTGGTCGAGGCGTTTTAATCGGCCTCATCCCCGCCTCCGCCGTTCCGGGCGGCGCGGTTTTCCGCGCGGCGGGTTTTGAAAAAATCCTTCAGCATCCGCGAGGCTTCCTCCGCCAGCACGCCCGTTTCGATTTCGGGATGGTGGTTGAGTTCTGCCGTCTCCAGGATGCGGAACCGGCTCCGCGCCCCGCCGCGCAAGGGGTCGTCCGCCGCCCACACGACCCGCCCCACCCGGGCCGTCACGCACGCCCCCGCGCACATCGCGCACGGTTCCAGCGTGACGTACAGCGTGCAGTCGTCGAGCCGCCAGTCCCCCTTCACCCCCGCCGCCGCGCCGATGGCGAGGATTTCCGCGTGCGCCGTCGGGTCGCACAGGGTCCGTGTCTGGTTGCGGGCCGAAGCGATGCGCTTCCCCGTCCCGTCCGTCACCACCGCGCCCACCGGCACTTCCCCCTCCTCCGCGGCCAGCCGCGCTTCTTCCAGCGCGCGGCGCATGGCCCGCTCGTCGGCTTCCGCGCGGCGCGCCGCGGCGGCCGCGTTCTCGTTCGTTTCGTTCGTCATGCGCGCGATGGTAGCCCCTTCTCCCGCGCAAGGAAACTTGCTTCTTCCCGCCCGGCGGACTACGCTCGCCACATGGCCTTCGAAATTCCAGGATACTCCACCACCCGCACCGTCGGCGCCGGCGGCATGACCAAGCTCTACCTCGCGCTCGACGCCCAGCAGAACCGCTATCTTTTGCGCGTCCTCAACGCGGAACTCGAAAAGAACCGCACCGCCCGCAACCGCTTCCTCGCCTCCGCCGGCATCCTCCGGGCGCTCCAGCAGCCGCGCGCGGACCGCGCCTTCCCGAAGCTCGTCAAGTCCGGCGAGCTCAAGGGGCGGCAGTACATGCTCCTCGAATATGTCGAAGGCCGCTCCCTCCGCGAGCTGATCCAGTCCGCCGCCCTCGGCGACAAGCGCCTCGAAAGCAACGTCCTCTCCCTCATGCGCCAGCTCGCGCACGCGGTGCAGGCCGTCCACGCCCACGGGTTCCTCCACCTCGACATCAAACCGGAAAACATCCTGGTCGAGGAGGAGACCGGCCGGCTGGTGCTGATCGATTTCGACCTCGCCATCCCCCGCAAGCGTTTCTTCAAGCGCGTGCGCGAACTGCCCGGCACGACCGCGTACGTCGCCCCCGAAACCCTCGCGAACCACCGGCCCGACGACCAAAGCGACGTCTATTCCTTCGGCGTGACCTGCTACGAGATGCTCTCGCTCCACCGCCCGTACGAAGGGACGCGCATCGACGACGTCCGCGCCGCGCAGGCCGACCCGAAGACCCCGCCGACGCCCATCCGCCAGCACGTGCCGAACCTCTCCCCGGCGCTGGCCAACTGGGTGATGAAGTGCATCGCGAAGAACCCCGCCGACCGGTACCCGGACATGACGCTGGTCCTCCGCGACCTCGGCCGCTGATCCGGCGCCGCGGACGCCCTCCCGTTCCCCTCCCCCGTCTCCCTTCCCCCGCGCTTTTTCGCGCCGAACCCCGGAATCTCCCATGGAAAAGTACAACGAAGTCTACGAAGCGCGGCGCAAGCGTTCGCGCACCGGTTGCCTCCTCGGGCTCGCGAGCTTCGCCGCGGTGGCGCTCGCCCTCGGCCTGTACGTCTGGCTCGCCCCCGGAAGCGACCCCGCCGTCAAGGAAGCGAAAGCCCGCGCCAAGGCGGAACTCGCCGCGGCGAAGGCCGCCGAAAAGGCGGCGCGCGCGGAAGCGAAGGCGCTCGCCAAGTCGGAGCGCGAAGCGGCGAAAGCCGCCCAAAAGGCGGAAAAGGAAGCGGCGAAGGCCGCCCAAAAGGCGGAAAAGGAAGCGGCGAAGGCCGCCGATGCCGCCCAAACGCCCGAAGAGGCCCCGGAAGCCCCGCAGGACGGCGGAACGCCGCCGGAAGCGGATGCCGCCCCGCAGTCTCCGCCGCCCGCCGCCCCGCCCGCGGACGACGGCGCCGCCGCTCCCGCGCAAGAGGCGGAAGATGTCAAGCAAAATG
>JAFSUH010000055.1 GCA_017445365.1 Kiritimatiellia bacterium | reverse complement strand
GTATGTCGTCATCATGGTCGCCATCGACGTGTTGCTTTACCTTGCCCGCTTCTGTGTGAAGGCCGCGAAAAGCGCGAAGACGGCGGGTGTTCCTTCGGAGGGGAGCACCCCCCAAGACACGGAAACCACCTCCAGTTCGGCCGATGGCTCCGTCCAGCCTCCGTCTGCTTGAACCCCGACACTCCACGATCTGGAGTTGGCGGGCGGACCGTGGTACCGCCCGTTTCCAAGACAACTCAAACAACTCAAAGGAGTTGTCAGGTGAAACCTTGCGATTTCCCATGTGCAGGGATGGGTAGGGCGGGCAGTCCCTGCCCGCCGGTGTCCGTCATACCGGAGGACGGCGCCGGAAATGTGCGGACGCATGTTTCCCCAAGTCCCGGCTGAATTGCATCCGCATCACCCATGACATTCGCTTGCACGTTCCGGTTTCCGGCGGCGAGGGGACTCGCCGCCCTACCCCGCTTTGCACGAACGAAAACACAAGTTCTTCGCTTGACAACTCCAAACAACTCGAAAACAACCCAAAACAATTTTTCAATGGCGAATTGGAGGAAAAGGGAGAACGCGGATGGGGCCCCGGGGCCCGGAAGACAAGTTGTCGGGAGTTGTCTTTCGAGTTGTTTGAGTTGTTTTCCAATATTCAGCGGAACGGGACAACGCTCTCGGAGTTTCCTTTTCCGCCCACGGGGAATCGCCCTTGCCCCCGCAAATGGTGTAACCACTCCGGCGGCCCGCGCGACTTTTGCATGTATTCCGCCGGAACTTCCCGCCGGCGGAACGGCTTCGATAACGGGAAAACAATGGAATGTCGAAAGGATTGGAAATGCAAACGAACGGATTCATGCCGGATTACAGCTGGAAAGGCCGGCTGCAGCGGTGGATTTCAAGCCGTTGGCTGCGTTGGCAGATGAGGAAGCCGCCGATCCGGTATTGAAATTGAACACCAGAAAGGAACCAACATGAAAGCGGAACGGAACGGAATCAGCGAAGCGGAAGCCGCGGAGCAGTCGCGGAAGTACGCGGGGAAGGTCAGCGAGGAGACGGTGGGGGAGATGGTGGAGAAGGAAGGGAAGCTCAAGGGCTTCTTCCGGCACATCTCCGTGCTGCAGAAGTACTGGAAGGACGTGTGCGAGGTCTTCTCGCTGCTGAAGGACTGGATGGCCGGGCGCTATCCGATCATCCCGTGGACCGTGGTTGCGACCCTGGTGGGGGCGCTTTTGTACGTGCTCTCGCCGCTGGACCTGATCCCGGACTTCATCCCGGTTGTCGGGTTCACGGACGACGCCGGGGTGTTCGCGGTGGCGCTGTCGTTCGCCGGGGCGGACTTGGAGAAATACCGGGAATGGAAGCGCCAGCGCGCGGAGACCATCGACGCGGAGTGGAACGAAGAAGACGCATAGGGATGCCCCGTACGGAACTTCAAACGGCCCCGCCGCCGGGCACGCCCTTGAAGTGCGCCCTGGCCGGGGGGCTCGTCCCGGCCCTCGTCCACACCGGCGTGTACCTGGGACGGGGACGGGTCGCGGAGCTCCGGGGGGACGGCGAGGTGCTCGCGGTGACGCTTTCGGACTTCCTCAACGGCCCCTCCGGGGCGTGGAATCCGGCGGTGATCCGCACGGGCTTCCGCATCCATGCCGCCTACGACGCGGAAACCGGGACGCCCCTGGCGTCGGACACCGCGGCCGCCAAAGCCCGCGAACTGACCCTCGCGCGCCGCGGACACCTTTGCCTGGAATACGATCTGCTCGGATGGAACTGCCACCGCTTCACCGCCGGGTGCCTCGCGGGCGACTTCGGCAGCCTGGACGGCGGGACATGGATGCTGGACCGGCTGGAAGCCATCATCTCCAAGTGTCTCAACCGCGGCCGCCCGATCGGCTGGCGCGCCGTATCCCCCTCCACTCCGGGCTTCCGCTACGCCGCCACGCCCGGAAAACACCTCCAGCGGGCCGGCCTGGTGGCCGGAGTGCTCGGCGGCCTCGCCGCCCTCGGGATCGGCATCCGCCACGGCCTCGACGACGCCGGAAACGATCGAAAGGGATAGACTCGCCGCCGACTTGCTGGAAAACGAATCGCAGGAGAAACCGGCATGCAACGGACATTGACACGTTCCTTGCGGACGATGGCGGCAGTGCTGGCCTTGGGCCTCGGCACGGTCGCCACCGTGCACGGAGAGGAGAACGCCATGTGGTACCAGTGCAAATATTGCGGTCACAAGGCCCGTGACGTGGCCAGTCTGACGGGCAGCGCCTGCCAGCGGCATCCCCACGGGCCCGGCAAGGGCCGCCACGCCCTCTACGAGGGCGGCGCCAAGACCTCCTACACCTGCAAGTGGTGCGGGAAGCGCTCGCCGGACATCGCCTCTCTCACGTCGTCCAAATGCCAGCGCCATCCCGCCGGCCCCGCCGCCGGACGGCACGAACCAGCATTGTAGTACACTGCAAAGCTTACCCCTTCCGCTTTTCATGGGAACAGCCGACTGGGAGGACGGGCGCCCCCGCCCGTCATCTCAAGGTTGCACCAAACGTCTGCCGTCGTGCGCCCCCTCCCGCCCCCGTCCGTGTTTGGAGTGGTCAGGCGAAAACTGGCCTTTTGCTTGTGCGAAGCCGGGGTAGGGCGGCGAGTCCCCTCGCCGCCGGAATCTGGGTTGCGCAATGGGATGCCGCTGGCCGTGCGGATGCCCTTCGCCCGGAATCCGGCCAAACCATGCATCCGCGCATCTCCGCGCCATCCTTCGGCATTCCTTTCTCCGGCGGGCAGGGACTGCCCGCCCTACCCTCCTGCGGAGAAAAAGGGGCCAGACCCGAATGCCGCGAATGCCGGTCAGACAAGGACAGTCCCTTGGGGAAGGGGCCTGCGGCGCCAAACACGGAGGGAACGGAGGACCGGAGACACGGAGCGATTTGGAATGGGGAGTTTGTTGGAGGAGCCTTCGCGCGAGGAAACGTCGGACAACCGCTTGACCGGGACGTTTTTCGCGCTCCGCGGGCACGGTGGAACTGGCAAACCGCCGCGGATGTGGTATAGTGCCCCACCATGTTGTGCGAAAACTGCAAGAAGAACGAGGCGACGGTCCACATGACCCAGGCCATCGACGGGCGGATACAGTCCATCCACCTGTGCGAGGAGTGCGCCCAGGCCATGGGGCTCGACCTCCACGGCGGCAAGCTGGACATGGGCAAGTTCCTCGAAGGCATGGGCCGCCACCTCCAGGAGGTGGCCGAAGGGTTGGCTCCGCTCAAGGACCGCTCCCCCGCCGAGCCGCCCATGCCCGCGTCCTGCCCGCTTTGCGGGATGCGGCGCGAGGAAATACGCCGCCGCGGCATCCCCGGTTGCCCGCAGTGCTACGACACGTTCGCGCCCATTCTGCTCGCCGGCTGGGAGAGCCGCGACTCCACGTACGCCGGCTGGCTCCCCAAGGAGTTCCGCAAACCCGCCACGCGCCGCCGCAAGGGCGCCGCCCCCGCCGAATCCCCCGCCCCCGCCGCCGC
>JAFSUH010000054.1 GCA_017445365.1 Kiritimatiellia bacterium | reverse complement strand
GCGGTGGACGGCTCGCCGCCCGGTGGCGGGCGCGCGGCTCGCGCGGACCGCCGCGGGACTCGCCGCGGTGGCGGCGGTGCCGGTGCTGATTCTCTTCGGCGGCGGGCGGTTCCACGCCATCCGGACGGATGCGATGGCGTTGATGCACCGGTTCATCCTGGAATTCCGCCCGTTGCTCGCGGACGCGAAAGGCGCGGGCGCGGTGGCGAAAACCCTGTTCGGGGCGTTCGGGGTGCTGCCGGTGGCGTGGGCGGCGGCGTTCGGGGCGGCGGGGCGCGGAAAGCCGACGCCGGAACGGCTGGCGTTGCTGGCGTCCGCGACGATGGCCGCGGCGTTCGCGGGGCTGGCCTTGTGGCAGATCCGTTGGACGAGCATGGCGGGCGTGCCGGGGCTCTTCCCGGCGCTCCTCCTGCTGTCGCAACGACCGAAGGGGCGGCCCTTGGCGGCGCGGGCGGTGGCGCTTGCGGTTTGCGTGCCGCTTCTGGCGTGCGCGGCGTTGCACGCGCGGGATGCGTGGCTCGGCATCCGGAAGGTGGCGGAAGGGACGGAAGACAACGCGGTGATGTTCTACGCGGTGGAATCGCGCATCCGCGCGCAACGGCTGGCGGAACGGGCGGAGGAAAACGGGGGGGAGTTGCGTCTGTGCGCGCCGATTTCGCACGGTCCGGTCTTCGCGTGGCACCGCGCGGGAAAGGTGCTCGGCTCGCTCTACTGGGAGAACCTGGAGGGGGTCGCGGCGTTCTACCGCGCGGGCTTCGACATGACGCCGGAAGCGGAGACGGCGGAGGAAATTTTCCGCGAACGGGGCATCACGCACCTCCTCGCGAGCGCGTCGGACCGCCTGCCGGACATCGTGGAGGGGGACGTACCGCCCCTGGGCCGCCGCCTGACGGAAGGCAAGGACCTTCCGAAGTGGCTTGCGAGGGACGAAGAGCTGGAAAAGGCGCTGGACCTGCATTTCATCCTGGCGGTCCCGCCGCTCGACGGGGAACGGGCGCGGCTTGCGCCGCTCCGGCGGCACGAGAAGATGCTCGCGTACCGCATCCTGCCGGACGCGGAAGGCACCCGGCCGTAGCCCCGGACGGTTTTGCCGATGTTTGGCAAATTTCATGCGTTTTTGCCGAACATCGGCAAAACGGAAAACCGCGCGGCGCCAAGGATTTGCCAATGTTTGGCAAATTCCGTGCAGTTTTGCCGAACATCGGCAAAACGCCACGGGTGCTTGCGTTTTCGCCGTTGTCGTGTAGGCTTTCCGGGTTTTTCCCGTGGCGGCGCCCTCCCGGCCGCCGGAAAGGACCCCCATCATGCAAACGAACAACCAGGAACTCCTCCGCTGGATCGACGAAGCCGTCGCCCTCTGCCAACCCGATGCCGTCCATTGGTGCGACGGCTCCCAGGCCGAGTACGACGCGCTGTGCGCCCAACTCGTCTCCCGCGGCACCTTCACCCGCCTGAACGACGCCCTCCGCCCCAACTCCCACCTCGCCCGCTCCAACCCCGGCGACGTCGCCCGCGTCGAAGACCGCACCTTCATCTGCACCCCCACACGCGAGGAAGCCGGCCCGACCAACAACTGGCGCGACCCCGCGGAAATGAAAGCCGAAATGCTCGCGCTCTACAAAGGCAGCATGCGGGGCCGGACGATGTACGTCATCCCCTTTTCGATGGGCCCGGTCGGCTCGCCCATCGCCCACATCGGCGTGGAACTGACCGATTCGGCGTACGTCGCGGTCAACATGCGCATCATGACCCGCGTGGGCGCCAAGGTCCTCGAAACCCTCGGCGACGGCCCCTTCGTCAAGTGCCTGCACTCCGTGGGCCTGCCGCTCGCTGCCGGCGAAGCGGACATCCCATGGCCGTGCAACCCGACGCACAAGTACATCACCCACTTCCCGCAGGAGCGGACCATCTGGTCGTACGGCTCCGGCTACGGCGGCAATGCCCTCCTCGGCAAGAAGTGCTTCGCCCTGCGCATCGCCTCGTACATGGCCCGCGAGCAGGGGTGGCTCGCCGAGCACATGCTCATCCTCAAGCTCACCTGCCCCGAAGGCCGCGCGATCTACGTCGCCGCCGCCTTCCCCTCCGCGTGCGGCAAGACCAACCTCGCCATGCTCACCCCGACCCTCCCCGGCTGGAAGGCGGAGTGCCTGGGCGACGACATCTGCTGGATGAAGTTCGGCGCCGACGGGTACCTGCACGCCATCAACCCGGAAGCCGGCTTCTTCGGCGTCGCGCCGGGCACGGGCGAGGGAAGCAACCCCAACGCGATGCGCACCATCGCGCGCAACACCATCTTCACCAACTGCGCCTTGACCGACGACGGCGACGTCTGGTGGGAGGACATGACCGACGAAGCGCCCGCCCACCTGATCGACTGGAAGGGCAACGACTGGACGCCCGCCAGCGGCACGAAGGCGGCGCACCCCAACGCGCGGTACACGACGCCCGCCGCGCAGTGCCCCGTCATCGCGCCGGAATGGGAAAACCCGGATGGCGTGCCGATTTCGGCGATTCTCTTCGGCGGACGGCGCCCGAGCACGGTGCCGCTGGTGTTCGAAGCGCCCACGTGGCAATACGGGACGTTCCTCGGGTCCATCCAAGCGAGCGAAACGACCGCGGCCGCCGCGGGAAACGTCGGCGTCCTCCGCCGCGACCCGATGGCGATGCTGCCGTTCTGCGGGTACGACATGGCCGACTACTTCGCCCACTGGCTGGAGATGCCGACGCTTGCGCCGAACGCGCACATGCCGCGGATTTTCTACGTCAACTGGTTCCGCCGTTCCGCGGACGGCCGGTGGCTCTGGCCGGGCTTCGGCGAAAACTCGCGCGTCTTGAAGTGGATTTTCGAGCGCGTGTCGGGCGGCGGCGAAGCGGCGGAAACGCCCATCGGCAACATCCCTTCTCCGGGTGCCTTGGACCTCTCCGGGCTCGACCTCGACCCCGACGACGTGGAGGAGCTGTTGAACCCCGACCTCGCCGGATGGGCCGCGGACATTCCCGGCATCCGGGCGCATTACGCGAAATTCGGCGACAAGCTGCCGAAGGCGCTCGCGGAAGAGCTCGACGGCCTCGAAGCGCGCTTGGCGAAGGCCCTCGGCCGCTAGCAAACCCCACCATCCCCAAAACGCGGGCCGCATCAAAAGCGGCCCGCGTTTTTTTTGCGGAAAACCACCCACCTCGCGCGCCGGGAAAAAGTCGAAAGGCCACAAAGAAAACGATTGAAAATCGCCAATTTTCCGTAATCCCGCACGAAATTCCGCAATCCCGCGCTTCGCAGATGTAGCGACGGCGTCCCCGCCGTCAGGAATCAAAGTTTCCCGCGGAGAGGGAGACGCTGAGAATTTTTCTGAAATCTCGCACTTTCGCCCATTGTGCATCCTGCATGGTGAATCGTGCATGGTTGCCCGCCCACGGCAGCCAGCCGCGCCCGAACACCATTTTGCCAATGTTTGGCAAAAATGCCCCGGATTTGCCAAACATCGGCAAATCCTTTTATCGCCCGTCCCGCGCCGCTCGTCACCTGTTTCATGGCCTGCTTCAACGACATCGCGCACTTCCTTTTTCCCTTCCACCCGTCCTGCGGCCAACGCTTCTTTGCAATAAAAACAAATCTCTCGGATTGAAAAACAAACTTTCAATCCGTTGGATTTTTCGGCAGGATGCCAAAGGCAATGGAGGCCGAACATGATTGAACGGACACTTGCGAAATCCATCCGCTCCCTGTGGGAGCAATATCCCATCGTGACCTTGACCGGACCGCGCCAGTCGGGAAAAACCACGCTGGCCCGCTGGTTGTTTCCCGAAGCGGATTACGTGAATCTCGAAGCGCCGGACATCCGCGGCGAAGCCGCCGCCGATGCGCGGGGATTCCTGCGCCGGCATCCGGCCCCGGCAGTTTTCGACGAAATCCAGCGGTGTCCCGAACTGCTGAGCTATGTGCAGGTGGAAGCCGACGAGGCGGGGCGGAACGGCATGTATCTGCTCACGGGAAGCCACCAGCCCGCTTTGCGGGGAGCCGTTTCCCAGTCGCTGGCGGGGCGGACGGCGCTCGTGGAACTGTATCCGCTGTCGATGGGCGAACTGCGGAAGGCCGGCGTCGCGAAGACGAAGGAAGGATGGTTGCTGGAAGGGTTCCTGCCGAGGCTCTACGACCGGCGGAGGGGACATCCGGCCTTCTCCCAGCTCTACCGCGATTATTTCCGGACGGTGGTCGAGCGGGATGTCAGGCAGCTCGCGAACCTCCGCGACGCCGGACTGTTCGAAACGTTCGTCAAACTGTTGGCCGGACGGGTGGGGCAGGAAATCAACGCAAACGACCTGGCGGGGGCCGTCGGGGTGTCCGCACCGACCGTCCGGACGTGGATTTCGCTGCTGGAGGCGTCGTTCATCGTTTTCGTCCTGCGGCCTTATTTCCGCAATTTCGGGAAACGGCTGGTCAAGGCGCCCAAAATCTATTTCACCGAACCGGGACTGGCGGCATGGTTGCTGGGCATCCGGACGGAGCGGCAGATGGCCTCCCATCCCCTTCTCGGGAACCTTTTCGAAAACCTGGTCGTGATGGATGCCGTCAAGGCGCGTTGCAACGCCGCGCTGGATGCCGATTTGCATTTCTACCGGGCACCGGACGGCTTGGAAGTCGATTTGCTGATGGAGCGCGGAGGCAAACTCCGCCCCGTGGAAATCAAGTCCGCCCAGACCTACCATCCGGGCATGGGACGAAACCTGTTGCGCTTTGCGCGCATCGCCGGGGAAGTGGAACGGCCGACCGTCGTGTACGCAGGCCGTTCCGTTCCGTCCGACACGGGCGTTTCCGCGTTGTCCTTCGAGGAGGATTGGATGGCGTAGCGCGGTTTTTGGATTTTGCCAAACCTTGGCAAAATCAAGCGAAATTTGCCAAACATCGGCAAAACGGTTGCAAGCAAGACAATGTCCTGCAAAATTGCCTGCATGGACAATCGCAAGAAAAAACGGACGGTCCGCCGGAAGGAAGTGCGGGATGGCTGACGGACGGCACTGGAGCCCGTGGCGGAAGGAAGCGAGAGGTGACGTGCTGTCGGGATGCGGCGGCGGATGCCTCGGGTGTCTCGGATTAATCTTCCTGTTCGCGGTGCTGCTCGGCCCCGCCAACCGCTACGAAAAGTGGAGCGGTTTCCCCGAAGTGCTGGACGGATTGCATCCCGGCATGACGGTGGAAGAGGCGCGGGCGGTTTTTCCCGGACACTGCACGTTCGAGGAGAAGGAGGAAGATTGCTTTTCGTACCATACGTGGGTCGTTTCGCCGGAAGCGGTTCCGGTGCGGATGCTGCATGTGTTGCCGGGGACACCGAAGAACCCCGTGCTGTCGTGGGGACAGTTTCTCACGCGTTTCAGCGGCGGGGCGAATGCGTTTTTCGACGCGGACGGGCGGCTGGTCGGGGTGCAAGAGTTGGCATGGGATGGCCACTACGTTTGGCAAGCGAAGTGGGGAACCTTGCGCAAGTGACGCGGCGCTGGCCGTTGTTTTTCCCGTTTTTCCGTAATCCCGCATGCTAGTTTGAGGTTTCCCTTGCGGGCGTTTCGATTCGGTAGGGCACCGAAACCGCCTGGCTTTTCCGCTCGCGGCATGCGACGCGCACTGGGTAGGATGGCATCCATGAAAGTCCGCTTTCTCCCCCTTGCCGTCCTGGCCCTCGCAAGCCTCTTTGCCGCCACCGCGCCCGCGAAGCGCGTTCCCCTTTCCCCCGTCCCCTTCCGCGGCTGGAGCGAAGCGTACGTCCTGCACAACGACCGCATCCACGCCGTCGTCGTTCCCGCCATCTCCCGCCTCGTCTTCCTCGCGCCCTCCGCCGACGCGGCCAACCTCCTCCGCCTCGACGACGCGATGGCCGATGCCGGGGCCCTTCCCCCCGACCCTGCCACCGACCCCGGCTTCTTCGACATCGGCGGCGACTGGGCCTGGCCCGTCGCCCGCTCCAACTGGCCCTCCTTCTCCCCCAACGGCTCCGACCGGCCCCCGCCCCCCGCCCTCGCCGACGGCCCCTCCGAGGTCGAAGCGTGGCGGGACCGCTTCGGCAACCAGCACGTCGTTCTCACCCGCCGTTACCCCGGCCCCGTCCACGCCACCCTCACCCGCGAATTCTTCGTCACCGCCCACGGTCCCCTCGGTTGCAACCAAACCCTCCGATACACCGGGCCCGTCGAGGAGACGGGTTGCACCATCCGTCCCCTCGCCCTCTGCCACGTTTCCCAAGTCGCGTTCCCCGACAAAATCCACTTCCCGGTTCCCGCCGCCGACTACACCCCCACCGTCCTGTCCGGCACCCTCCCCGACGGCGCCCTCTCCGTCCAAACCGGGGACATGTGTGGCGGCTCGGTCTCCGATGCCACCTTCACCCCTCCTCCTTCCTCCGAAGTCACGCTCTCGCTCCCCGTTCCTTCCCTCTCCGCCACAACGCCCAACGGCTTCTTCCTCGTCAGTTCCTCCTCACCCGCCTACCCCGTCCACGCCGAACTCCACTCCAACACCGGTCTCGGTTGCGCCGGCCTCGGAACCCTCGGCGATTCCACCGCCCGCCTCGCCGACTTTCCCCTCTCCAACACCCTTACCTACATCGTCCATCCCGCCGCTTCTCCCGCGCAAACGCCCTGACCGCCTTTTCCCCGGCTTGGCAACGGCAAGCCGGGCCCGTTCCCGCGATGCGGGTGGAATCCACCGCCGGGGAGCGGTTCGGGGGCGGCACCGCGAAATCCGCTCTTGTGTTTTCGCGCTTGTTTTGTGATTTTCGCGCGTCCTTTCCTCGGTTCCCATGATTTCCACCGTTCTCATCTGGCTCGGCATCCTGCTGCTCTTCTCCGCGACGGTTTTCGTCCACGAAGCGGGGCATTTTCTCGTCGCCAAGGCGCTGGGACTGGTCGCCGACGCCTTTTCCATCGGGATGGGACCGGCCCTCTGGCAGAAGAAAATCGGGGAAACGACCTACCGCATCGGGTGCCTGCCAGTCGGCGGGTACGTCGCCCTCCCGCAGCTCGACCCGAACTCGTTTCTGGAAGGCCCCGAAGCCGGAAACGGCGAAAACAAGCCGGAAAACGGCGAAAAAACGGCCGCCGTCGCTCCGCGGCACCTTCCGCCGATCGCCCCGTGGAAGAAAGTCGCCGTCGCCCTCGCCGGGGCCGCGGGAAACCTCCTCTTCGCGTTCGTGCTCGGCGTCGTCGTATGGATTGCGGGCAAGCCCTGCGATCTCGCCGAAACCAACAATATCGTGGGCTTCGTCGCCCGCGAAGGAACCGCGTGGGAGCAGGGCATCCGGGAAGGCGACGCCATCGCCGCCGTCGACGGGACGCCGACCGCCAACTGGGAGGAAATTTTCGCCGCCGTCGCGCTCGGAAGCGGAGACGAAGCGCGGCTTTCGGTCGCGCGCTCCGACGGGACGGCGTTCGAGGCCGTCGTGGCGCTGGAAAATTCGCCGCTCGGCGTCAAGTGCATCCCGGACCTGGACGGCGAAAGCCTCTGCCTCGTCGCCGCCGTGTACCCGGGAAGCGCCGCGGCCGCCGCCGGGCTCGCCCCCGGCGACCGGGTCGTCTCCTTCGGCGGGACGGAGGCGCGGAGCCGCAGCCACCTGGCGCGGCTCGTGGACGAGGCCGCGGGGCGGGAAACGGAGCTTGTTTTCGTGCGCGACGGCAAGACCATCGTCTCCCAGGCGACCCCGCAGTACGACCCGGCGCTGGCGCGCGCCCTGATCGGCATCACGTTCAACACGCGCGCCGACTTCGATTTCGCGCGCAAGACCCATCCCTCTCCGTGGACGCAGATGAAATCGCACGCGGGCGGGATTTTCCGCTTTTTGAAAGCGCTTTCGACGCCGAAGACCGCCGGTGCCGCCGCCGGGGCGGTGGGCGGGCCGATCCTGATTTTCGCGATGTTCTTCGCGATGCTCAAACTGAGTTTCGTCATGGCCTTGTGGTTCACCGGGTTTCTGAACGTCAACCTCGCCATCATGAACCTCCTGCCCCTGCCGGTGCTCGACGGCGGACAGGTCGTCTTCGGGGTGCTCGAAATGATCCGCGGCAAGCCGCTCCCGCGGGAAGTGACAAACAAGCTCACCAACGCTTTCGCGATGCTCCTCATCGCCCTGTTCCTGCTTCTCTCCTACCGCGACACGGTGCGGAGCGTCCTCCCCCGTTTCCGCCGCGCCCCGGAAGCGGAACCGGTCATCTTCCCGCCCCCGGCCGAATAGCCGGCGGGCGGTCTTCCCGCCCGTTGCGGCGCTTTTCCCGGGCGCGCCGCGGCGGCTTGAATGCGGAGGGACAAAATGGTTTCATTCCCCAACGCCTTTTTTCCGCCATGGACATCCGCTTCCAATCCGAAATGCAGAACTTCGTCAACCAGGTCGATTCCGGTCCCGGCCGGCGTTTCATCCACTGGTTGCTCCTGGTTTTCTTCGCCTTTTCCGCCGCCGCCCTCTTCCTCTTCCTCCGCTTCCACGGCCTCTCCTCCCCCGACGCCTTCGACGAGGCCCAGCTCGCCCGCAACCTCGCCGCCACCGGCCGCTGGGAAACCGATTTCGTCCGCCCCTTCGACGCGGGCGTCCTCTCCCCCGACCCCTCGTCCCTCCCCGAAGGGGAAACGCCGGAAAAGCTTGACATCCACGCGATGCCCGAAACCCGCCGCGCGCCGCTCCACCCCGCGCTCCTCTCCCTCGTCTTCCGCGCGACCGGCCTTCCCAAGACGGGCGAACCCGTCGAAAAGGCGGTCTATCCGTGGGACTGGGTGCCCGCGCTTTCCAACGCATTCCTCGCGGCCCTCGCGGGCTTCTGGATCCTCGCCCTCGGCCGGGCGCTTTTCGACAACCGCGTCGCGGCCCTTTCCGCCGCGAGCTGGTTCCTCCTCGCGGGCGTCTGGGAAGAGGCCCTTGCTTCCGGCGGCACCGTCCTCGCGCTCAACTTCACCTGCCTCGCGGCGCTCTTCGCCATCTGGTCGGACGGGGCGCGCTCCGCGGTTTCCCGCGCGCTCTGCACGGTGGCGGCGGCGCTCGCCGCGGCGGGCGCGTTTTACGCCTCGTACCTCCACGGCTTCGCCGCGGTGGCGCTCGCGCTTTACTTCTGGACCGCGCCGCGCCCCGGCTCGTGGAAGGCCGCGCTGGGATTCCTCGCCCTCTTCCTCGCCGCCTGCGCGCCGTGGTGCGTCCGCAACGCCGCCCTGACCGGCAACATTTTCGGCCTCGCGCCGTACGCGACCCTCGCGGGGACGTACCTTTTCCCCGACGAGACCCTCGCCCGCTCCTTCCGCCCCGCGCTCTTCTCCTTCCTCCCGCTTCTCCACGCGGTGCAGGCGAAAGCCTCGCTCGCCCTGCGCGAATCGGCGGCGGCGGGCTTCGGCCTGGGCGGCCTCGGGCTCTACGGCGCGGCGTACGTCCTCTCCCACCTGCACCGCTTCCACCGCGCGACGAGCCAGCGCCTCCGCTTCTGCCTCCTGCCGTGGGCGGTCTTCGCCCTCCTCGCCGCGGCGGCGCTCCGGACGCCGGACGCGGGCGGCATGTCCCGCGCGCTCCTGCCGCTCTGGCCCTTCGCCCTCGTGTACGCGTGGGCGTTCATCCTCCTCGAACTCGACCGCATCCCCTTCGCGCATCCGGCGACGGCGCCGCTGGTGGTGGCGGTCCTCTTCGCCATCGGCGCGCTGTCGTACGTCTTCGCCGTCATGCCGCCGCGCGACCGCGGCCCGTACCCGACGTACTACCACAACTCCGTCGCCTGGGCCGCCTCCCGCGTCGGAGCGGACGAGGCCATCGCAAGCGACATGCCCTGGGCCACCGCGTGGTACGGCGACCGGACGAGCGTCTTCCTCCCCCGCACGCTCGACGCCTTCCGCCGCTTCGGGGAGGAAATCGCCCCCGTGCAGGCGGCGTACTTCACGCTTCTCACGCGCGACAAACCGTGGACCCGCGGCCTCGCCGACCCGTCCGCGCCCGACCACGACTGGTACCGCATCTTCTCGGAAGGTTGCGTCCCGCGCGATTTCCCGCTCAAGGAAGCGCACGTCTTCTTCGGAAGCGACCAAATGATGCTGGTCGACCGTCCCCGCTGGTGAGGCGCCCGTGGCCCGTTCCCCCGCCGCCACCCCCATGATGGGGCAGTACCGCAAAATCAAGGCGCAACTCGCGCCCGGGACGCTGCTTTTCTTCCGCCTCGGCGACTTCTACGAGATGTTCTTCGACGACGCCGTCACCGCGAGCGAGGCGCTGGGCCTGACCCTCACCCACCGGCAGGGCGCGCCGATGTGCGGCATCCCGTACCACGCGTACGAGCTGTACATGGCCCGCCTCCTCCGCGCGGGCTACAAGGTCGCCATCTGCGAGCAGATGGAAGACCCCGCCCTCGCCAAGGGGCTGGTCCGCCGGGAGCTGACGGGCATCGTCACCCCCGGCACCGCGCTCGCCGACGCGGTGCTGGAGGAGAAGCGCTCGAACTACCTCGCCGCCGTCGTCCGCGGGGAGGGTCTCTGGGGGCTTGCGATGCTGGAGCTTTCCACCGGCGAATTCCGCATGGGCGAGGCCGCGGGCGAAGAGGAGCTCGCCGCCGCCGTCACGCGCGACGCGCCGAGCGAAGTCGTCCTCCCCGAGCCGCTCGCGGCGGACGACGCCTTCGTCCGCCGCCTGCAAGCGGGCGGGCGCTTTTCGGTGACGCCGCGCGAGGAGTGGACCTTCGATGCCGGGACGGCGGAGGACGTCCTCGCACGCCATTTCGCCGTCCGCTCGCTCGACGGGTTCGGCGCGACCGGCCATCCCGCCGCGGTGGCCGCGGCCGGGGCCCTCCTGCACTACGTCGCGGAAGACCTGCACCGCAGCGTTTCGCACGTCCGGTCCCTGCGCTTCCGCGTCGAAAGCGACGTCTGCCAGATCGACGAGGCGACCTCGCGCAACCTCGACATCGTCCCCGCGCGCGACGCGGCCCATCCGGAAGCGACCCTCCTCGGGGTGATGGACGTGACAAGGACCCCGATGGGCTCGCGCCTGCTGCGCGACTGGATGCTCCGGCCCCTGCGGAAACCCGCGGCCATCGAAGCGCGCCTCGACGCGGTGGGCGCGCTCCTCGCCGACCGGCGCACGCTCGAACGGCTCCGGGAGGCGCTGGGCGGGGTCAAGGACATCGAGCGGCTCGCCAACCGCCTGTCCGCGGGAAGCGGCAACGCGCGCGACGCGAAGGCGCTGGCGGCGAGTTTGCGGAAGCTGCCCGCGGTGCGGGAAGCGCTCGCCGCGGCGGGGGCGGGCGGGCTTCTTTCGGAGTTGGACGCGGCGATGGACCCGGAGGAGGAGCTTGCGGCGGAAATCGCCTCGGCGCTCGTGGACGAGCCGCCGCTTTCGCTCAAGGACGGCGGGCTTTTCCGCGAGGGGTACGACGAAACCCTCGACGGCTACCGCCACGCGGCGCGCGGCGGGCGCGAGTGGATCGCCGAACTGCAGGCGAAGGAAATCGCGCGGACCGGCATCCGCACGCTCAAGATCCGCTACACGCGCGCGTTCGGCTTCTTCATCGAGGTGACCAAGTCCTACCTTTCGCAGGTTCCCCCCGACTACGAGCGGCGGCAGACTTTGGTCGGCGCGGAGCGGTTCGTCACCGCGGAATTGAAGGAAGTCGAATCGCGCATTTTGGGCGCGGACGAAAAGGCCAAGGGGCTGGAATACGAGCTTTTCAACCGCCTGCGCGAAAAGATCGCCGCGCGGACGGGCGCCATCCAGGAGACGGGGCGGGCGATCGCCGCGGCCGACGTGCTCGCCGCCTTCGCCGACCGCGCCTTGTACGCGCATTACGTGCGCCCCGCCATCGGCGAAGACGCGCGCCTCGACATCCGCGGCGGGCGGCATCCGGTGGTGGAAAGCATCGAGACGACCGACCGGTTCGTCCCCAACGACGTCGCGCTCGACGCGGAAAAGGGGCCGCAGATCGCCTTGATCACCGGGCCGAACATGGCGGGGAAAAGCACGTTCATCCGGCAGGTGGCGCTGATCGTCGTGATGGCGCAGATGGGCTCGTTCGTGCCCGCGGACGCCGCGTACGTCGGGCTGGCCGACAAGGTGTTCACGCGGGTGGGGGCGGGCGACGACCTCGCGCGCGGCCGGAGCACCTTCATGGTCGAGATGCAGGAGACGGCGAACATCTTGAACAACGCGACGGCGAAGTCGCTCGTGGTGCTCGACGAAATCGGCCGGGGGACGAGCACGTTCGACGGGATTTCGCTCGCGTGGGCGACGGCGGAGTATTTGCACGACATCCCGGCGGTGAAGGCGCGGACGCTCTTCGCGACGCACTACCACGAACTGACCGACATCGCCCGCTCGTGCAAGGGCATCGCGAACTTCTCGGTCGCGGTGAAGGAACAGGGGCGGCGGATCGTGTTCCTCAGGAAAATCGTCCCCGGCCCCGCGGACAAGTCGTACGGCATCGAAGTCGCGCGGCTGGCCGGGATGCCGGAGAAGGTGGTGTCCCGCGCGCGGGAGATTCTGGAGAACCTGGAAGAGAACGAGCTTGCGCCGGACACCGGCGCGGCGACCCTGGCCCGCCCCCGGGCGAAAAAGCCGAAGATCGACCTCAACCAGCTCTCGCTTTTCGAGTAGCGGCAAGCCCGCCCCCTCCCCTCCGGGCCCGTGCGCTCCGCCGCTTCCGGCAAGGTGGGAATCGGCGGAAATCCCGCTTGACGGGGAGGCGGGAGATATGCGGCAATACCGTTTGAAGTTTTCATTCGAGGAACCCCCGTGATTCGCACCCCCACCGGAAAAATTTGGATTGCTCTCGCGCTTGCCTTGCTGGCCGGGACCGGTTTTGGCGGAGAGGCGGATCGGCAGGAGGAAGGATGGAATGCGGGAGTGGTGCTGGGGGAAGAGGATTTGGCGGAACGGGCGGAAATCGCCCGGAACCTGTTCCGGCGCATCACGCCCGGGGACGATCCGTTGGTGCAGGATGTCGGGACGTGGCCCGTCGCGTGGGAGGAGTTCGCCCCCAACTGGGCTGCCGCAACCGTGGGACGTGAATACGGCGCTTGGGTGGTGCCGTTTTCGTTGGCGCAGGAAAACGGCACGACGGTAATCCGCGATGCAGACGACATTGTGCTGTGGCGCGGAGAGACGGATTTCGCAAAGCCGGAATCTGCGAGCGTGACCTTGATCGGCGGATTGGTGGCGGAAGAAGATTGGGCCGCCTACGAGGGAGTGCGCAATTGGATCGAAAGCAATGCGCGGCTGGATGACACTCCTTCCAGAGGCGCCACCTACACCAACGGCCTCCGATTCACGTCGCTTGCTATCGACACGAACGGGACGGTGGAACTGTCGCTTGCGTGGGAAGAAGACGGGGATGTCGATATATTCGCATATCTGCTGTCGGGAATACCCAGCACCAATGTGGTGACGTGGACGAACGACGAAAACCAAGTCGTGACCACGACAAACACCGTCTGGGAGATCATCGGGGAGAACCTTTCCGGGTTCGACAACGCTTGGGAATGGCGGGGAATGGCATCAGTGACCAACGGGGAGGGCATTTTCACGGATTCGGGTGCTGCCGCAAACCCCGTCCGCATGGGTTTCTATGCCGCGGCGGAAGCGAACGACACCGACGGAGACGGACTCAACGACGGGTTCGAGTCCTTCGTCCACCATACCGACCCGGAGAACACGGATTCCGACGGAGACGGAGAGCCCGATGGAACCGACCCCTATCCGGGAACCAGCAATGTGTTCTGGGTCGTCAAAACAACGAACAATCTCTTCCGGCAGGTGGGGCTTGGAATTTACACGAACTCTCCCAGCATCCCCCGGCCCGTTCTCACGAATCTGCCCGTTTCCGGAACCGCGCCGACGACCGACAGTGTGGTGCTGGACATATGCATCACAGGCTACGTCGACGATGCCATCCGAGTGGATGCCAATGGTGTTGATTGGGCGCAGGACACCCAACGGTTCTACCACCGTAGTATTACCAACGAAGTGTCAGGTTTGCAAAGTCGGCAGTTCAATCTAGAATTATGGGATTGGCCCCGGGACAACTTTACCAATCAGGCGAACGAGGTGCGCTTGGGATGGTCAACTAACGAACAATTTGAAGTGGAATGGACATGGAAAGTGCCCGTATGCGTGACAGGAGCTGACTTTCTCTGTGTAGGGGATATCGCGCAAATGGGCGTATCATGGCCCAGTGGCGGCCCCTATTCGTGGAGTGTCATGGGGAGCGCCGCGTCCATCAATGCAAGCGGACTTCTTACTGCCATCACCACGGGAGTGGCTACCGTCACCGCGAGCAATGCGTTGGGAGGAACGGTCTCGAAAGACATAACGGTGGTGCAAATCGATTTTCTCGATGCGTCCAACGCGCCTCTGACGGCACTAAAAATCGGGAAATGGGAAAACGCATTCGAGATGTCCGGGACAAATGCGGTTGTGAAGGATGACTTCATCGATTTGGACCCAGACCGCTACCGAATTCGGCTCGTGAATCCCGCACAAATCGGGGTTGGAACGGAGACAATCTGGGTATCCACGGATTCCGATGGGACAGGCCACGACGACGTGTTTACCGGGCTGGATTTGACTGAGGAACCTGCCAATTCGGGTGTTTTCCTTTCGACGAACCTGCTATTGATGGCAGACAACACAGATGATGGATTCAGCAACACGCAAGTGCCTGACGATACAGACTGGAACGACCGGACGCACAAGATTGCCTTGGGAGGAACTCTTTGGGCCTGGTATCAGACGAGCGAAGGAACATCTTGCTCGAATGGGCTTACGGTGAACGTGGAAGGCACGTGCCACGTCATTCCCGTCATCCTGCGGAACATGGCCGCAACCAACGGTGGAGAGCCTGTTGTTTCCATCGCAACCGTAGAAAGCGCGATGGAAATCGCCTGTGAAAGATATGCGCAAGTTGGGATCAAACTCACTTGGGACACACCCGTTGTTTCCGACCCGCCTTCGGGTGTGAATTTGTCGGATGGACTTACAGTGAGAACAAACGAAAACACACGGTGGCTGGCCGAAGAGGCGAAGTCCGCAATTGCCGGAGTGGGGACGGTGGACAATTTGACGGACATCCACTTGATTTTTGTCCCTTCACTTTATGCCGGCGAAGTCACTCCCACAGGTAGTAGCGTTGCGGGATATTGGTACACCAACAGTGTCGATCAAGCTTACTTGTTCAATGCTTTCTTGAAAAATGCCCCTACCTTAGAATCGTTTGGTGCCGCCATCGCCCATGAAATCGGTCATTTGTTGACGAATGCCGGCCATGCACCGAATTCATGTCCGTGGCGCTTGATGTACAAAAAAATCACTTCAACCGATGTCACGGGGCAAAGGCGTTTTGTTGCTGCGGAAGAAACGCTCATCCGAGGAAATGATCATGTTCATTAAATTTGCAAAAAGATTTTGTTTTATCCTACCAGTTTTCTCGATCGTTGCGACCTCGTGGTCCCAGTCCCCAGCGCCCAAAACCTATCGGGATTACCCGGAATGGGCGGAATTTCCGGATGCCATCGATTTCGAAGACGAAGCCGCAGTCCTTCAGTACCGGCGTTTTGTGGAAAAAGGCGAATCCGCTTACGATGCATTGATGGCGGTGGTCCGCGAATGCGACGATTCGTGCCTAGTCGGTACTGCCTTGGGCATCTTGCGGGAATCGAAGGGCGACAAGCGGGCGGTGGTGGCGGAGTTGAAAGAAATCTTTGCCAAACGTCTGCCGCAGGCGGAAGGTGACGAAGCATGGATAATGATTTACATGGCCAAGACAATAGCGGAAACTGGCGGGGAGGAAGACGCGGCCGCGCTGATTCCCATGTTGGAGCATCCCCGGTGGGAGATAAGGGTCAACGGTGCTCGTTTTTTGGGGCGCCTTGGTGGGCAAAGGGCTCTTGAAGCGTTGGAGTGCGCTAAAACTCGACCACAAAACCAGGAACCTACAGAGAAGGATGCCATTGAAGAAGCCATCTCGACCATCGAAAAGCGCCTTAAGAAACAGGAGTGATACTTTATTTGCCGCAGTTGCTTCTACGCCCCGGATTTATGGAGGGCGGTAAATCGGCGAATTGGAAAATCTGCCGAGAAGAGGCGCGAGGGAATGGGGTTCGCGTCATTCCCGTTCCATGTCTGGCGGCTCGTTTCACCCGACTGGCTCTTTCGGAAAACGCAGGACCGTAGAGTTTTTGCCGAACATCGGCAAAAACGGGATGCGGGCGCCGGATTGGCGCTATTCCGGCAACGAGACGCCCACGCAGAAGAAGCGGTATTCGTCCTTTTCGTCCTCGGGAACGGTCGCCATGTCGGCCCAATCCTCGTCCAGCAGGTCTTTCTTCCCCTGCAAGGTGTAGGTCCGCTCCCCTCCGAGGTCCGGGTCCACCGATTGCACTTCCGGAATCCCGTTGCCGTCGAGGGCAATCTCCGCCGTGAATTTCGCGTTTTCGTCCGTCGGGTCCAAGCCTGCCACGTAGCACTCCCGGACCGTGTAGATGCCGTTTGCCGCCGTCGCATTTGCCGCGGCTTCGTAGCCCGCTTCCGTGCCGTCGCCGAGGCCGTAGCCTGCAAGCCATTCGTGCGGCACGCCCGTCGCGGTTTCGGCAACCGTCCAAACCGCGTACAACGTAACGGCGGCATTGGGCCGGTTCGTCAAATCCTGCACCGTTTCCCCGTCCGCGTACGCGACCGCACCGCCGGGAGTCAAGCCCCATCCGGCAAAGCGGAACCACTCACGCGAGAACAGGCAGGGCGAAAGTGCCTGCGCCTCCCCGATGGCGAAGGTCTGGTTGTCCATTTGCCCGGTGCCCCCGTTGGAATCGAAGCGCACGGCATACCTCCCGGCATCCTGCCACCAAACCGCGTACAGGTGGATGATGCCATCCTGAATGGCGGCCATTCCTTGGAAGGAAGCCCTGTCCGCGTAGGCGACCGCCCCATCTTCCGAAAGCGCCCATCCGGCGAACAGCCAATCCTCCCGCCGGAACGTATTGGCGCGGAGCGTCACCGGACTCCCGTACGTGAACGACTGCTCGGCCATCGTCCCCGTCCCGCCGTTGGCGTGGAAGCGGATGGCATAGGTTTCCGGCGTCCAGTGCGCGAAAAGTTCCTGGTCCGCGCCGGGCACGCGGCTGGAAGCGACAATCTTGTTTCCGCCGCTTGGCGCCGTCCACCACCCCGTGAAGCGGTAGTATTCGCGCGTCGGCACTGGCAACTCCCCGTAGGGCATCGTCGCCCGATAGGTTCCCTCCGTCGGCACGACCGTCCCTCCGTTCGCGTTGAACCGCACCGTCACCGGGACGGGCGAACCCTTCCAGTGCGCGTAGAAGGTGATTTCGCGCGTTTCGTTCACCTGCGTCGTCGCTTTGATGGGAGCACCTTCCGCCGGGTCGGTCCACCATCCGTCGAAGTCCGCCCCCTCCAGCGCCGGTTCGTACGGCGGCAGGGCGTAGGCGACGCCGGTAATCTGCTCGCAGGCGTAGGTCGCCGCCCCGTCGGGGAACGTTCCGCCGTTCGCGTCGAAGGTCGCGTCGAAGCGGTTGGGTTCCCAGAACGCGATGGGGCAGCCGATCCACGAATCCGGCAAATCCCGCGAGGAGGGAATCCCGTCCCATCCCCGCGTCCCCCGCGCCACGTATGTCGTCAGCGACGCCGACCGCGGCGTGTAGGTCTCCGCGTCGTAGGCCGGGGCGTTGCCGAGATAGTAGAGCGTCTTGAACCAATTGCCGATGCTCTTTCCCAGATTCGACACCGACGCGGGCACCACCATCGAGGAAAGTTTCCGGCACCCCTCGAACACGCAATCCGGCAGGAATGCAATCGATCGCGGAAGGGTCACGTTTGCGAGCGACGTGCAATCGAGGAAGGTCTTCGTCCCCAACTCCGTCACGGAATCCGGCAGCACGATTGCCGCAAGCGCACTGCATCCCGCAAAAGCCCGTTCGCCGATCCGCTCCAGCGTTCCCGGCAATTCGAGTCCCGCCAGCGAGCGGCAGGAGGAAAACGCTTCCGCGCCGATTTCCTCCACGCCGTCCGGCAACGTCACGTCGGCAAGGTAGGTACAGCCCTTGAAGACATTGGAACAAAGCACCGTCTCGCCTCCCGCCACCGTCACGGCCTTCAATTTCGCGGTTTGTCCCTCGAACAGCCTTTCCGCCGAGAAAGCGTGCGTCGGCATCGTCACCCCCGTCAGATTCGTGCATCCCGCGAAGAGGTTCGTCCCCGCCGTTTCGAGCCCAAGCGGCAGCTTCGCCGAAAGCAGGCGTCGGCAAGCGGAAAAGGCGGCGTCACCGATGTCCGTCACGCTGTCGGGGACCGTCAGGGTCGCCAGTTGCGTGCACTTCGCGAACGATTCCCGCCCGATGTGCTCCACGCTCTCCCCGATCCGGAGCTCCCGCATGTACGTGCAGCTTTGGAAAGCCCCGTCCCGGATCCACTCCACCCCGTCCGGAATCACGACGTTGTCGAGGTATGTGTTCGTCTCGAAGGCGCCGCGGCCGATGTAGCGGAGCGAATCCGGCATCTCCACCGTCTCCAGGTCCCAGAAGTCCGCCAGCGCATGGTTCCCGATGCCGACGGTTCCCGCCGGAAGTGCCAAAGCCGACGCCGCCGGATTCCGGTACCCCAACACCCAGTTGTTGAGAATCAGGAACCCGTCCGCATCATATTCCAAGTTCGCCTGCATCGCGGGTGGCAGGGACCGGAGGCCCCAATCCACCAGCGACTCCGGCGCGTGGATGCTGGCCAGCGCTTCGCACCCTTGGAAGGCGTCATCCCCGATGGTTTCCAACCCGTCCGGGATGACTACCTCTGCCAGCGCGATGCATCCGGCAAAGGCTTCGTCGCCGATGTACGTCACGCCGTCGGGAATCCTTATGCCCACCAGCCCGGTACAGCCGGAAAACGTCCCTTCTTCGATGCGCGTCACGCTTGCCGGGAGGGCAACCGCCCGGAGCGAACTGCACCCCTCGAAGGCATGTGCGCCGATGGCGGTCACGCTGGCCGGAATGTCCACCGACACCAACCCGGCGCATCCGGCGAACGCCCGTTCGCCGATGATTATCGCCCCGTCGCAAATCACGACTTCCGAAAGCGTCGTGTACGCATCAGGAAAAACCGTGGAAAGCTGCGAAGAAGCGACACAGGCCGGAATCGTCACGCTTTGAAGCCCGGTGCAGCCGGCAAACGCGTTTGTCCCGATGGCCGTCACCCCGTCGCGGATGACCAGCTCCGGAATGGTCGCGTACGCATCCGGAAAAACGGTGGAAAGCCGCGACGAGCAAACGCTCTGCGGAACCACCACCGACTGCAACTCGGTGCATCCCGCAAAGGCGGTTGCGGCGATTTCCGTCACGCTGTCGGGAATCTCCACCCTTGTGAAGCAGCTTCCTCCGTTGAACGCATGACTCCCGATGCTCGTCACCCCGTCGGGAATCGCCAACTCCGTCACTTCCTCGCCGTTCAGATGGAGGTGGTGGGCGAAATGGAGCGGATTGGCTGTCGCATCCGCAAACGAAATGCCGCACCACGCCGCCAAGTCTGAAATGTGGACCGCAGGCAGCCCGTCGCAACCGGCAAACGCACCGCTTCCGATCGTTGCCACGCTGTCGGGAATGTCCAGCGGGGCCAATCCCGCACATCCCGCGAAAGCATAGGCCCCGATGGCCGTCACCCCGTCGCGGATGACCACTTCTACAAGAGTCGCGTACGCATCCGGGAAAACGTCGCTCAACCGCGACAGGCAAACGCATTGCGGAATCGTTGCGCTTTGGAGCCCGGTGCAACCGAAAAACGCGGTTGATGCGATGTTCGCCACGCTGTCGGGAATGTCCACCGCCGCAAGACCGGTGCAGGACTTGAACGCATCGTATCCGATACCTGTCACCGGAAGCCCTCCCAGCGTGGACGGAATCGCCAGAGCCCCTTCGGAGGGATAAGACCCCGCCACGGTCGCTTTTCCGTCGGCCGTGGTGTACGCCCACGTCACGCCGTCCACGGTTTCCGTCTCCCCGTAAACCACCCGGCACCACGACGTGATGCCTGCATTGGAAAGCATTGACGTTCCTTCCAATGCCGCCGGAGCGCAAAGGAGCCGCAGCTCGCCGCAACCGGAAAACGCATATTTTCCGATGTTCGTCACACCACCGCCAATCATCACGCGCGTCAGCCCGCTGCAACCGTAAAACGCACTCCCTCCGATGCTCGTCACGCCGTCGGGAATCGTCACACCCGTCAACCCGCTGCAACCGCGAAACGCATACTCCCCGATGTTCGTCACACCGCTGCCGATTGACACGCTTGCAAGACCGCTGCAACCGTAAAACGCCTCATACCCGATGCTCGTCACGCTGTCGGGTATCGTCACGCTCGTCAACCCACTGCAACCGGCAAACACATCATTCCCGATACTCGTCACGCTGTCGGGTATCGTCACGCTCGTCAGTCCGGTGCAACCGGAAAATGCCCCATACCCGATGTTCGTCACGCTATTGGGAATCGACACGCTCGTCAGCCCCATGCAACCGGAAAACGCGCGATTCCCGATACTCGTCACGCCGTCGGGAATCACCAAGTCTTTTACTTCTTCCCCGTCCAGATAGAGATGTTTGGCGTAAGAGAGCGGATTGCCTCCGAACTTAATCCCGCACCATGCCGCCAAGTCGTGGATGTAAACCGCCGTCAGGCCGCTGCAACCCAAAAACGCATTCATCCCGATGCTCGTCACGCTGTCGGGTATCGTCACATTCGTCAGGTTTGTGCAACCGTAAAACGCTTCCTCCCCGATGCTCGTCACGCTGTCGGGTATCGTCACGCTTTGAAGCCCGCTGCAATTGTAAAACGTGCCCCCGATGCTTGTCACCCCGTCTCCAATCACGGCATTTGTGATGGCGGTGTATACCCACGGGAACACGGAGGATAGGCGCCGATTGCAGACATATTGGGGAATCTCGACCGATTTCAGCCCGTTGCAATCGTAAAACGCAGAACTCCCGATGCTCGTTACGCTATTGGGAATCACCAAGCTCGTAAGCCCGCTGCAACCGCGAAACGCATAAGTTCCGATGCTCGTCACGCTATTGGGAATCGTCACGTTCGTAATTCCGCTGCACTCGTAAAACGCCCCATACCCGATGTTCGTCACGCTATTGGGAATCGTCATGCCCGTTAGGCCGGTGCAACCGGAAAACGCATAAGTTCCGATACTCGTCACGCCGTCGGGAATCTCGAAATCGCCGGTTAGCGGCACTTCTTCCCCGTCCAGGTAGAGATGTTTGGCGTAAGAGAGCGGATTGTCTCCGAACGAAATCCCGCACCATGCCGCCAAGTCGTGGATGTAAACCGCCGTCAGTCCGGTGCACCCGGAAAACGCATAGCTCCCGATGCTCGTCATGCTGTCGGGAATCGTCACGCTTTGAAGCCCGGTGCACCCGGAAAACACGTTGGTTCCGATGCTCGTCACCCCCGCGCCAATAACGACCTCCGTGATGTTGGAATAGGCAGCCGGGAACACGGAGGACATCTTCGACGAACAAACGCATTGCGGCACGACCACCGACCGCAATCCGCTGCAACCGGAAAATGCGTTAGTCTCGATGCTCGTCACGCTGTCGGGTATCGTCACGCTTTGAAGCCCGCTGCAATTGTAAAACGTGCCCCCGATACTTGTCACCCCGCCTCCAATCACGGCATTCGTGATGCTGGCGTATGCCGACGGGAACACGGTGGACAGACGCCGGTCGCAGACATATTGGGAAATCTCGACCGATGTCAGCCCGGTGCAACCGCTAAACGCATTTGTAGCGATAGTTGTCACGCTCCGGGGAATGGTTATGTCCGTCAGGTTGCTGCATGCGTAAAATGCCGCGCTATCGAGTTTCTTCACTCCGCTGCCGATGACGACCGACTCAAGCTTCCCGCAACGGGAAAAAGCGGATACCCCGATGTTCGTCACGCTGTCGGGTATCGTTACGTGCTGCAACTTGGAGCAGGCGTAAAAAGTGCACACGCGGATGACGGGCAAACTGTCGGGAAGCGAGGCGTCCACAAGTCCGCTGCAACCGTAAAACGCATACTGTCCGATGCTTGTCACGCTGTCGGGTATCGTCACGCTCGTCAACCCGCTGCAACCGTAAAACGCATACTCCCCGATGCTCGTCACGCTGTCTGGAATCACCAAGTTTTTCACTTCTTCGCCGTCCACATAGAGATGTTTGGCGTAAGAGAGCGGATTGGCGTTGGCACTTCCGAACGAAATCCCGCACCACGCCGTCAAGTCGTGGATGTTCACGGCCGCCAGCGCGGTACAGTTGGTAAACGCATCCTTCCCGATACTCCTCAGGCTGTTTGGAATCGTCACGCTTTGAAGCCCGGTGCACTCGCCAAACGCAGAACTCCCGATGTTCGTCACGCTGTTGCCAATCATCACGTTCGTCAGCCCGCTGCACCCCAAAAAAACGTTGGTTCTGATGCTCGTCACGCTGTTTGGAATCGTCACGCTTTGAAGCCCGCTGCAACCGTAAAACGCACTCCCTCCGATGCTCGTCACGCTGTCGGGTATCGACACGCTCGTCAGCCCTGTGCATCCATAAAACGCATCCTCCACGATGTCTGTCACACTGTCGGGTATCGACACGCTCGTCAGATTTGTGCAACCGCTAAACGCATAGTATGCTATTCTCGTCACGCCGTCGGGGATCGTCACGTTCGTCAGACCACCGCAACCGTAAAACGCATACTCCCCGATGCTCGTCACGCCGTCGGGGATCGTCACGTTCGTCAGACCACCGCAACCGTAAAACGCATACTCCCCGATGCTCGTCACGCCGTCGGGAATCGTCACGCCCGTGAGGCTGCGGCAATCGCGAAACGCATAGTTTCCGATGCTCGTCACGCTGTCGGGTATCGACACGCCCGTCAACCCGCTGCAACCGCGAAACGCCCCATGGTCGATGCGGGTCACGCGATACTCGCCCAGGGTGGAGGGAATCGTGATGGCACCGGTGGTCGCAGTCGGTATGGCAGGAATGTAAGCAAACGAGCTCTTGTCGTATCCACCTCCGATTGAAGCATTGCCGTCTGAAACCGTGTACTTCCAAGTCACCCCGCCTACCGTTGCCGTGTAGTACGCCAAGGCTCTCGGGATCAAACCAAACGCCGCGGCCAGCACGATTGCCAACTTCATCCATTGTTTCACGTGTTTCATGGGATTCATGGTTGCTCCTTGGATGGGAAAATGCATGGCCGGGGCTTTCGGGAATGGTCCGTTGCGATTTCATGCCCGCGTGGAAAGGCCCGTCTGACAAAACCGGCCCGGAAAAGTTGTGCCCCCTGCCCGTCCCGCCCCCGTTGGCGGGACTTCGGTTGTCGATGTGCTGTTGTCAGGATGGCTTCCATGGCGCGCGTTGCGTCCGCCTCGCGACCGCATGGAAACGAAAAAGCGCGTTCCCGAATCCATGCTCGCTTCGGAGGCCGTACCACAGGCCCGTGTTGAACACATGGAGGGAAACGCGCCCGGTTGGGCACGTTCTGCTACTGGACCAAGACAAGACCTATGGCCTTGTTCGGAAGAACGACGTGGAAATGGTGGTACTTTTTCCGGTGTGGCGTCGTTTAGCAGATTCGCTAAAAATCGGTTGTCAGGATAGGGTTCCGGGGTGGGGCGGTTCTCCGAGGGGTGGACACAATGCGCGGGGAATCCCCACGCTTTCAACGCTACTTTGCCAAAAGCCCCCGCCCCGCGGCAAGCTGTCATTCCGACCGGGAAAGTAGGCAAATCGCTTTGCCCGGCATCCCGGCAAGGGGACTCTTTTACGCCTTTGCAACCATCAACTGATCCCAGCGGGTCGTGGGACACCCAGAAAGCATCTCCCGCTTCATCTTCCACTTCCGCTCCGTCCCTTCCGCGGCGAAAAATACCTTGCCCCTGCCGAACTTGGCGTTGATGGCATCCGCCGCGGCGGAAAGCTTCGCTTTGGGGCTTTCCCGTGGGTCTCCGTGGAACAGATCGACGGCAAGCCCTGCCTTTTCGAGGCCCGAGAGCAACACCCCGGCCCGACGGTAGCGTTTCCCTGCCACGAAGAGCCTCCCCACGGCGGGCAGGACCGCTTCCAGTATCTCCGGGGTGGCGGACGTGGGCCGTTCAAACGGAACGGTTCTCGACAGAAATGGGGTCCACCAGTTTTCATCCTTCCACCCGTTCGTTCCCGGAGGAGCACATTCCTGCACGTACACGTTGGCAACCGAAGCCACCATCTTCCCCTTCCGCAGCTTGGCGGCAGCTGCGGCGGCATACACCGAGACCGCCTCTTCCAGCCCTTGCAGGTCCGTGACCGGCTCGCCGAACATCCGCGAGACTCCCACGGACTGCATGTCCTCCCGCTCCAGCGGGTCGGCCTCCGTGGCCGGTATCCCCCGGAGTTCCATTGCGGTCCGTTCCAATGTCACGGCGAACCTCCAGCGGCGGAAAAACTCTTTCCCGCACGTGGACAGAGCCAAGGCATCCTGTATCCCAACCCGGGTCAGCCGGTCGCTCAGTTGCCTCCCGACGCCCCACACCTCATCCACCGGCAGCCCTCGTAGCACTTCGGTTGCATCCCCCGGCATGGCATAGACTCCTCCCGGAAGCTTCTTCCCGATGTGGTTGGCGATTTTGGCAAGGGTCCGGGTCTTGGCGAACCCTACGCCGCAGGGGATGCCCGTCCACCGCAATACCCGCTCCCGGATGGCTGCTCCAAGGGCTTCCCAGCCTCCCCACTGCTTCGCAATGCCTTCCCACGGGAAATGCAGGAAGGCTTCGTCGATGGAATACTGGTCCACGTCCGGGGTGAAGGTCCCCAGCACGGAAGCAATCCGCGCCGACATGTCGCCGTAGAGCTCGTAGTTCGAGGAGCGGAAAAGCAAGCCGGGGGTTCCCTTGAGCTTGAAGTACGGCGTCCCCATCTCGATGCCGAGGGCCTTGCATTCCGGCGAGCGGGAAATCACGCAGCCATCGTTGTTGCTCAAGACGGCTACCGGTTTGCCTTCGAGCCGCGGGTCGAAAACGCGCTCGCAGGAGACGTAGAAGTTGTTGGCATCGACCAGGGCAATCATCCGCCGGACCGCTTCCCGTTGGCGTGGAACCGGTGGACGACCGCCGTGACCACGCCGAAGATGCGCAGTTCCATTCCCCCGGCGAACTGGATGGGCTTGTAGGCCGGGTTGGCGGCTTCGAGCCACACACGGTTCCGGCTCTTGCGGAGGGTTTTGACGGTGAACTCGTTGTCTACGCACGCAATCACGATGTCCCCGTCGTTGGCCTCGATGGACCGGTCCACCACCAGCAAATCCCCGGAGAGGATGCCCGCGCCTTCCATCGAGTCTCCGTCTGCCCGGACGAAATAGGTTGCAGCCGGTCTGGCTACCAGAAGCTCGTTGAGATCGAGAGGCCGCTCCACGTACTGCTCCGCCGGGGAGGGAAATCCGGCCACGACGGCGCCACCCATGAAGGGGATTTCCATCCTGCTGGCGTTCTCGGCAGCCCTCCGGGCGCCTTTCGGCATCTTCCCGCCCTTCCGGCCGGGGTCTGTGGGTTTGGGTTCCATGCAAAAAATCTTACTCCCAAAGCCCTCCCGGCGGAAGTCCGACGCCGTCCATGCCCTGCCGGGAACGGGGAAGGAGAGCGAAACAAGCCGCAATTGGAGGCCGGATTTGGCTGTGGGGTATAGCCGGAATGGAGAGGCGGAAACGGTTCCCTGCACCTCAAAAATGCGACTTCAGTCAAGCAGGGCGCTATGAAATTGCCATTGAAAGGTATGGCCGGAATTGTGCCGGGAATTGCGTGGTGTGCCGGGAATTGAACTCCCAGCAGCATTTTCCCATGTCTTTGTATGCAATTTCAGCAAAGCAGGGCGCGATGGAACAGGATTCTTGGAGGTGTGCCGGGAATGTGCCGGGAATTACCCCGTTTTTAGGCGGGAAAGAGGGGTAGTCAAGGGAAAAGACGGGAAACGCCAAAACAGGCATTTCATGCAAAAACACTATAAAAACAAAGAAAAAAGCCTTCCCGAAGGAAGGCGGAAACTGGTGGGCGATACAGAACTCGAATCTGTGACCTCTTGCATGTCAAGCAAGCGCTCTAACCAACTGAGCTAATCGCCCGCGAAAAGCGGGAGCGAAAATGCCACGCGCCTTGCCGGAAAGCAATTCTTTTCTTCCGCCGTCGCAAACAAAACGCGCGGCTTCCGCCGCGCGTCCGGAACCGTTCGCGGTTTTCCCGCCTACACGATGGCCTTGCCGCTGGTGGGAGCGCCCGGCGTTTCCGGCTCGAAGAAGTGCAGCTTCTCCGGGTTCGGGGCGAACGCCGCCTTCTCGCCGACGAGACGGCGGGAGGCGCTCGGCACGCGCGCGGTGAAGGTGGTCTTGCCCGTGTTCGCGTAGAGGTACGCTTCCGCGCCCATCATTTCGACCACTTCGAGCGTGGACTTGATCAGGCCCTCCGCCTTCTCCGCCAAATCTTCCGGCCGGATGCCGAGGGTGACGTCCTTGCCCGCGTACGGCTTGAGCGCCGATTCCATCGCCTTCGGGACGGGCAGCTTGAACGAACCTTCGTCGAAGACCAGGCCGCCGCCCTGCCCCTTCTCCACCTTGCCCTGGAAGAAGTTCATCGGCGGCGAGCCGATGAAGCCGGCCACGAACTGGTTGACGGGCTTGTGGTAGATGTCCAGGGGCGTGTCCATCTGCTGGACCCAGCCGTCCTTCATGACGACGATCCGGTCGCCCATGGTCATCGCCTCGATCTGGTCGTGGGTGACGTAGATCATCGTGCTCTTGAGGGTCGCGTGGAGCTTGGAGATTTCGCTTCGCATCTGCACGCGCATCTTCGCGTCGAGGTTGGAGAGCGGCTCGTCGAAGAGGAAGGCCTTGGGCTTGCGGACGATGGCGCGGCCGACGGCGACGCGCTGGCGCTGGCCGCCGGAAAGCGCCTTGGGCTTGCGTTCGAGGTACTGCGTGATGCCGAGGATTTCGGCCGCCTCGGTGACGCGGCGGTGGATTTCGGCGCGCGGGTACTTGCGCAGCTTCAGCCCGAACGCCATGTTGTCGTACACGCTCATGTGCGGATACAGCGCGTAGTTCTGGAAGACCATCGCGATGTCGCGGTCCTTGGGCGGGACGTCGTTGACGACGCGGCCGTCGATCTTGATGGTGCCCTTGGAGATGTCCTCGAGGCCGGCGACCATGCGCAGGGTCGTGGACTTGCCGCAACCGGACGGGCCGACGAGAACGACGAATTCCTGATCCTTGATGGTGAGCGTGGCATCGTGGACGGCGGTGACGTCGCCGGGATAGATTTTGTAGACGTGCTCGAGAACGACTTCTGCCATGGAGGCCTCCGGGGTGAAACGATTTCCTTATTTTGTACCACGCCCGCGCGCCTCGCGCAAGGGTGCCGGAGGCACCTTGCTTGCGGCGCTCCCACGGCTCCGCCGTGCAGCGCCCCTTCCGCTTGCAAGCCGGACCTCACCCGCCGCGCCCGAAAAGCGTTTTGCCAATGTTTGGCAAATCCGGCCCGTTTTTGCCAAACATTGGCAAAATGCCGTCCGGCCCTAGATGTCGGTCGCGGGGGTGGCGCGGTTGCCGAAGCGGGTGAACGCCGCGTCGAAGTCCAGCTGCACCTCGCCCGTCGCCCCGTTTCGCTGCTTGGCGACATCCACGATCGCCAGCCGCTCGTCGCTCGAGTTCTTGTCCGACGGGTATTTGCACGGGCGGCGCAGCAGCAGCACCACGTCCGCGTCCTGCTCGATTGCCCCCGAATCGCGGAGGTCGCTCAGCCGCGGCACCGCGTTCCTCTCGCGCATTTCCGGGTTGCGGGAAAGCTGGCTCAGGACAATCACCGGCACGTCCAGCTCCGTCGCGAGGGCCTTGACCATCTGCGAAATCGCCGCGGTTTCGCGCTGGCGGCCGTCGCGGGCGAACTTGTTGTAGTTCATCAGCTGCAGGTAGTCGATGACCACGAGCCCGATGCCGTACTTGAGCTTCGCCCGCCGCGCCGAACTCATGAGCGCGGGCGCTTCCATGCCCGGCGTGTTGTCCACGTAGATCGGAGCCGCCGCCAGCTCCTCCGCCGCCCGCCCCAAGGCGATCATCTGCTCGTTGGTGACGTTGCCTTCCACCAGGTCGCTCCCCCGCACCCGCGCCCGGCCGCAGAGCATGCGCCGCGCCAGCGCCGCCGGCGTCATTTCCAGCGAAAACACCGCCACGCCCGTCGGCGGGAGGTTGCGCGCGCCCATCGCGACGTTTTCCGCGATGTTCATCGCCAGACTCGTCTTCCCCATGCTCGGCCGCGCCGCGAGGACAATCATCTCGCCCGGGTGGAGCCCTTGCAGCTTCTGGTCGAGATCGACGAAGCCGGTCGACAGCCCCGTGATGCCCTTCTTCTCCTCCACGAGGCGGTAGATTTCGCGCATCTCGCTTCCGATGACGTCCTTCCAGGGCTTTTCCTTCTTCGATTCGGGGCGCAGGGAAAGGAAGGTCTGCTCGACGGAAGCGAGAAGGTCGTTGGCGTCGAGCTCGTCGGAGAAGGAGGCGGAAATCGCCTCGTCGGAGGCGCGGATGATGCCGCGGCGCAGGGCCGCGTCGGCGACCAAATCGGTGTAGTACTGCGCGTGTGCCGCGGTCGGCGTCGCGTCGACCAGGCGGGCGAGTTCCTCGGTCCCGCCGACGGCTTCCAGCTGGCCGCGGGCGCGCTGGCGTTCGGCGACGGCGAGGTAATCGACCGGCGCGCCGGGGGTGGCGGCGAGATCGACGATGGCCTCGTACACCAGCTGGTGGGAGTTCACGAAGAAGGAGTCTTTGGTCAGGCGCGCCTGTTCGGCGATGGCGAGGGCGTTCTGCGGGTCGAGGAGGAGGGACCCCAAAAGCCCGCGTTCGGCCTCGGCGGAATGCGGCGGGATGCGCCCCGCGGGCGCGTTGCGGGCGGAGGCGGAGGAATCGGGGGTTTTGTCGGAAGGGGTCATGGGAAACTTTCGGGGAAAGGGGACGGGCGTGCGGGCAGGGTGCCGGCACCTCCTCCGCGCATGCCCCCGCACGATACACCCTCCCCCGCCCCGTTGCCAACCCAAGCGCGCGGCGGCGCTTTTTTGTGTGGATTTTTGCGCCGCGCGCGCGGAGTATCCCGCGCGTCCAACCCCCGGAACCCCCTCCCATGCTCACGTTGCAAGAAAAAGCGTCCGTCCTCATCGAGGCCCTCCCGTACATCCAGCGCTTCCGCGGCGAAACCGTCGTCGTCAAGTTCGGCGGCTCGTCCATGGAAGACCCCACCGTCGTCGACGGCATCCTCCAGGACATCGCCTTCATGGCCTGCGTCGGGATGCGGCCCGTCGTCGTCCACGGCGGCGGCAAGGCCATCAACGCCGCCCTCCGCGCGCGCGGCATCGCCCCGAACTTCCTCGCCGGCCTGCGCGTCACCGACGAGGCCACCCTCGACGTGGTCGAGCGGGTCCTCAACCGCGAGGTCAACCCCTCCCTCGTCAAACGCCTGAACGCCCTCGGCTGCAAGGCGCGCGCGCTCTACGGCGAGGACATCCTCACCGCCGTCCGCCGCACCGGCACCGACCCGGCCACGGGCGAGACCCTCGACTGGGGTTTCGTGGGCGACGTGACCGCCGCCGACGCCGAACCGGCCAAGGCCTTCCTCGAAAGCGGCATCACCCCCGTCATCACCCCCTTCGCGCGCGACGAGGCGGGGCAGATGTACAACATCAACGCGGACGCCGCGGCCGCCGCGCTCGCGACTGCCGTCCACGCGCGCAAGCTGGTGTTTTTGAGCGACGTGCCCGGCCTGCTCGCCGACCCGTCCGACCGCTCGAGCCTTCTTTCCACGCTCGCCCTCTCCGAAGTCGAGAAACTCATCGCCGACGGCACCATCGCGGGCGGCATGCTTCCCAAAATCGGCGGCGCGCTCAAGGCGCTCGCGAGCGGCGTCCGGAAGACCCACATCGTCGATGCCGCCCTGCCGCACTCGCTCCTCCTGGAGCTTTTCACCGACCGCGGCGTCGGCACGGAAATCGTCCGCCAGGGAGATTCGAAATGAGCGAAACACGGGAACTTTTCGACCGCTGGCAGATGCACACCTATGCGCCCGGGCCCGTTCTCGTCTCCGGCCGCGGCGCGCGCGTGACCGACGAAACCGGCCGCGAATACCTCGATTTCACCGCCGGCATCGCCGTCTGCGTCCTCGGCCACGCCCACCCCGCGGTGCTCGAAACCCTTTCCGCACAGGCGGCGAAGCTCACGCACTGCTCCAATCTTTTCGTCAACGAACACGCGCCGCGGCTCGCGGCGCGTCTCGCCGCCGTCGGCGGCCTCGGCGGACGGAGCTTCTTCGCCAACTCCGGCGCGGAAGCCAACGAGTGCCTGATCAAGCTCGCGCGCAAATGGGGCAACGCGCGCGGGAAAAACCGCATTGTCGCCTTCGAGCACTCCTTCCACGGCCGGACGCTCGCGACCCTCGCGGCGACATGGAAGGCCAAGTACCGCGACGGGTTCGGCCCGGACATGCCGGGGTTCGCCTTCGCGAAATACAACGACCTGGACGATGTCGCGCGCGTCGCCGGAAACGACACCGCCGCGGTTCTCGTCGAGGCCATCCAGGGCGAGGGCGGCGTGACGCCCGCGACGGACGGATTCCTCCGCGGCCTGCGGCGGCTCTGCGACGAGAGAAACATGCTCCTCCTTTGCGACGAAGTGCAATGCGGCATGGGCCGGACGGGCGACTGGTTCGCCTTCCGGCACGCCGATATCGCGCCCGACGCCTTTTCCGTCGCCAAGGGGCTGGGCAACGGATTTCCCGTCGGCGCCGCCGTGGCGGGCGAAAAACTTTCGGACATCTTCACTCCCGGCGCGCACGGGACGACCTTCGGCGGCAATCCGCTCGCCTGCGCGGTTGCGCGGACGGTGATCGATGTCATCGAAAGAGAGAATTTGCTTGACAATGCAAAAGCGCGCGGGGAAGAGCTCCTGGCGGGCTTCCGCGCCCTGCGCGAAGCGGGAGCGCCGATAGCCGACGTGCGCGGCCGCGGCCTCATGATCGGGGTCGAAACGGCGGGGCCCGCCGCGCCGCATGTCGAAGCGATGCGCAAGGCGGGGTTGCTCGCGATTTTGACGGGCGAGAACGTCATCCGGCTGGTGCCGCCGCTCAACATCGGCGCCGGGGAAGTCGCCGAAGCCCTCGCCGCCGCCAAAACCGCCTTCGCGCGCTGACCCATGGACGACGACCCCAAGCCCGACGCCGCCCCGTCCCCGTGGGCGTGGATTCCCACGCTCTACTTCGCCGAAGGCGTCCCGTACTTCCTCGTCAACAACCTCTCCGTGGTGATGTTCAAGCGCCTCGGCATGGGCAACGCGGAGCTGGCGGCGTGGACGTCGCTGCTGTACCTGCCGTGGGTCGTCAAGCCCCTCTGGAGCCCGCTGGTGGACGTCGTCCGCTCGAAGCGCTGGTGGATTCTCGCGATGCAGCTCGCGCTCGCGGCCTGCTTCACCGCGGTGGCGTTCGTCCTGCCGAAGCGCATCGGCGCGTCGCTCGGCCCGTTCGTGCCGTCTCTCGTCCTCTTCCACCTCGCGGCGGTGCTCTCGGCCACCCACGACATCGCGGCGGACGGGTTTTACCTCCTCGCCCTCGACGCGCACCGGCAGAGCCTTTTCGTCGGCATCCGGAGCACCTTCTACCGCATCGCCAGCGTCTTCGGACAAGGCGTTCTCGTCGTCGTCGCGGGGATGCTCGAAATGCGCCTCGGCGACGTTCCGCGCGCATGGAGCGCGACCCTCGTGGGGTGCGCCGCGCTCCTGCTCCTCGTCGGCGTCTGGCACCTCGCCGCGCTCCCGAAGCCGGAGGGGCGGGCCGCCCCCGCGCCGGAAGGGTGCGGCGGCCGCGCGTTTTTGCGGGCCTTCGCGACCTTCTTCCGCAAGCCCGGCATCGCCCCGGCGCTCGCGTTCCTCCTCCTCTACCGCCTGCCCGAAGCGCTCGCGGTGAAGATGCTTTCGCCATTTTTGCTTGACACGCGGGAAGCGGGCGGGCTGGGCCTCACGACCGCGCAGTCGGGCCTGGCGTACGGCACCGTGGGCGTCGCGGCGTTGACGCTCGGCGGCATCGCCGGCGGGGTGTACGCCGCGAAGGTCGGCTTGCGGAAGGCGCTCTGGCCGATGGCGGCGAGCCTGGCCCTGCCGTGCGCGGCGTACCTGTACCTCGCGCTGTTCCCCCCCGCGGGGCCGTGGCCGGTGTGCGCGTGCGTGGCGTGCGACCAGTTCGGCTACGGCTTCGGGTGGACGGCGTACATGCTTTTCATGATGTGGTTCTCGCAAGGGGAGTACCCGACTTCGCACTACGCGGTGTGCACGGCGTTCATGGCGATGAGCATGATGCTGCCGGGTTTCGCCGCGGGGGCGTTGCAGGTGCGGCTGGGATATGCCGGGTTCTTCTCGCTCGTCATGGTCGCGTGCCTCGCGACGGCGGCCGTGACGGCGTTGCTGCCAAGCCGCATTCCCGCCTCCTTCGGCCGGAAATAGCCCACCCCCGGCAGTCGCCGCGCCTTTGGGCATTTTGCCAATCCTTGGCAAATTTGCCTGCATTTTGCCAAGGTTTGGCAAAATCAGCCGTCGCGGCGGAGAACGGCGTGCAGGGCTTCCGCGAGGGCGGCGGTCATGCCCGGCACCGCCGCGAGTTCGTCCGCCGCCGCCTTCCGCATCGCGGCGAGCGACCCGAAATGCTTCAAAAGCGCCCGCTTTTTCGCCTGCCCGATGCCCGGCACGTCGTCCAGGATCGATTCGCGGATGACCTTGGCCCGCAACCCGCGGTGGTAGGTGATGGCGAAGCGGTGCGACTCGTCGCGCAGGCGCCGGACGATCTGCAACGCCGGCGAGTCTTCGGGGAAGCGGATTTCGCTCCCGTCCTCGCGGACGAGGGTTTCGTAGCGCTTGGCGAGCCCCGCGCGGGCCGTCCCCTCCCCCGCCGTTCCGGGGAGCGGGGCGCGCGCCGCGCGGGTCTGCGAGATGCCGCCGTCGACGAGGAGCAAATCCGGCGCTTCCTCCCCCGCGAGCGAGCCGGAAAAGCGGCGCTTGACCACCTCCGCGATGCTCGCCGGGTCGTCGCCGCCCTCCGCGGTGCGGATGCGGAACCGGCGGTACAACGACGGCGTGGGCACCCCGTCCACGGCGACCACGCGCGAAGCGACGGCGTGGGTCCCCGAAATGTGCGAGATGTCGATGCACTCGATGCGCCGCGGCGGGCCGGGCAGGAACAGGGTGCGCGCGATGGCCGCGAGCCCCTTTTCGCGGTCGGCGGCGGCCATGGCGGGCGTCCGCGGGACGGCGGCGCGGTCGCGGCGCGTCCGTTCCAGCAGCATCAGGAGGTCGCGCAACGCCGCGGCGTGCTCGAATTTCCGTTCCGCCGCGGCCGTTTCCATCGCTTCGCGCAAGGGGGCGAGCGCCTGCGGCCGGTCGCCGTCGAGGAAGGCCGCGGCCTCGTCCACCGCGGCGCGGTAGGCTTCGGGCGTGCACTTGCCGATGCACGGGGCGAGGCAGCGGGCGACCACGTCGTCGTGGCAGTGCCGGTGGGTTTCGGCGCCGGGGACGCGCTCGGCGCAGCGGCGGCAACCGAAATGGCGGGCGAGGAAATCGAGGGAGGCGCGGGCGACGGCGGTGTTGGCATACGGCCCCCAGTAGCGCGCGGCGTCGTCCTTGCGCAGGCGCACCGCCTCGAAGCGCGGGAACGGGTCGGCGGGGCGCATCTTGATGAGGAGGAACCGCTTGTCGTCCTTGAGCATGACGTTGTAGCGCGGACGGTAGTCGTGGACGAGGCGCGATTCGGTCAGGAGCGCCTGCGCCTCGCTTTCGAGCGGGAGGATGTCGAGGTCTTCGACGGAGCGGAGGAGCCCCCGGAGCTTCGGGTCGGCGTGACGGAAGGTGGCGGGGCGGAAGTACCCGCCGACGCGGCGGCGGAGGGAGGCGGCCTTGCCGACGTAGATGATCTTGCCGCGGCGGTCGCGCATGATGTAGCAACCGGGGCCGTCGGGGAGGGCGGCGACCTTGGCGCGGATGCGTTCGTTGTACGCGATCGACTGCACGCCGCGAACGCTCAGCCTTCGCGGAAGCGGCGGATGAGTTCGTTGGTCGAGCTGTCGTGCGCCAGCGGCAGCGACGGGTCGCGGAGTTCCGGGAGGATCTTCCCCGCCAGCTCCTTGCCCAGCTGCACGCCCCACTGGTCGAACGAGAGGATGTCCCAGATGACGCCCTGCGTGAAGATCTTGTGCTCGTAGAGCGCCACCAGTTCGCCGAAGGTCTTGGGGTCCAGCTCGTCGGCCAGGATCGTGTTCGTCGGCCGCGACCCCGGGAACACCCGGTGCGGCACCAGCTTCTCCGGCACGCCCAGCGCGCGCACTTCCTCCGCCGTCCGGCCGAACGCGAGCGCTTCGGTCTGCGCGAAGAAGTTGCTCATGAGCATCTTGTGGTGTTCGCCCACGGGGTTCTGCGAGCGCTTGAAGCCGATGAAATCGCACGGGACCAGGCGCGTCCCCTGGTGGAGCAGCTGGTAGAACGCGTGCTGCCCGTTGGTCCCGGGTTCGCCCCAGACAATGGGGCCGGTCGTCACGCCGACGGGTTTGCCGCGGCGCGTGACGCGCTTGCCGTTGCTTTCCATGTCGGCCTGCTGGAAGTACGCGGCGAAGCGCGCGAGGTACTGGTCGTACGGCAAGAGCGCCATCGACTGCGCGCCGAAGAAGTTCGCGTACCAGATGCCGAGGACCGCGAGGATCACCGGCATGTTTTCCGCGGCGGGGGCCGTGCGGAAGTGGTTGTCCATCGCGTGGTACCCCTCGAGCATCGCGAAGAAGTTCTCCGGGCCGATGGAAATCATCAAACTCAGGCCGATGGCGCCCGGAAGCGAGTACCGCCCGCCGACCCAGTCCCAGAAGCCGAACATGTTTTCCGTGCCGATGCCGAAGGCGGCAACCTTGTCCGCCGCCGTCGAAACCGCGACGAAATGCCGCGGGACGGCCTCTTCGCCGAGGGCGCGGACGAGCCATTCGCGCGCGGTGTGCGCGTTGGCCATCGTCTCCTGCGTGGTGAAGGTCTTGCTCGCGACGATGAAAAGCGTCTCGGCGGGGTCGAGGTCGCGGAGGGCTTCGGAGACGTGCGTTCCGTCCACGTTGGAGACGAACCGGAAAGTCAGTTCGCGGTCGGAGAAGGGCTTCAAGGCTTCGTACGCCATGGCGGGGCCCAAGTCGCTTCCGCCGATGCCGATGTTGACGACCGCGCGGATGCGGCGCCCCGGTTCGCCGCCCCATTCGCCGGCGCGCACGCGGCGGGCGAAGTCCGCCATGCGGGAGAGCACTTCGTTGACGCCGGGCATCACGTCCTTGCCGTCCACGAAAATCGGCGCGTTGGAGCGGTTGCGCAGGGCCACGTGGAGGACGGCGCGGTTTTCGGTGAGGTTGATTTTACGCCCCGTGAACATCGCCTCGCGGGCGGCGGGAAGGCCGGCGCGGTCGGCGAGGGCGAGGAGGAGGGAGAGGACTTCGCCGTCGAAGAGGTTCTTGGAATAGTCGAGGTAGAGCTTGTCGAACGCGAGCGCGTAGCGGGTGCCGCGCGCGGGGTCGGCGGCGAAGAGGTCGCGCAGGGAGACGGACTTGAAGGACTTGGCGAGCTTCGCGAGGGAGCGCCATTCGGCGGTGCGGTCGATGCGGGGGTGGCGGGGCATGGGAAAACCTTTCGGAAGGGGTGGAAAACTTGCGCACAGCGTAGCGGAAAAGCGCCGCCGCGGCAATCCGCTTGGGCTCCCCCGCCCGGGGCGGGCGGTTTTTCCGCCGGTGAATTGCAAGCGAAATGGACCAGTGGGGCTCATGCGCTCTCCCGGGCGTAGGATTGGGCCGCAGTCAGGCCCCCGAGCGACCGCCGGTGGATGCCGTTGATGGCCGCTTCCAGGGACGCCACCGCCTGCACGGACACCCTTGCGAAGTCCGTCCCCTTCGGATACCACCGCCGCTCGATCCGG
>JAFSUH010000053.1 GCA_017445365.1 Kiritimatiellia bacterium | reverse complement strand
GGTGCCGGGGGAGGGGGGAGGGGGGCTGGGGGGGGCTGGCGCCATGCCGGAAACCCTAGCGCGTTGCGGCGCGCGGTGGGCAGCGGGACGTGAGGAGGAATGGATGGTGGGATGGTGGGATAGTTTGATGGTTTGATGGTTGGATGGTTCTATGGTTGGAAGGTGAGAAAGTTTGAAAGTGGGAAGGTTGGAAAGTGAGAAGGTGAGAAGGTGTGAAAGTGAGAAGGTTTGAAAGTGGGAAGGTTGGAGGGTGGGAAGGGGGCGGGCACCCTGGCGGGGGATGCGGGCGGGCAGGGGAGAGGTGGACCCTTCCGGGATTTTTGGGGATTCGGTTTTTTGGGATTCCGGGTTGACCCCGCGGGGTTCCCAAAGGGAAAACAATCGCGCGCTTTTCCTCCGGGAATCCGTCTGGCTAACCCGAAAACCTGACATCCCGGCAAGCCGAAAACCCGGTGACGCTTGCTTTTGTCCGGCGGCCCTCCTTCCCGCGCCAGCGGCTTCTGCTCCCGCCCGGCGTCACCTTGGGTTGCCACGGCGGGTCCTCCCGTGGTTCGGATGCCCCTCGGTCACGGGAATTTTGGGCATTGCGGGGGAGAGGGGGAACGGGCAGAATCCCCACTGTCCTGTTTGGCGGGGAACCCCGGCAGGCGGGACGACATTTCAACGATTTGCATTCGCAAGTCTTTCGTTCCAAAGAAATCTGGACAATTTCGGGTTGGACGAAGGGCGCGAGGTCGCCGTTTGGGCGCGCCTCACCCTGATTTTCAACCCGGGCAGTCCAGAGCCTCTTTGGAGAATCAGTGGAGAGGCTTCTCTTTTGTCCCCAAGGCCTCCCCGCCCACCCCGGGGACAAGGAGTCAACCAACATGAAGAAGAGCAACGCGCGGGCGACATTCGCCGGGGTTCTGATATTGCTTGGCATCATGGCCTTCTTGGGCGCGCCGGACGCACAGGCTTACACGGAAAACGTGGACGACGTGACGTGGACATATACCGTTTGGGGTGGCAGGGCCATGGTGACGGAAGCGGACCCGGTGGCAGGTTCTTTGACGATTCCTTCCACGTTGGGGGGCTATCCCGTGACGGACATCGGCAACTCTGCGTTTCTCAATTGCAGCAATCTAACAAGCGTGGTGATGAGCAACGGCGTGACGAGCATCGGGTTTCGAGCTTTTGACGGTTGCAGCGCTCTGATGAGCGTGACGATTCCCGACAGCGTGACGGGCATCGGGGAGTCTGCGTTTCATAATTGCAGTGGGTTGACGAGCGTGACGATTCCCGACCGCGTGACGAACATCGGGAAATCTGCGTTCGAAGGGTGCAACGGGCTGACGAGCGTGACAATCGGCAATGGCGTGACGAGCATCGGGTATTATGCGTTCAACAATTGCAGCAATCTGACAAGCGTAACGATTTTAGGCAACGTCTTGTCCGATTGGCCATCCAACTATCCACTGTTTTTCGGGTGCCCCAAGATCGCGACGGTTGTTCTTGGCGACAAAATGACGAAAATCGGCAACAACATGTTTGATGGTTGTGCCAATCTGACGAGCGTGACGATTCCCGACAGCGTGACGCGTATCGGAATGGGTTCGTTTTTCGGGTGCCGCGGGTTGACGGAAATGGTGATTCCCGACAGCGTTACGAGCATCGGGACGAATGCGTTTTATGGTTGCACCAACCTGACGCGCGTGACGATTGGCAACGGCGTGACGAACATCGAATCTTCTGCGTTTGACTATCATGGCTACTTGACGGAGGTTCACATCCACGATTTGGCCGCATGGTGCGGAATCGAGTTCGAAGACAATCCGCTATATTACGCCAAGCATCTCTATCTGAACGGTGAAGAATTGGCAGGCAAGCTACAGCTCCCAGACGGCGTGACGAGCATCGGGAAGTATGCGTTCTACAATTGCCTCGGAATTACGGGCGTGGTGATTCCCGACAGCGTGACGAGGATTGAGGGGTTCGCGTTTTCCAGTTGTAGCAATCTGACGAGCGTGACGATTTTGGGCAATGTTACAAACGATTGGGATGGAAGTTGTCCGTTTTCCGATTGCCCGAACATAGCGACGGTCGTTCTGGGCGCCAAGATGACGAAAATCGGCAACACTATGTTTTCCGGGCGCACCAAACTGACGAGCATTACAATCCCCGACAGCGTGACGAGCATCGGGAGCTATGCGTTTTCCGGGTGCAGTGGATTGACGAGCGTGACAATCGGCAATGGCGTGACGAGCATCGGGGAGGAGGCGTTTGCTAGATGCAACGGATTGACGGAGGTTCACATCCACGATTTGGCTGCATGGTGCGGAATCGAGTTCAAAGGCAATCCGCTGTATTACGCCAAGCATCTCTATCTGGACGGCGAAGAAACGATGGATTTGGTGATTCCCGACAGCGTGACGCGCATCCGGGATGGGACGTTTTACAATTGCCGCGGATTGACGAACGTGACGATTCCCGACGGCGTGACGAACATCGGGCACTATGCGTTTCGCAATTGCAACGGTCTTGCGAGCGTGACGATTGGCGACGGTGTGACGGGCATCGGGGACTGTGCGTTTGACGGTTGCAGCGGACTGACGAGCGTGACAATCGGCAACAGCGTGACGAGCATCGGAGAACTTGCGTTTTCCGGTTGCAGTGGACTCACGAGCGTGGTGCTTCCCGACAACGTGACGAATATCGGAGCGTATGCGTTTTCCGAATGCGGCGGACTCACGAACGTGACGATTGGTGTCGGTGTGACGGACATCGGGGACAGTGCGTTTGCGTATTGCACCGGGGTGGCGAACATCATCATCCCCGACAGCGTGACGAGTATCGGGGAACTTGCGTTTTCCGGTTGCAACGGGCTTGCGAGCATGATAATTGGCAATGGCGTGACGAACATCGGGAGATGGGCGTTTTCCGGGTGCAGGATTGTGAGCGTGACGATACCCGATAGTGTGACGAGCATCGGGGCGAATGCGTTTCACGGTTGCAGTGGGTTGACGAGCGTGACAATCGGCAATGGCGTGACGAGCATCGGGGAGGAGGCGTTTGGGGCCTGTCATGATCTGAAATATGTGACGGTCTTGGGCAATGTTATGAATGGTTGGAGCCATTCTTCCATGCCATTTGATGCCTGCGAACACCTCCAGAGCGTTTTTCTCGGCGGAAACATGACGAAAATCGGGAGCTACATGTTTTCCGGGTGCACCGGACTCGCGAGCGTGGCAATTGGCGACAGTGTGACGGACATCGGGGGATGGGCGTTTTCCGGGTGCAGCGGGCTTACAAGCGTGGCAATCCCCGACAGTTTGACGCGCATCAACGAAAATGCGTTTTACGGATGTCCCGATTTCCTTTTTGACACGCAAAGCATTTCAGGGGTCCGTCTCGTGGACGGATGGGTCATCGGGTGTACAAATTCGCTCCCGGCCCATTTGGAGTTGACGGGTATCCGAGGAATTGCCGACAAGGCCTTTGCCGGGTGCTCCAATCTCGCGAGCGTGGCGATTGACGACAGCTTGGGCAGCATCGGGGGCAGTGCGTTTCGCGATTGCAGCGGATTGACGAGCGTGACGATTGGCAACGGTGTGACGGACATCGGGGGCAGTGCGTTTGCGTATTGCACCGGCTTGACGAACATCATCATTCCCGACAGCGTGACAAGCATCGGGGGCAGTGCGTTTGCGTATTGCACCGGCTTGACGAACATCATCATTCCCGACAGCGTGACAAGCATCGGGGGGGAGGCGTTTCGCGATTGCAGCGGATTGACGAGCGTGACAATTGGCAATGGCGTGACGAACATCGGGAGATGGGCGTTTTCCGGGTGCTGGCTTGCGAGCGTGACGATTTTTGGAAATGTCACAAACGATTGGACTTACCGCGATCCTCCGTTTTGTAGCTCGACCCTCGCAACGGTCATCTTGGGCGGGAAGATGACGAAAATCGGGGACTACATGTTTTACGGTTGCAGTGGGTTGACGAGCGTGACGATTCCCGACAGCGTGACAAGCATCGGGTGGAATGCGTTTTCCGGGTGCAGTGGGTTGACGAGTGTGACAATTGGCAACAGTGTGACAAACATCAGGAGCTATGCGTTTTCCGGGTGCAAGGGGCTGGCCACCATGTATGTACCGGCTTCGTGGGAAGGGGGAGCGCAGTGGACAACGATGCTGAAGAATGCAAGCGTTCCCTCTGGTTGCCAAATCATCTATGGCACGCCATCCCCGGCAACGGAGACTTCCTCGACTCCGGTTGCGGTGCCGTACGACTGGCTGGACGGGAAGGCGGCAAGCTTCGTGGCCGCGAACGGCGGCGATTACGAAGCCGCGGCCAAGGCGAAAGCGGCCAACGGCGTCAACACGGTGTGGGAGTGCTATGTGGCCGGACTGGACCCGGAGAACGCGGGGCGGGAGTTCACGGCGGAGCTTGCCATCGTGGACGGCAAGCCGGTGGTCTCCTCCGATCCGGAAGGCGTGGAAGGCCGCACGTACACCGTGGAAGCGAAGAATGACCTGTCGGATGAGGCGGAGGAATGGGCCGACGTGACGGACAATCCCGCCCCCGAAGCCGACGGCTACCGCTTCTTCCGCGTGGGCGTGTCCTTGCCGGAATAGCCCCGATCCCGCGCCCAAGCCCGATTTGCCAATGTTTGGCAAATTTCATGCAATTTTGCCAATGGTTGGCAAAACTTGAAAACCGCGCGGCGGGTGTTTTTGCCAATCTTTGGCAAATTCGACCCGTTTTTGCCAAACATTGGCAAAACGGGAAATCCGGCACGCTTCCCTTTTCACGCTCCGTTTTTCACTCTCCGCGGCGCCGCGCCTCCGCGTGAGCTTTTCGTTCTCCCCTCCATGGCGCGGCGGGTGTGGGGTCCCCGGGAAGCTTTGCTTCTTGGGGTTTCACAGCGAGCTCCGAAAGCGGCGCTTCGCGCCGCATCCGCACTTCTTCCTTCTTGCTTTCCCTATTCCCGCGCTTCGGCGCGGGCATCACGCGGGATCCGTGAGCCACACGACGCGGAAGGAGGAGAGGATCTGCCGGGCTTCTTCCAGATACAGCTGCGCGATGTCGTGGTGGTTGAGGACGATCATCATGTCGTGCGAGAGAATCGAGGTGTTGTACCAGTTGAAGCTCCCGTCCAGCACGATCTGCCCGTCGATCACGCACTGCTTCGAGTGGATCGGCGAGTACGGCACGTCCCGGTCGTGCACGCCGTACACCAACGCCGTCGGCACCCCTGCGTCCCGCAGGCGGCGGACCGCCGGCAGCAGCGTCCGGTGCATCTCCTCGTCCCACGTCCGCGCCCGGCCGACTTCCCCCTCCCAGGCGAGGTGCCCGTTCAGGATCACCCGCACGTACACGCCGCGGTTGCGCGCGGCAATCAACGCGTCGATCACGCTTTCCCCGTACTCCCCGCGCAGTTCGCCGATCAAAAACAGGCACAGCTCGATCGAGTGCTTCGCGCGGTTGATTTCCGAGAGGATCGCGTGGTGCGGCCGGTAGAGCTTGCCTTCGAGCGTGCGGGTCACGCCGAAGGTGTAGAGCAGGTTGAACGGGCTCATCGGGTCGATGCCGTAGCCCTGGATGACGCCGCCTCTCACCGACTCGAAGATGTTGTTGAGCAACCGCACGATGCCGCGCGAGCGGAAGGTCATGCCGCTTTCCCAGTTGCAGCCCCAGCGGTCGAAGGTGATGTTGAAGCTCCCGACGATGGCGTCCTCGTCGCCGAAGGTGATGAACTTGTTGTGCATGTCCGTCGCCACTTCGGCAATCGGGTCGTTGGTCGTGCAGACTTCGCCCAAAAGCTCGATGCCGCTCCGCTTCAAGGCGAGGTACGTCGGCTCGTTGGTCAAGGTCATCTTGCGCCAGTCGGTGATTACCTGGACGGGGACGCCCTTGGAGTACGCGTAAAGCAAGTGGTTCACGAAATCGCGGTCGTCCACGCAGTCGACGCAGACGCGCACCGCGCAGTTGGTCCCCGGCTCGTGTTCCCGCCGCCAGATCATGGTGTCGAGCATGTCGTGGATGTACCGCTTCGGGTGGTACGGGTGGTACGCCTGGCCCTTGGTGAACTTGGCGATGACGCCGAGGCTTTCGACGTGGTGGTTCATCCAGTCCACGTCGCGCTGCAGCTGCGCGCCGTCCATCTCGAAGGTGCGGTAGTCGTTCGGTGTCGCGTACGTCGCGTCGATGCCCCGCCCGTGCGCGTCGGGGTTGTCGAACTCGTACCCGTCGAAGGCGATGTATTCGAGGCGACTCGGGTGCGAATGCCCGTCGGCGTGGACGATGTACGAGAACTTCACGCACGTCGTCCGCCCCTGGTCGCGGCTCGCCGGGTGGATGAAGATGTCGCGGGTCCGGCGCATGTGCGAGCGGCTCGTCGCGTCGTACGGGTCGGTGTGGCAGACGTACCGGTCGCGCGTGCCGTCCTCGTGCCAGACCGAGACGACGGCCTTGACGTTGACGTCCGGCGCGCGGTTCACCGAAAAGCGGATGCGCGCCCAGCGCAGGTAGAACAGCTCCCCCAAGTCGTTGCGCCGCGGGTACGACGGGCCGAGTTCGGCGGAAACGGGAACGGCGAAATCTTCTGCGAATGCCATGATGGCGACTCCTTGCCTACTTCATCGTGAATTCCACCCGGTAGCCGGTGTGGTCGGAGACGCGCCCGTAGCGGGCGGGCGTGAAAAGTTCTTCCGCGCCGACCGCTTCGAGGGCGGAGGGCTCGGCGAGCCAGATGTAGTCGATCCGCCCGTCGCCGCGCAGCACCTCGCGGGAATCGGCGCCGCGGCGGAAGATCGCGTCGAAGGCGTCCGGGCGGAAACACTTGAGGATCTGCTCCTCGAACCCGCCGCCGTCGACGATTTCCTTGAACGAACCGCTCTCGCAGGCGATGTTGAAGTCGCCGCACAGGATGGTGGCGGCCACGTCCGGCGAAGCCTTCGCCTTCGCCCAGTCGCGCAGGCGGGCGAACTGCCCGGAAAACCCGCCGCTCGGCCAGGAGAGGTGCGCGGAAAACACGTTGACCGGGCCCACGAAGGGGACGGCCAGCTGCGCCATCACCACGCGGCGCGAGTCGATGGAGTGGATGGAGGTGTTTTCGGAGACGTACCCCGAATCGGTGTAGCGGAACGGGAAGCGCGAGAGGATGGCGAGGCCCTCGCGGTAGCGGTCGAAGCCGATGTGCGAGAAGTCGTAGTGCAGGTGGTACGGCTCGGGGAGCTGGCGGTTGACGATGTTCGCCGCGTTGCTCTCCCAGTCGCCCGCCCCGCCGTTCCAGTTTTCGGCCGCCTCCTGGAAGCAGACGATGTCGATCGCCTCGTCGCGGATGGCCCGCGCGACGGTGGCGAACTTTTCGAGCTGGTTTTCCTCCTGCCAAGTGTGGAGGTTGAGCGTCATCGCGCGGAGGGTGCGGCGCTCGGCGCGGTGGTTGCCGTAGAAGGCGCTTTCGGGGCGGGTGCGGTCGAGGAAATCCCGGGCTTCGGCGGCGAATTCGACGCGGTAGGCGTCGAAGACGGGCACGCGCGCGGAAAAGACGCGCACGCCGTGGCGGTTGGGATTGGGCGCGGCGGAGAAGTGGTGGCGGAAGGCGTGGAGGCGCAGGTCGCGGGCGGGGACGACGGCGGAGGTGGCCCAGCGGTCGCGCGTCCAGTGGAGACGGACGGAGGAAATGCCGGCGGACTCGCGGGCGAGGATTTCCAGGTGCAGGGCGCGTTCGCCGCGGCTCAGGGGCGCGGGCTGGGGGAGGACGAGGAGGGAAACCTCGTCGTCGAAGAGCGCGTAGCCGCCGTCGGCGGGGAGGAAGTGGTTGCGGGCGAAATTGTTGTCCCAGGCGTGGAAGCCGTTTTCGGAAAGTTCGGCGGCGAAGGAGATGTCGCCGGGCAGGGGCGAGGCTTCGGACGCGGTGAAGGAAGCGGAGGCGACCCAGCGCTCGGAGCCGTCGCCGGCGTCTTCGGCAAAGACGGCCTCGACGACCTGCCAGGGGATGGTTTCGCCGCGGAAGTGGACGAAAACGCGTTTGCCGAATCCGCCGGAGCGGACGCGGAGGAAGAAGGAAAGCGTCTGGCGGAGGCGGCGGGAGGCGCGGGCGGTGAAACTGCCGGCGGCAAGGATTCGGATGGGGGAGTCCATGACCCCATCCTACCCCCGGCGGGGGGCTTTGCCAATCCCCGCGCGCGGGAAAAAAGGGCGCGTCCGCCCGAAGGGCGGCGGGGGTCAGCCGAAGCGGAGGACGGGGCCTTCGCGGCAGGCGCAGCGGCCGTCGTCCAGGGCGCACGAGCCGCAGAGTCCCACGCCGCAGCGCATGATGCGCTCCACGGAGAGTTCCGCGGGGATGCCCGCCTGTTCCGCGAGCGCCTTCACCGCGCGGAGCATTCCCTTCGGCCCGCAGGCCTGGAGGATGGCGTAATGGCCGCGCGCGAGTTCCTTTGCCGCGAGGGCGACGACGCTTCCCGCTTCCCCGCGGCTTCCGTCGTCGGTGGCAATCCCGTCCGCGTCCGCCGCGAAGCAGAGTTCGTCCGCGGTCTTCGCCCCGACGAGCCATTTGTGGGCCATGTTTTTTTGCCGGAGCGTTTCCGCAAGGAAGCGCAACGGCGCCGCCCCGACGCCGCCCGCGACGAGAAGGGCGTTTTCCGCGAGCGCGAAGCCCGTTCCGAACGGACCGCGGATGCCGACGGCGTCGCCCGGTTGCAAGCGCGTGAGGCTTTCGCTCGTCGGCCCCACCGCGCGGATGGTGACGCAGGTTTCGGTCGCGGTTTGCCTTGACACGCCGAAGGGCTTTTCCGCCCCGCCGACGTCCCAGACCATGACGAACCGCCCCGGCGCGGCTTCGAAGGTTTTCGGCAGGACCAGCGACACCGTCGAAGGGTTTTCGCGGCGGACGGCAAGCACGCGGACGACGTGCATCTCGCGGGGAGTTTCCATGCGGCTCCCTTTCATGCGTGGGCGCGTCCGACGAGAGGGGCGATGTTGCCGAGGCCGCGGCGGGAAAGCTCTTCTTCCAGTTCCTTCGCGAGGCGGGTGAAGATGGCGGGGCCTTCGTCGGCCACGGCGCTACCGATGGCGACGGCGCCCGCCCCGGCGGCGAAATGCTGCAAGACGTCTTCCAAGCGGCTCGCCCCGCCGGTCGCAAGAATCGGCAGGTGCGGGCAGGCTTCGCGGATGTCGTAGACCGCGCGCACCGCAAGCGGCAGGATCGCCGTCCCGGACACGCCGCCGCGCTTGTTGGAGAGGACGGGCCGGCCCGTTTCCGGGTCGATGACCATGCCCGGGCCCACGGTGTTGATGGCGACCACCCAGTCGGCGCCTTCGCCTTCGACCACGCGGGCCATCTCGCCGATGGAGGCGCATTGGAGCGAGAGCTTGACCGCAAGCGGCGTCCCGCTGTGCGCGAGGGCCTTTTTCGCCGCCGCGGTCACGCGCTTCAAGGCCGCCGCGTCCGCGGCGAAGGGGGTGCCGAATTCGCTCTGCACGTTGGGGCAGGATACGTTGAGTTCCACCGCGTCCGCGCCCGCGTCCGCCATCGCGGCGGCAAGCTGGGCGAACTCCTCCGGCGTCGCGCCGAACACCGAGGCGATCAGGGGCGTCCGGCACGAGGCTTTGAAAGCGCGGACGACCTTGGCCTCTTCGGCGACGCCGGGGTTGGAAAGGCCCACCGCGTTGATGAACCCGCCGCGCCACGGGAGGACGCACGGCGTCGGATGGCCCGCGCGCGGGGCGAGGGAGCAGGACTTGGTGGTGACGGCGCCCGCGCCCGCGGCGGCGACGCGGAGGAGGCTTGCTTCGTACGTGCCGAGAATCCCGCTCGCGAGGACGAAGGGGGAGGGGAGGCGCAGGGGACCGAGGGTTGTCGCGAGGGAGGGCATCAGGCACCTGCGGCGGGGGTGAGTTCGCTCAGAAGCGCGATGCGCTCGCAGTAGTGGCAGCGGTAGCGCGCGGGGCCGTCGCCGGGGAGGCGGCGGAAGCGCGTTTCGAGGCCCGGCTCGGCGTTGGTGATGCAAACCGGGTTGGGGCAGCGGGCGACGTGCTCGAGGAGGTCCGGCGCGGTCACGACGACGCGGTCCTGCGTGACGTAGTCCCGGATGCGCTTGACGGTGGCGCCGGGGGAGAGGAGGGAGAGGAGCGGCATCAGGCGCGGGGGGAGGGCGTCGCACTGGATTTTGAGGAGGTCCTTGCGGCCCATGCGCGTCGAGGGGTACCCGACGCCGAGGGTCATGGGAATGTCGGAAAGCTCGGGCTGGCGGTGGAGGACGCGGAGGAGTTCCACGCCGGTACCGGGGGTCAGGTGGTCGATGACGAGGCCCGAGGCGATCTTGGCGATGAAGAGGGGGGAAGAGGTTCTTTGCACGGCCGCGGAAAATACGCTTCGCCCCTTGCGGTGCGCAAGGTAAAACGTTTCGACGCGGCATGCGGCGTTGGAACGTCCCGCCGTGCGGAACGCCTCCGGCGGCACGGAATCCGCCCGGAACCGGCGGTTCCAGCGCTTGTCCCCGCCCGCGGCGGAAGCAATCTCGCCGGGGCAAAAAAAAGACCTTGGCGAACCAAGGAACCGGAAAGATGGTGGGCGTTACTGGACTCGAACCAGTGACCTCTTCCGTGTGAAAGAAGCGCTCTAACCAACTGAGCTAAACGCCCGGAAACGAGGGCGGGATAATGCCGCGCCCGCGGGGGGAAGTCAAGCGGGCGGCGCACGCCGCGCGCCCGCCGTGAACGCACGGTAGGCGGTCGCGGTTTCCGCGGCGGTTTGCGCGGGCGTTTCGCCCCGTGCGGCGGCCAGGGCCGACGCGATTTCACCCAGGAACGCGGGCTCGTTGCGGGTTTTCTCCCGGCAATGGGGCCACGGCGTTTGGTCGGGGGCGTCGCTTTCGAGAAGCACCCGCCCCGCCGGGGCCGCCGCCGCGAGCGCCAAGGGCTTGCGCGCGTTGGGGCGCGTCGGGGCGCCGCCGAAAGAGACGAAGAGATTGTGGCGTTCCAGTTCCGGCAACCACGCGGCGGGGCCGGAAAAGGAGTGGAGCAGCACGAGCGAGCGCGCGTTGTCACGTTCGCAAAGGATTTTCCACGCCTCGTCCCAAGCCCCGCGCAGGTGGACGCTCACGGGGCGCGAAAACTCTTCCGCCAAGTCGAGCTGGCAACGGAAGGCGTCCCGTTGTGCTTGCGTCACGCCGCCGGGAATCTTGCCGTCGAGTCCGGTTTCCCCGACGCCGTACGGCCCGCTTGCGAGCAACCGGCGCAGGCGCTTTTCCCAGCCCGCCGCCGCGCCGGCAACGAACCACGGATGCATGCCGAACGAAATGGCGAGGAAGTCCGGGTACTTCTCCCCGAGGACGCGCAACGCCTCCCAATCGGCTTCTTCCGCCGCGACGGCGTGGATGGCAACCACGCCCGCCGCGCGGGCGCGGGCAATGACCTCCGGCAAATCCGCCGCGAAACGCGCGTCGGCCAAGTGGCAGTGCGCGTCGCAGAGCGGAAGGGGAGGGGACACGTCTAGTCCGCGAGGGCGGCGAAAACTTCGTCCGACGAGGCGAAAATGACTTCGCGCGACCATTTGCCGACGGTCCCCGGCCGGACGGAGACTTTCGCCCCCGCCCCGGCGGCGACGGCGGCCGCGGCGGCCACGTCCCAGAGCCAGATGTCCTTTTCGCGGTACGCATCCACCCGCCCGCACGCGGCGAAGACCCCGGCCAGCGCGGCCGTGCCGATCATGCGGATTTTCTTGAACGATTTGACGCGCTCGAAAAAGTCCCGCAGGGCCTTGTCGGAGTGGTCCGCGTATGTCGGAAAGCCCGTCGCGAGGGCCGCGCGGGCGACTTCGCGGATGCCGCTCGCGCGGATGGGCCGGCCGTTGAGCCACGCGCCGCGGCCCGCGATGCCGGTGAAAAGCTCGTCCGTGAAAAAGTTGTACACCGCGCCCACCCGCGGCGCGCCGTCGGCCCAGAGCCCCACGCAGGAGCAGCAGAGCGGCAGGCGGCGGGCGTAGTTGAACGTGCCGTCGAGGGGGTCGACCACCCACATCGCGCGGGTGTCTTCCGCGATGCCGTGCTCGCCGCTTTCCTCCGTCAGGACGGGGAGGGGCATTTCCGCCGCGAGAAATTGGAGGATGGCGTCTTCGCTCTTCCGGTCGGCTTCGAGCTTGATGTCGTGGCCGGTCTCGGAGAGGACGCGGAGGGAGGTGTCGCTCAGGTCGAGCAGGATTTTGCCCGCGCGGCGGACGGCTTCCGTCGCGACTGCGAGGGCTTTGTCGGTATCGATGGCGGTTGTCATGCCCCTGTTATCGTCCAAATCCGCTCCCGCCGCAAGGATGGCGTTCACCGCGTTTCCCGCGTTTCCCGCAGGGAAAAAGAGCCGGAGGGAATGAGACACGGGAAGCCATGGAACCCCGCTTCGCGGACATTGAAAAGTGACAGCCACAAAGAACACAAGGAAATCTCACGCAGAGGCACCGTGCCACAGAGAGTTTTCGACAGGATTTACAGGATGGACAGGATTTCGGGGGATGCGGCTTCCAGCCGCGTGTCCGTGGGGAAAACCCTCACGCCAAGTCCGCAAAAGGCGCAAAGAACTTTCCGCAGAGACACAGTTTCGGGATGCGACAAGCCCCAAGAAGCAAGCTCCTTGGGGGCCCCAAGTCTTGCCGCGCTCTTTCTTTTTTGGGGAGATGACGCCCTGGCGGGGGGATGCAGGCGGGCTGGGTGCCCCCGGGCGTTTCGATTGCCATCGAAGGCCATCGATTGCCACCGATTGCCGTCGGATTGAACCCGCGGGGTTCCCGGAGGAAAGGACAAGCGCGTGTTTTTCCCTTTGGGAATCCGCCCGTTTCCAACCCGGTCACCCGGTCTTCCGGTTTGCCGGTCAACCGAAAACGTCCGACGCAAGCGTGGCGGCTCGCTCTCCCGCGCCAGCGGGGCCCCCGGGAAGCTTGCTTCTTGGGGCAAAGCGGCTCCCACCCACATCCGGCATCACCTTGGGAATCAATGCGTCAAGATGGCGCATCCCCAAAAGCGGGAATTTTGGGCATTGCGGGGGAGAGGGGGAACGGGCACAATCCACACTGTCCTGTTTGGCGGGGAAACCCGGAAAAGCGGGGCGACATTTCAACTGATTTGCATTCGCAAGTCTTTCGTTCCCAAGAAATCTAGACAATTTCAACATGAACGAAGGGTTGCGAGAAACGCCGTTTGGCGTGCCTCGCCCTGATTTTCATGTTGGGCAGTCTAGAGCCTCTTGGGAGAGTCAGCGGAGAGGCTTCTTTCTTGTCCCCAAGGCCTTCCCGCCCACCCCGGGGACGAGGAGCCACCAAACATGAAAAAGCGCAACTGGGCGAAAAGGGCAACGGTCTTGCTGGCGGTGGCAATGTGCATTGCCTTCGGGGCAAGTTCGGCATGGGCGGCAACGCAAGTCGTGGACGGCATCACGTGGACCTACAGCGTCTCCGGGGGCAATGCCACGGTGGCAGGTGCCGATCCGACGACAGGAGCTTTGGCGATTCCCTCCACGCTTGGTGGTTGTCCCGTGACGAGCATCGGGCAAGACGCTTTTTCCGGGTTTTCCATGTTGACGAGCGTGACGATTCCCGACAGCGTGACGAGCATCGGGGCTTATGCGTTTTCCGGTTGCACCGGGCTTGCGGGCGTGACGGTTCCCGACAGCGTGAAAAACCTCGAAGAATACGCATTTTACGGATGCGAAAGCCTGACGGATGCGACGATTCTGGGCAATGTCACGAACGATTGGAATCTCCATGCTTATTCGGGAACCGGTCCGGGGCCGTTCAGCGATTGCACGCACCTTTCGTCGGTCACGCTGGGCGGCAAGATGGAAAAAATCGGAAATGGCATGTTCATGGGATGCCGCAACCTGAAG